>NZ_JBSVWB010000030.1:0-75874 GCF_054071795.1 Pseudomonas sp. SDO5271_S396
TTCCGAAACCCCATTTGCGAAAGCAGATGGGGTTTTGTTTTGGGCGGGTGAAAAGGCATTTGAGCGTTTTTGTTGCCCGACCTTTCACGCTAAGCGCCCGCCTTTCTATGCAATGGTCTTACGCATGGCTATCATGCGTGCCTCATTGTGAGGCGATACTTGCATGCTGACGTTGTTGAAACTCTTGAAAGACGGTCGATTCCACTCTGGAGAGGCATTGGGTGTCGCCTTGGGCATCAGTCGCAGTGCTGTCTGGAAGCAACTGCAGCACCTGGAGGCCGAATTGAACCTGTCTGTCCATAAGGTTCGAGGGCGGGGATATCAGTTGGCATCGCCATTGGTCTTCTTGAGTGTTGAGGAGATCACCTCGAATGCGCCTACCCTAAGCTGGCCCGTTCATATTTCAGATTCCATTGACTCCACTAATGCTGAAGCGCTGCGCCTTGTCGAGATTGGCTGTGCCGCCCCGCTCCTGGTGCTCGCAGAGCAGCAAACGGCAGGGAGAGGGCGGCGGGGTCGGGCGTGGGTCAGTCCATTCGCACAAAATGTGTATTACAGCCTCGTATTGCGCATCGAGGGTGGACTCAGGCAATTGGAAGGGTTGAGCCTTGTCGTCGGATTGGCTGTCATGCAGGCTCTGCGTGAGTCTGGGGTGCAAGGTGCAGCGCTGAAGTGGCCAAACGACGTTTTGGTTGGCAGGAAAAAAATTGCCGGAATTTTGCTTGAGCTGGTCGGGGATCCAGCGGATATCTGTCACGTTGTCCTGGGGGTTGGGATTAACGTGAATATGCAAAGAACTGCAGACGTTGATCAGCAGTGGACCTCGGTGCAGCTGGAAACTGGTTTGCCTCTTGATCGTAACCTTCTTGTTGCGAGACTTGGCCTGCAACTGCAGCACTATCTGGATCGACATAAGGCCTCCGGTTTTGCGGCGCTCCAAGAGGAGTGGGAGCAGAATCATTTGTGGCAGGGTAAAGCTGTTTCCCTCATAGCAGGGGTTAATCATATTGAGGGCGTGGTCTTGGGCGTCGATCGTCAGGGGGCTTTGCGATTGAGTGTAGAGGGTGTCGAAAAGACGTACAGCGGTGGTGAGTTAAGCCTGAGGTTGCGTGATGATTCTTGAGCTCGACTGTGGGAATAGCTTCATCAAATGGCGCGTGCTTGATTTGACAGCAATCGGCGTTTTTGCAGAAGGCGTTGTCGGTTCGGATGTTGCCCTAATCGATAGCCTGTTGGCGCTGCCCGGCGTCTTGCTGACACGCTGTCGTTTGGTGAGTGTTAGGGCTTCAGAAGAAACGAGCAAGTTGGTGGCGGCCTTGGAGGCGTCTTTTGGGGTTGTCGTGTCCTGCGCTGCGCCCGCGCGCGACATGGCGGGCGTACGCAACGGGTATGAGGAGTTCGAGCGCCTCGGGCTTGATCGCTGGTTGGCAATGCTCGGTGCGTTCAAATTGGCCTCGGGTGCCTGCCTGGTACTTGATTTCGGTACTGCGGCAACGGCCGATTTTATTGCTGCGGATGGTGAGCACCTAGGAGGCTTCATTTGTCCTGGGATGCCGTTGATGCGTAACCAGTTGCGAACTCATACCCGCAAGATACGTTATGACGATGCCGCAGCCGAGCAGGCATTGGCGCGCTTATCGCCAGGTCGTACCACCGTCGAGGCAGTAGAGCGCGGCTGTACGCTCATGCTGAGAGGCTTCGTGCTGACTCAGCTGGAGCTTGCTCGAAGTTACTGGGGTGATGAATTCGTGGTGTTTCTCACTGGCGGGGATGCCGAGCTCGTTTCGGAGGCTGTGCCTCAGGCTCGGCTTGTTCCGGATCTGGTCTTTGTTGGCCTGGCGATGGCGTGCCCTTTGTCCTGAGGTGTTTATGCGTTGGCTGTTTTTGCTTTTGCTGGTCCTCAATGCGTTCTACTACATTTGGCATCAGCAAGAGGCGCCGTTACGGGCAAAGGATGTCACTCCTCTGAGTCTCTACAAGGGCTCGCAGCAAGATATCCGCCTTCTGAGTGAATCATCCGATGCCGTGCAAAAGCGTGACAAGGCCAAGGCTTCTGAGGTGAATACCTGTTTGTATCTGGGTGGTTTTGCGGATCAGCGACAAGCGTTGGTACTAGAGCAGCGTCTGATCAGTCTGGATATAAAGGTCAAGATGCAATTGCTCAATACGCAGGAGGTCTCTGGTTACTGGCTCCGTGTTGCCCCCGAAAGCAGGCGCCTGGCTGAAGATCTGCCCTTTGAAAACCTTGCTAAGGAATTCAATGAGTTAAAACATAAAATAATGTTGTGCGAAGGCGTTGCAACTCTCGATTAGTTTGCATAGAATGGCGCCCGCTTCGCAGTGAAGACCTTTACGGTCAGCGGTGTGAAGCGACGGTCAATGCAGCTAACCTCATATTTTTAAATGAGAAAATGCTTGACAGAAGGTCGGCGTAATGTAAAATGCCGGCTCGCTTAGGAGGGGTTCCCGAGCGGCCAAAGGGATCAGACTGTAAATCTGACGTCTACGACTTCGAAGGTTCGAATCCTTCCCCCTCCACCATTTTAGCGTGAGCTGCAAGCTCCGCGGGTATAGTTTAGTGGTAGAACCTCAGCCTTCCAAGCTGATGATGCGGGTTCGATTCCCGCTACCCGCTCCAAGTTTGCAGGTTGTGCAATGTGTTTCGCTCTTGTAGCTCAGTTGGTAGAGCACACCCTTGGTAAGGGTGAGGTCAGCGGTTCAAATCCGCTCAAGAGCTCCATATAACAAGGCAGATATGAAAATATCTGCCTTTGTTTTAACAGCTGCCTCGGCTTGATGGTGTTGTGCCTGGCTTTGTTGCCGGGTGATTTCAAGTCTCTTGGGGTTGGTTGTTGTAAAGTCTTTTTCAGGCCTGCATAATGGTCGGCCTGATTTGTTTTAGGTCAGTAGCTCAATTGGCAGAGCGACGGTCTCCAAAACCGTAGGTTGGGGGTTCGATTCCCTCCTGACCTGCCAGATTCACGTGGTGTGTCTGGCTTTCTTTTCACAGGATCTTCATAGATGACTCCTAAGGCTGAAGCTCAAAGCTCTCGTTTCGATCTGGTCAAGTGGCTCGCTGTGGTCGCGTTGGTGGTCGTAGGCGTTGTTGGCAATCAGTACTATTCTGCTTCGCCGATCCTGTACCGTGTGCTCGCATTGCTTGTCCTTGCTGCTGTAGCTGCCTTTGTAGGTCTGCAGACTGCTAAAGGCAAGTCTTTCGCGGTCCTGGTAAAGGAAGCGCGCACCGAAATTCGTAAAGTCGTTTGGCCGACTCGCCAAGAAACCACGCAGACCACCCTGATTGTGGTGGCTGTTGTGCTGGTTATGGCGTTGCTGTTGTGGGGTCTTGATTCCCTGCTCGGCTGGCTTGTTTCCTTGATTGTTGGCTAAGGGTGTCCCGTGGCTAAGCGTTGGTACGTTGTGCATGCTTACTCGGGTTACGAGAAGCATGTTATGCGCTCTTTGCTGGAGCGCGTAAAGCTGGCAGGCATGGAAGATGGCTTCGGCGAAATTCTGGTTCCCACTGAAGAAGTGGTCGAAATGCGGAATGGTCAGAAGCGCAAGAGCGAACGTAAGTTCTTTCCAGGGTATGTGCTGGTTCAAATGGACATGAACGAAGGTACTTGGCACTTAGTCAAGGATACCCCTCGTGTCATGGGTTTCATCGGCGGTACCGCTGATAAGCCTGCTCCAATCACCGACAAAGAGGCAGAAGCAATTCTGCGTCGTGTTGCTGATGGTAGCGACAAGCCCAAGCCGAAGACGTTGTTCGAGCCGGGTGAGGTTGTTCGTGTTACAGATGGTCCGTTTGCTGATTTTAACGGTACTGTCGAAGAGGTTAACTACGAAAAGAGCCGGATCCAAGTGGCTGTGCTCATTTTCGGTCGCTCTACTCCGGTAGAGTTGGAATTCAGTCAGGTCGAGAAGGTCTAGCTGAGCAAGCATCCCAACCCCACAGTCCTAGGCTGTGGGGTTTTGTCGTCACTGGGATAAACGCGCAAGTAACCGGGGAGCCTTTCGAGGCGTTTGAACCCGTAATTGGAGTGCCTCATGGCCAAGAAGATTACCGCTTACATCAAGCTGCAAGTGAAGGCCGCTCAGGCCAACCCAAGTCCACCCGTCGGTCCAGCTCTGGGTCAGCACGGCGTGAACATCATGGAATTCTGCAAGGCCTTCAATGCCCGTACTCAGGGTCTTGAGCCAGGTCTGCCGACTCCAGTGATCATCACTGTATACAGCGACCGTAGCTTCACTTTCGAAACCAAGTCGACCCCAGCTTCGGTTCTGCTGAAGAAGGCTGCTGGTTTGACTAGCGGTTCCGCTCGTCCTAACACCGTTAAGGTTGGCACCGTAACTCGTGCTCAGCTGGAAGAAATCGCGAAAACCAAAAACGCGGATCTGACTGCAGCTGATATGGATGCAGCCGTGCGTACCATCGCCGGTTCTGCTCGTAGCATGGGCCTTAACGTGGAGGGTGTGTAATGGCTAAGCTGACCAAGCGCCAAAAGGCTATCGCCAGCAAAATCGAAGCAGGCAAGTCTTACAATTTCGAAGACGCTGCTGCTCTGCTGACCGAGCTGTCGACTGTCAAGTTCAGCGAGTCTGTTGACGTTGCTGTGAACCTGGGCGTAGATCCACGTAAATCCGACCAGGTTGTTCGTAGCGCTACTGTGCTGCCGCACGGCACTGGCAAGACTGTACGTGTTGCTGTCTTCACCCAAGGCCCGGCAGCTGAAGCTGCTCTGGCCGCTGGCGCTGATCGCGTTGGTATGGATGACCTGGCCGCCGAAATGAAAGGCGGCGACCTGAACTATGACGTAGTAATTGCTTCCCCGGATGCAATGCGCGTTGTGGGCCAGCTCGGTCAGATCCTCGGTCCACGTGGTCTGATGCCTAACCCGAAAGTCGGTACCGTAACTCCAGACGTCGCCAACGCAGTTAAAAATGCCAAGGCTGGCCAGGTTCGCTACCGCACCGACAAAAACGGCATCATTCACACCTCCGTTGGCAAAGTCGGTTTCGACGCCGTCAAGCTGAAGGAAAACGTTGAAGCCCTGATCGCTGACCTGAAGCGCATCAAGCCGGCCTCTTCGAAAGGTATCTACGTCAAGCGCGTTACCCTGAGCACCACTATGGGCCCAGGTCTGGTCATCGACCAGGGTTCGCTGAACGTATAAGACACAAATTGGCGCAGCTTTAAATGCGCCAATTGAAAGATTGGGGTCCCTGCCTGGCGGGGGCTATCCAAGACCGTAGGCGGCGAAAGTCTTAAACCTACAGCCTACGCAGATGGTGCTCCCGGTTCCTTACCGAATCAGACACCAAAACGACATCCGGCTCAGGCCTGATGAAACGGTAACAAGCAGGAGTTAAACCCGTGGCAATTAATCTCGAAGACAAGAAGGCCATCGTCGCTGAAGTCAACGAGGCTGCCAAAGTCGCTCTGTCCGCTGTCGTGGCTGATGCCCGTGGCGTAACAGTAGGCGCAATGACCGGACTCCGTAAAGAGGCTCGTGAAGCTGGCGTTTACGTACGCGTTGTACGTAACACCCTGCTCAAGCGCGCTGTTGCTGGCACTGACTACAGTGTTCTCAACGATGCGTTCACCGGCCCGACCCTGATCGCGTTCTCCAATGAACATCCGGGCGCTGCTGCCCGTATTTTCAAAGAGTTCGCCAAGGGTCAGGACAAGTTCGAGATCAAGGCAGCTGCGTTCGAGGGCAAGTTCCTCGCAGCAAACGAAATCGACGTACTGGCAAGCCTGCCGACCCGTGACGAAGCTATCGCGAAACTGATGAGCGTGATTCAAGGCGCTACCAGCAAGCTGGCTCGTACTCTGGCAGCTATTCGCGACCAGAAGGAAGCTTCCGCGGCCTAAGGCCCTGGATTTCCTTTCGCGTATTTTTGTTTATTTCGATAGCCGTACTAGGCTGTCCCCCAATTCAGGAATTGAGTCATGTCTCTGACTAACGAACAAATCATCGAAGCAATCGGCCAGAAAACCGTTCTGGAAGTTGTTGAGCTGATCAAGGCAATGGAAGAAACCTTCGGCGTGACCGCTGCTGTCGCTGCTGCTGGTCCTGCTGCTGCCGCTGCTGTTGTTGAAGAGCAAACCGAGTTCAACGTTGTTCTGGTTGAAGCCGGCGAGAAGAAAGTAAACGTGATCAAGGCAGTTCGTGAACTGACTGGTCTGGGCCTGAAAGAAGCCAAAGAGAAAGTCGACGGCGCTCCTCAGGTTGTAGCTGAAGGCGTTTCGAAAGAAGCCGCTGAAGACGCTAAGAAGAAGCTGGAAGAAGCAGGCGCTAAAGTCGAGCTGAAATAAGCATCGACCTTGTGTCTCCGGCCCAAGCGTTAAGCTGAAGGCTGATGGCTGGTGGCTCTTGCCACCGGCCTTTTTCCGTTCTTGGCTGTCGACTCGGTCGCCGCCAAAAGCGTGTTGTAGCCACCCGATGCGGTGGTGCAAACCAAGGGGTTTGCAAGATTTTCTGGCTGCTCCCGTCGGGAGGGGCCAAACAAGCAGGTGACCAAGCTGGGGAACGCTGATGGCTTACTCATATACTGAGAAAAAACGTATCCGCAAGGACTTTAGCAAGTTGCCGGACGTCATGGATGTCCCGTACCTTCTGGCTATCCAGCTGGATTCGTATCGTGAATTCTTGCAGGCGGGAGCGACCAAAGATCAGTTCCGCGACGTGGGCCTGCATGCGGCCTTCAAATCCGTTTTCCCGATCATCAGCTACTCCGGCAATGCTGCGCTGGAGTACGTCGGTTATCGTCTGGGCGAACCGGCATTTGATGTCAAAGAATGCGTGTTGCGCGGCGTCACGTACGCCGTACCTTTGCGGGTAAAAGTCCGTCTGATCATTTTCGACAAAGAATCGTCGAACAAAGCGATCAAGGACATCAAAGAGCAAGAAGTCTACATGGGTGAAATCCCCCTGATGACTGAAAACGGTACCTTCGTTATCAACGGTACCGAACGCGTTATCGTTTCCCAACTGCACCGTTCCCCGGGCGTGTTCTTCGACCACGACCGCGGCAAGACGCACAGCTCCGGCAAACTCCTGTACTCCGCGCGGATCATTCCATACCGCGGTTCGTGGCTGGACTTCGAGTTCGACCCGAAAGATTGCGTATTCGTACGTATCGACCGTCGCCGCAAACTGCCGGCCTCGGTACTGCTGCGCGCGCTGGGTTACACCACCGAACAAGTGCTGGATGCTTTCTACACCACCAACGTATTCAGCCTGAAGGATGAAACCCTCAAGCTGGAGCTGATCGCTTCGCGTCTGCGTGGTGAAATTGCCGTTCTGGACATCCAGGACGAAAAAGGCAAGGTCATTGTTGAGGCTGGTCGTCGTATCACTGCACGCCACATCAACCAGATCGAAAAGGCCGGTATCAAAGAGCTGGAAGTGCCTCTGGACTACGTCTTGGGTCGCACGACCGCCAAGGCCATCGTTCACCCGGCCACCGGTGAAATCCTGGCTGAATGCAACACCGAGCTGAACACCGAGATCCTGGCAAAAATCGCCAAGGCCCAGGTTGTTCGCATCGAAACGCTGTACACCAACGACATCGACTGCGGTCCGTTCATTTCCGACACGTTGAAGATCGACTCCACCAGCAACCAATTGGAAGCGCTGGTCGAGATCTATCGCATGATGCGTCCTGGTGAGCCACCGACCAAAGATGCGGCCGAGACGTTGTTCAACAACCTGTTCTTCAGCCCTGAGCGTTATGACCTGTCTGCGGTTGGTCGGATGAAGTTCAACCGTCGTATCGGTCGCACCGAAATCGAAGGTTCGGGCGTGCTGAGCAAGGAAGATATCGTCGAGGTTCTGAAGACCCTGGTCGACATCCGTAACGGCAAAGGCATCGTCGACGACATCGACCACCTGGGTAACCGCCGTGTTCGTTGCGTAGGTGAAATGGCCGAGAACCAGTTCCGCGTTGGCCTGGTACGTGTTGAACGTGCGGTCAAAGAGCGTCTGTCGATGGCCGAAAGCGAAGGTCTGATGCCTCAGGACCTGATCAACGCCAAGCCAGTCGCTGCTGCGGTGAAAGAGTTCTTCGGTTCCAGCCAGCTTTCCCAGTTCATGGACCAGAACAACCCGCTCTCCGAGATCACCCACAAGCGCCGTGTTTCGGCACTTGGCCCGGGCGGTTTGACCCGTGAGCGTGCAGGCTTCGAAGTTCGTGACGTACACCCGACTCACTATGGTCGTGTATGCCCGATCGAAACGCCGGAAGGTCCGAACATCGGCCTGATCAACTCCCTGGCGGCCTACGCGCGTACCAACCAGTATGGCTTCCTGGAAAGTCCATACCGTGTGGTTAAAGAAGGTGTGGTCACCGACGACATCGTGTTCCTGTCCGCCATCGAAGAAGCTGATCACGTGATCGCTCAGGCTTCGGCCACGATGAACGACAAGAAAGTCCTGATCGACGAGCTGGTGGCGGTACGTCACCTGAACGAGTTCACCGTCAAGGCGCCGGAAGACGTCACCCTGATGGACGTTTCGCCGAAGCAGGTAGTATCGGTTGCAGCGTCGCTGATTCCGTTTCTCGAGCACGACGACGCCAACCGGGCATTGATGGGTTCCAACATGCAGCGTCAGGCTGTACCAACCCTGCGTGCTGACAAGCCGCTGGTCGGTACCGGCATGGAGCGTAACGTCGCTCGTGACTCCGGCGTTTGCGTCGTGGCTCGTCGTGGCGGCGTGATCGACTCCGTTGACGCAAGCCGTATCGTGGTTCGTGTTGCCGATGACGAAGTTGAAACTGGCGAAGCCGGTGTCGACATCTACAACCTGACCAAGTACACCCGTTCGAACCAGAACACCTGCATCAACCAGCGTCCGCTGGTGAGCAAAGGTGATCGCGTTCAGCGTAGCGATATCATGGCCGACGGCCCGTCCACCGACATGGGTGAACTGGCACTGGGTCAGAACATGCGCATCGCGTTCATGGCATGGAACGGCTTCAACTTCGAAGACTCCATCTGCCTGTCCGAGCGTGTTGTTCAGGAAGACCGTTTCACCACGATCCACATTCAGGAACTGACCTGTGTGGCTCGTGACACCAAGCTTGGCCCAGAGGAAATCACTGCAGACATCCCGAACGTGGGTGAAGCTGCTCTGAACAAGCTGGACGAAGCCGGTATCGTTTACGTCGGCGCCGAAGTTGGCCCGGGCGACATTCTGGTAGGCAAGGTCACTCCAAAAGGTGAGACCCAGCTGACTCCGGAAGAAAAACTGCTGCGTGCAATCTTCGGTGAGAAAGCCAGCGACGTTAAAGACACTTCCCTGCGCGTACCTACCGGTACCAAAGGTACTGTCATCGACGTGCAGGTCTTCACCCGTGATGGCGTTGAGCGCGACAGTCGTGCCCTGTCCATCGAGAAGAGCCAGCTGGACGAGATCCGCAAGGACTTGAACGAAGAGTTCCGCATCGTCGAAGGTGCAACCTTCGAACGTCTGCGCTCCGCACTGGTAGGCCACAAGGCCGAAGGTGGCGCTGGTCTGAAGAAAGGTCAGGACATCACTGACGAAGTGCTCGACGGTCTGGAACACGGTCAGTGGTTCAAGCTGCGCATGGCGGAAGATGCTCTGAACGAGCAGCTCGAGAAGGCTCAGGCCTACATCGTTGATCGCCGTCGCCTGCTGGACGACAAGTTCGAAGACAAGAAGCGCAAACTGCAGCAGGGCGATGACCTGGCTCCAGGCGTGCTGAAAATCGTCAAGGTTTACCTGGCAATCCGTCGCCGCATCCAACCGGGCGACAAGATGGCCGGTCGTCACGGTAACAAAGGTGTGGTCTCTGTGATCATGCCGGTTGAAGACATGCCGCACGATGCCAATGGCACACCGGTGGACGTGGTCCTTAACCCGTTGGGCGTACCTTCGCGTATGAACGTTGGTCAGATCCTTGAAACCCACCTGGGCCTTGCGGCCAAAGGTCTGGGTGAGAAGATCAACCGTATGATCGAAGAGCAGCGCAAGGTTGCAGAACTGCGTAAGTTCCTGACCGAGATCTATAACGAGATCGGCGGTCGCCAAGAGAAGTTGGAAGACTTCTCCGACCAGGAAATCCTGGACTTGGCGAAGAACTTGCGTGGCGGCGTTCCAATGGCTACCCCAGTGTTCGACGGTGCCAAGGAAGTCGAAATCAAGGCCATGCTGAAACTGGCAGACCTGCCAGAAAGCGGCCAGATGCAGCTGTTCGACGGCCGTACCGGCAACAAGTTCGAGCGCCCGGTTACTGTTGGCTACATGTACATGCTGAAGCTGAACCACTTGGTAGACGACAAGATGCACGCTCGTTCTACCGGTTCGTACAGCCTGGTTACCCAGCAGCCGCTGGGTGGTAAGGCTCAGTTCGGTGGTCAGCGTTTCGGGGAGATGGAGGTCTGGGCACTGGAAGCATACGGTGCTGCTTACACTCTGCAAGAAATGCTCACAGTGAAGTCGGACGATGTGAACGGCCGGACCAAGATGTACAAAAACATCGTGGACGGCGATCACCGTATGGAGCCGGGCATGCCCGAGTCCTTCAACGTGTTGATCAAGGAAATTCGTTCCCTCGGCATCGATATCGATCTGGAAACCGAATAACACGTGACGCGAATCGAGAGCGTGGCTGATAAAGCCCGCTCTCTGCTCCGCCAGGAGGAAAGGCCTTGAAAGACCTACTGAATTTGCTGAAAAACCAGGGTCAAGTCGAAGAGTTCGACGCCATCCGTATTGGGTTGGCATCGCCTGAGATGATCCGTTCGTGGTCGTTCGGTGAAGTTAAAAAGCCGGAAACCATCAACTACCGTACGTTCAAGCCTGAGCGTGACGGCCTGTTCTGCGCCAAGATCTTTGGCCCGGTCAAGGACTACGAGTGCCTGTGCGGTAAGTACAAGCGCTTGAAACACCGTGGTGTAATCTGCGAGAAGTGCGGCGTTGAAGTCGCGCTGGCCAAGGTTCGTCGTGAGCGCATGGCGCACATCGAACTGGCTTCGCCGGTTGCCCACATCTGGTTCCTGAAATCGCTGCCGTCCCGTATCGGCTTGCTGATGGACATGACCCTGCGTGATATCGAACGCGTTCTCTACTTCGAGAGCTATGTCGTTATCGATCCAGGCATGACCACCCTTGAAAAAGGTCAGTTGCTGAACGACGAGCAGTACTTCGAAGCGCTGGAAGAATTCGGTGACGATTTCGACGCCCGCATGGGTGCCGAAGCTGTCCGCGAACTGCTGCACGCGATCGATCTGGAGCACGAGATTGGCCGTCTGCGTGAAGAAATTCCGCAAACCAACTCCGAAACCAAGATCAAGAAACTGTCCAAGCGTCTGAAGTTGATGGAAGCCTTCCAGGGTTCCGGCAACCTGCCAGAGTGGATGGTGCTGACCGTTCTGCCGGTTCTGCCGCCAGACCTGCGTCCGCTGGTGCCGTTGGATGGTGGTCGTTTCGCGACGTCTGACCTCAACGACCTGTACCGCCGCGTGATCAACCGTAACAACCGTTTGAAGCGTCTGCTCGACCTGTCCGCTCCGGATATCATCGTGCGCAACGAAAAGCGTATGTTGCAGGAAGCGGTCGACGCCTTGCTCGACAACGGTCGTCGTGGCCGTGCTATCACCGGTTCCAACAAGCGTCCTCTGAAATCCCTGGCCGACATGATCAAGGGTAAGCAAGGCCGTTTCCGTCAGAACTTGCTCGGTAAGCGTGTTGACTACTCCGGTCGTTCGGTAATTACCGTGGGCCCGACCCTGCGTCTGCATCAGTGCGGTCTGCCGAAGAAGATGGCTCTGGAACTGTTCAAACCGTTCATTTTCGGCAAGCTCGAAATGCGCGGTCTGGCGACCACCATCAAAGCGGCCAAGAAAATGGTCGAGCGCGAACTGCCAGAGGTTTGGGACGTTCTCGCTGAAGTGATCCGTGAACACCCGGTTCTCCTCAACCGTGCACCGACCCTTCACCGTCTGGGTATCCAGGCGTTTGAGCCGGTACTGATCGAAGGTAAGGCTATCCAGCTGCACCCTCTGGTCTGTGCTGCGTACAACGCCGACTTCGACGGCGACCAAATGGCCGTGCACGTACCGCTGACACTGGAAGCCCAGCTGGAAGCGCGTGCGTTGATGATGTCGACCAACAACATTCTGTCGCCAGCCAACGGTGAGCCAATCATCGTTCCGTCGCAGGACGTTGTATTGGGTCTGTACTACATGACTCGTGAAGCGATCAACGCCAAGGGCGAAGGTCGTGTTTTCGCTGACCTGCAAGAAGTTGACCGTGTGTTCCGTGCCGGCGAAGCCGCACTGCACGCCAAGGTCAAAGTGCGGATCAACGAAACCGTCAACGACCGTGATGGTGGCAGCGTGACCAACACCCGTATCGTCGACACCACTGTCGGCCGTGCGCTGTTGTATCAAGTTGTGCCAAAAGGTCTGTCGTACGACGTCGTCAACCTGCCGATGAAGAAAAAAGCGATCTCCAAGCTGATCAACCAGTGCTACCGCGTGGTGGGTTTGAAAGAGACCGTGATCTTCGCTGACCAGTTGATGTACACCGGTTTTGCCTACTCGACCATTTCCGGTGTTTCCATCGGTGTTAACGACTTCGTTATCCCTGACGAGAAAGCCCGCATCATCGGTACCGCTACCGACGAAGTGAAGGAAATCGAGAGTCAGTATGCCTCCGGCCTGGTAACCCAGGGCGAGAAGTACAACAAGGTGATCGACCTGTGGTCCAAGGCCAACGACGAAGTGTCCAAGGCGATGATGGCCAACCTTTCGAAAGAAAAGGTTGTCGATCGTCATGGCGAGACCGTTGACCAGGAATCCTTCAACTCGATGTACATGATGGCTGACTCGGGTGCGCGGGGTTCTGCTGCACAGATTCGCCAGCTGGCTGGTATGCGTGGCCTGATGGCCAAGCCGGACGGCTCCATCATCGAAACGCCGATTACTGCGAACTTCCGTGAAGGTTTGAGCGTACTCCAGTACTTCATCTCCACTCACGGTGCTCGTAAAGGTCTGGCGGATACCGCGTTGAAAACCGCGAACTCCGGTTACCTGACGCGTCGTCTGGTAGACGTTGCACAAGATCTGGTTGTAACCGAGATCGACTGCGGCACCGAGCACGGCCTGCTGATGACTCCGCATATTGAAGGCGGCGACGTTGTAGAGCCTCTGGGTGAGCGTGTACTGGGTCGTGTTATTGCCCGTGATGTATTCAAGCCAGGTACCGAAGACGTCATCGTTCCCGCCGGCACTCTGGTTGACGAGAAGTGGGTCGAGTTCATCGAGCTCAACAGCATTGACGAAGTGATCGTTCGCTCGCCGATCAGCTGTGAAACCCGCTATGGCATCTGCGCCAAGTGCTACGGCCGTGATCTGGCACGTGGTCACCTGGTGAACATCGGTGAAGCTGTCGGCGTTATCGCCGCTCAGTCCATCGGTGAGCCAGGTACCCAGCTGACGATGCGTACGTTCCACATCGGTGGTGCGGCAAGCCGGACCTCCGCGGCCGACAGCGTTCAGGTGAAGAATGGCGGTACTGTCCGTCTGCATAACCTGAAGCACGTTGAGCGAGTGGATGGTCACCTGGTAGCTGTGTCCCGTTCCGGTGAGTTGGCCATCGCTGATGACTTCGGTCGTGAGCGCGAGCGCTACAAGCTGCCGTACGGTGCTGTGATTTCGGTTAAAGAGGGTGACAAGGTCGACGCTGGCGCAATCGTGGCCAAGTGGGATCCGCACACTCACCCGATCGTTACTGAAATGAAAGGTACCGTGACCTACGTGGGCATGGAAGAAGGCATCACGATCAAGCGTCAGACTGACGAATTGACCGGTATGACCAACATTGAAGTGCTCGACGTGAAGGATCGTCCAGCTGCCGGTAAGGACATCCGTCCTGCCGTGAAGATGGTCGATGCCAACGGCAAGGATCTGTTGCTGCCAGGTACTGACGTGCCGGCTCAATACTTCCTGCCAGCCAACGCCCTGGTCGGCGTGGCGGACGGTGCGCAGATCGCGATCGGTGATGTTATCGCTCGTATTCCGCAAGAAACTTCGAAGACCCGTGACATCACCGGTGGTCTGCCGCGTGTTGCCGACCTGTTCGAAGCCCGTCGTCCGAAAGAAGCGTCGATTCTGGCTGAAGTCAGCGGCACCATCGCGTTCGGTAAAGAGACCAAGGGCAAGCGCCGTCTGGTCATCACTCCGAACGACGGTAGCGATCCGTACGAAGAGCTGATTCCGAAGTGGCGTCACCTGAACGTGTTCGAAGGTGAGCAGGTTAACCGCGGCGAAGTTATCTCCGACGGTCCGAGCGATCCACACGACATCCTGCGTTTGCTGGGTGTGAGTGCGCTGGCCAAGTACATCGTCAACGAGATTCAGGACGTTTACCGTCTGCAAGGCGTGAAGATCAACGACAAGCACATCGAGACCATCCTGCGTCAGATGCTGCGTAAAGTTGAGATCTCCGAGTCCGGCGACTCCAGCTTCATCAAGGGCGACCAGATGGAGTTGACTCAGGTGCTGGTAGAAAACGAGCGTCTGGGCGGTGAAGACAAGTTCGTCTCCAAGTTCACGCGTGTACTGCTGGGTATCACCAAGGCGTCGTTGTCGACCGAATCGTTCATCTCGGCGGCCTCCTTCCAGGAGACCACTCGCGTACTGACCGAAGCGGCGGTGACCGGTAAGCGTGACTACCTGCGTGGCCTGAAAGAAAACGTGGTCGTGGGTCGTTTGATCCCGGCTGGTACCGGTTTGGCCTACCACAGCGAGCGCAAGCGTCGCCGTGATGCAGACAAGCCGTTGCGCGTAAGCGCCAGTGAAGTGGAAGCTGCACTGACCGAAGCGCTGAACTCGAGCGGTAACTGAGTTCTGCGATAAATAAGATCGGGCCCTGACAGCCCCCGCTCGTCGGAACAAAGTATTCGTACTTTGATCTGGCGAGAGGGGAGGTCGGGGCCTTGTCTTGACTGGGGGCAAGATCCTCTTTAGACTCTTGTACCCCTAAATTTGGCGGGAATGCGTTCCTGCCATTTTGCTTTTCTTGTAAGACAATAGCGTCGCAAGACAACAGTGGAGCTAGTAGATGGCAACTATCAACCAGCTGGTACGTCAGCCGCGTAAGCGTATCGTCGAGAAATCCGACGTGCCTGCGCTGCAGAACTGCCCGCAACGTCGTGGCGTGTGCACCCGTGTGTACACCACTACGCCGAAAAAACCTAACTCGGCACTGCGTAAAGTATGCCGTGTGCGTCTGACCAACGGTTTCGAGGTTTCCTCGTACATCGGTGGTGAAGGCCACAACCTGCAAGAGCACAGCGTGGTTCTGATTCGTGGCGGTCGTGTAAAAGACTTGCCAGGTGTTCGTTACCACACCGTTCGCGGCTCCTTGGATACTTCCGGCGTTAAAGGCCGTAACCAGGGTCGTTCGAAGTACGGTACCAAGCGTCCGAAGTAATCGGCTGCTTTGCAGATTTTCATTTTATTGAGTCGATAAGAGTAAGGTCGGGCACGCATCCGCAGGGATCTGTTCCGAACTAACCTGAAGACCGTTTGAGGGCTTATCAATGCCAAGACGTCGCGTAGCAGCAAAGCGTGAGATTCTGGACGATCCGAAATACGGAAGCCAAATCCTCGCCAAATTCATGAACCACGTTATGGAAAGCGGCAAGAAAGCCGTTGCCGAGCGTATCGTTTATGGTGCCCTGGAAACTGTAGCGACCCGTAAGGCCGGTACCGATCCCCTGGAACTCTTCGAAAAAGCACTCGACGCCATCGCTCCGCTGGTCGAAGTGAAGTCGCGCCGCGTTGGTGGTGCTACTTACCAGGTTCCGGTTGAAGTTCGTCCTTCCCGTCGTAACGCTCTGGCAATGCGCTGGCTGGTAGACTTCGCCCGCAAGCGTGGCGAGAAGTCCATGGCTCTGCGTTTGGCTGGCGAACTGCTGGATGCTGCTGAAGGTAAAGGTGCTGCTGTTAAGAAGCGTGAAGACGTGCACCGTATGGCTGAAGCTAACAAAGCTTTCTCGCACTACCGCTTCTAAATTCAGCGTTACTCAATTTGCGAGGGCTTTATGGCTCGTACTACTGCAATCAACCGCTACCGTAACATTGGTATCTGTGCCCACGTTGACGCGGGCAAGACCACCACTACCGAGCGGATCCTGTTCTACACAGGTCTCAGCCACAAAATGGGTGAGGTTCATGACGGCGCTGCTACCACCGACTGGATGGTGCAGGAGCAGGAGCGTGGTATCACCATTACTTCCGCTGCCGTTACCACGTTCTGGAAGGGTTCGGTCGGTCAATACGATAACTATCGTGTGAACGTGATCGACACGCCGGGCCACGTAGACTTCACCATTGAAGTAGAGCGCTCCCTGCGCGTACTCGACGGCGCGGTCGTTGTGTTCTGTGGTACTTCCGGTGTTGAGCCGCAGTCCGAAACCGTATGGCGTCAAGCCAACAAGTACGGCGTTCCACGTGTTGTTTACGTGAACAAGATGGACCGTGCGGGTGCCGATTTCCTGCGCGTAGTAGGTCAGATCAAAAACCGTCTGGGTCATACCCCGGTTCCTGTTCAGTTGGCTATCGGCTCGGAAGAAAACTTCCAGGGTCAGGTCGACCTGATCAAGATGAAAGCCATCTACTGGAACGATGACGACAAGGGCACCACTTATCGCGAGGAAGAAATTCCTGCTGATATGCTGAGTCTGGCTGAAGAGTGGCGCGCCAATATGGTGGAAGCTGCTGCGGAAGCCAACGAAGAGCTGATGAACAAGTACCTTGAAGAAGGTGAGCTGTCCGTCGAAGAGATCAAGGCAGGCCTGCGTGCGCGCACCCTGGCCAGCGAGATCGTTCCGGCTGTCTGCGGCTCTTCCTTCAAGAACAAGGGTGTTCCTCTGGTTCTCGATGCCGTTATCGACTATCTGCCTGCTCCGACCGAGATCCCGGCGATCAAGGGTATTCACCCGGATCTGATCGATAAACCGAAGGAGGAAGTCACTCCAGAGGAATACGACGAGCGTCATGCTGACGACAATGAGCCGTTCTCGGCTCTGGCCTTCAAGATTGCCACCGACCCGTTCGTTGGTACTCTGACTTTCGTTCGCGTTTACTCGGGCTTCCTGAGTTCCGGTGACTCTGTCATCAACTCGGTCAAAGGCAAGAAAGAGCGCGTTGGCCGTATGGTTCAGATGCACGCCAACCAACGTGAAGAGATCAAGGAAGTACGTGCAGGCGACATCGCTGCTCTGATCGGTATGAAGGACGTCACCACTGGTGACACCCTGTGCAATGCCGACAAGCCGATTATCCTTGAGCGTATGGACTTCCCTGAGCCTGTGATTTCGCTCTCCGTAGAGCCGAAAACCAAGCAGGACCAGGAAAAGATGGGTATCGCACTGGGCAAGCTTGCTCAAGAAGACCCGTCGTTCCGCGTCAAGACCGATGAAGAAACCGGCCAGACCATCATTTCCGGTATGGGCGAGCTTCACCTGGATATCCTTGTTGACCGCATGAAGCGCGAGTTCAACGTGGAAGCCAACATTGGTAAGCCTCAGGTTTCGTACCGTGAGAAGATCACCAAGGACAACGTCGAAATCGAAGGTAAGTTCGTTCGTCAGTCCGGTGGTCGCGGTCAGTTCGGTCACTGCTGGATTCGCTTCTCGCAGCCTGCAGTGGACGATAAAGGCAACATTACCGAAGGCCTGGAGTTCACAAACGAGGTCGTAGGTGGTGTGGTTCCTAAGGAATACATCCCGGCAATCCAGAAGGGTATCGAAGAGCAGATGAAGAACGGCGTTGTTGCCGGCTATCCGCTGATCGGCCTGAAGGCTACCGTGTTTGATGGTTCCTACCACGACGTCGACTCCAACGAGATGGCGTTCAAGGTGGCAGCTTCCATGGCGACCAAGCAGCTGGCCTCCAAAGGCGGCGGTGTTGTGCTTGAGCCGATCATGAAGGTTGAAGTGGTAACCCCTGAAGACTACATGGGTGACGTGATGGGTGACCTGAACCGTCGTCGTGGTCTGATCCAGGGTATGGAAGACTCGGTCTCCGGCAAAGTAATTCGTGCCGAAGTTCCGCTGGGTGAAATGTTCGGTTATGCGACCGACGTTCGTTCCATGTCCCAGGGTCGCGCGAGCTACTCTATGGAGTTCTCCAAATACGCTGAAGCTCCGTCGAATATCGTCGAAGCACTCGTTAAAAAACAAGGCTAATCCCCTTTAGGCAAGGAGTTAATTGTCGTGGCTAAAGAAAAATTTGATCGTTCCCTTCCGCACGTCAACGTTGGCACTATCGGTCACGTTGACCACGGTAAAACCACTCTGACTGCAGCTCTGACTCGCGTCTGCTCCGAAGTTTTCGGTTCTGCAGTTGTTGAATTCGACAAGATCGACAGCGCTCCAGAAGAGAAAGCTCGCGGTATCACCATCAACACCGCGCACGTTGAGTACAACTCGAACATTCGTCACTACGCTCACGTTGACTGCCCAGGTCACGCTGACTACGTGAAGAACATGATCACTGGTGCTGCCCAGATGGACGGCGCGATCCTGGTTTGCTCGGCTGCCGATGGTCCGATGCCACAAACTCGTGAGCACATCTTGCTGTCCCGTCAGGTAGGCGTTCCGTACATCGTGGTTTTCCTGAACAAGGCTGACCTGGTAGACGACGCTGAGCTGCTGGAACTGGTTGAGATGGAAGTGCGCGACCTGCTGAGCACTTACGACTTCCCAGGTGATGACACTCCAATCATCATCGGTTCCGCTCGTATGGCGCTGGAAGGTAAAGACGACAACGAAATGGGCACTACCGCTGTCAAGAAGCTGGTAGAAACTCTGGACAGCTACATTCCAGAGCCAGAGCGTGCTATCGACAAGCCGTTCCTGATGCCAATCGAAGACGTATTCTCGATCTCCGGTCGCGGTACTGTGGTAACTGGCCGTATCGAGCGTGGTATCGTCAAGGTACAAGACCCGCTGGAAATCGTTGGTCTGCGTGACACCACCACCACCACCTGCACCGGTGTTGAAATGTTCCGTAAACTGCTCGACGAAGGTCGTGCTGGCGAGAACTGCGGTGTTCTGCTGCGTGGTACCAAGCGTGACGACGTTGAGCGTGGTCAGGTTCTGGTTAAGCCGGGTTCGGTTAAGCCGCACACCAAGTTCACCGCAGAAGTTTACGTTCTGAGCAAGGAAGAAGGCGGTCGTCACACTCCGTTCTTCAAAGGCTACCGTCCACAGTTCTACTTCCGTACTACTGACGTGACTGGTAACTGCCAGCTGCCAGAAGGCGTTGAAATGGTAATGCCAGGCGATAACATCCAAATGGAAGTTACCCTGATCAAGACCATCGCAATGGAAGACGGTCTGCGCTTCGCTATCCGTGAAGGCGGCCGTACCGTTGGTGCTGGTGTTGTAGCTAAAATCATCGAGTAAGCCTCTTTAGAGTCTGCTTGATATTTTGAAAAAGCCCCCGCTTAGCGGGGGCTTTTTTATTGGGTTGACACCTATCTGGGGCGTCTATAGAATTGCGCCTCCTTTTAACGGGCGTATTGCGCCCGGTGGGAATAGCAGCCGGAGTCTGAAATCCAATGCAAAATCAGCAAATCCGTATCAGGTTGAAGGCTTTTGACCATCGCCTGATCGACCAATCCACCCAGGAAATCGTGGAAACCGCGAAACGTACTGGTGCTCAAGTGCGTGGTCCAATTCCACTGCCTACCCGTAAAGAGCGGTTCACCGTTCTGGTCTCCCCGCACGTCAACAAAGACGCGCGTGACCAGTACGAGATCCGTACTCATAAGCGCGTTCTGGACATCGTCCAGCCAACGGATAAAACCGTTGACGCACTTATGAAGCTTGATCTTGCGGCCGGTGTGGAAGTGCAGATCAGCCTCGGCTAAGACTCGGTCTTAGTCGTGTAACGCTCTGAAATGGGCGGCCATAGCGGGTGAAAGCCCCGTACACTCATGAGGTTTACAACATGACTATTGGTGTAGTCGGTCGTAAAGCGGGTATGACCCGTATTTTCACCGAAGAAGGTGTCTCCATTCCGGTCACGGTCATTGAGATCGAGCCGAATCGCGTCACCCAGTTCAAAACTGAAGAAACCGATGGCTACCGTGCAGTGCAAGTCACTGTCGGCGAGCGTCGTGCTTCGCGTGTGACTGCTGCTCAAGCAGGCCACTTCGCTAAAGCAAACGTTGCAGCTGGTCGTACCGTTCTGGAATTCCGTCTTGAAGAAGGCGAGTACCAGGCTGGCGATCTGATCAACGCTGAAATCTTCGCCGCTGGTCAACTGGTCGATGTGACCGGTCAGTCCAAAGGTAAAGGCTTCCAGGGTACGATCAAGCGTTGGAATTTCCGTGGCCAAGACAACACTCACGGTAACTCCGTTTCCCACCGCGTCCCGGGCTCTATTGGCCAGTGCCAGACTCCTGGTCGTGTATTCAAGGGCAAAAAAATGTCCGGTCATATGGGCGCTGAGCGCGTGACCGTGCAGTCCCTCGAAGTAGTGCGCGTCGACGCTGAACGCAATCTGTTGCTGGTCAAGGGTGCTGTTCCTGGCGCTACTGGCGGCAACCTGGTTGTACGTCCAGCGGCCAAGGCTCGCGGTTAAGGGGAAGCTGACATGCAATTAAACGTAAATGACGCTCAAGCGATCGAAGTTTCCGAACTGACATTTGGCGGCGAATTCAACGAGACGCTCGTTCACCAAGCAGTCGTGGCCTACATGGCCGGCGGCCGTCAAGGTAGCAAGCAGCAAAAGACCCGTTCCGACGTTTCTGGTGGCGGTAAGCGCCCATGGCGTCAGAAAGGTACTGGCCGTGCTCGTGCCGGTACTATCCGTAGCCCAATCTGGCGCGGCGGCGGTACCACTTTCGCGGCTCGTCCACAGGATCACTCCCAAAAGCTCAACAAGAAGATGTATCGCGCAGCTCTGCGCTCCATCCTCGCTGAGCTGGTGCGTACTGATCGTCTGGTCGTGGTTCAGGACTTCGCTGTAGAAGCGCCGAAAACCAAAGATCTGCTGAACAAGCTAAACGGCATGGGCCTGACTGACGTCCTGATCGTGTCTGAAGCTGTTGATCAGAACCTGTACCTGGCTGCTCGCAACCTGCCTCACGTTGATGTACGTGACGTGCAAGGTTCCGATCCAGTTAGTCTGATCGCATACGACAAGGTGTTGATCACCGTGTCGGCCGTGAAGAAATTCGAGGAGCTGCTGGGATGAACCAGGAACGCGTATTTAAAGTTCTGCTTGGCCCGCACGTTTCCGAAAAGGCTACGGTTCTGGCAGACAAGAAAGGCCAGTTCGTTTTCAAGGTTGCTACCGACGCAACCAAGCTGGAAATCAAGACGGCCGTCGAAAGCCTGTTCAGCGTGAAAGTAGAGCGCGTAACTACCCTGAATGTTCTGGGTAAGAGCAAGCGCACTGCTCGCGGTCTGGGCAAGCGTAATGACTGGAAGAAGGCAGTTATCTCCCTTCAGCCAGGCCAAGATCTCGATTTCAGCAGCAGTGCTGAGTAAGGAAGGGGTGCATCATGGCAATCGTTAAATGCAAACCGACTTCCCCTGGCCGCCGTTTTGTGGTCAAGGTGGTCAACCAGGAGCTGCATAAAGGCGCTCCTCACGCACCGCTGCTCGAGAAAAAATCGAAGTCTGGTGGTCGTAACAACAATGGTCGTATTACCACGCGTCACGTTGGTGGTGGCCATAAGCAGCATTATCGTCTGGTCGACTTCCGTCGCAACGACAAAGATGGCATCGCTGCCACTGTCGAGCGTATCGAATACGATCCAAACCGTACTGCTCACATCGCTCTGCTGCTGTACGCAGATGGCGAGCGTCGCTACATCATCGCCCCTAAAGGCGTGAGTGCTGGCGACCAGCTGATCGCAGGTGCCTTGGCGCCGATCAAGCCGGGCAACGCTCTGCAACTGCGCAACATTCCAGTTGGTAGCACCGTACACGGCATCGAATTGAAGCCAGGTAAAGGCGCGCAAATCGCTCGTTCCGCTGGTGCTTCGGCTCAGCTGATCGCTCGTGAAGGTGTCTACGTGACCCTGCGTCTGCGTTCTGGTGAGATGCGTAAAGTGCTGGCTGAATGCCGCGCGACCCTGGGTGAAGTCTCGAACTCCGAGCACAGCCTGCGTTCGCTGGGTAAAGCTGGTGCCAAACGCTGGCGTGGCGTTCGCCCAACCGTTCGTGGTGTTGCCATGAACCCGGTTGACCACCCACACGGTGGTGGTGAAGGTCGTACCTCTGGTGGTCGTCATCCGGTATCGCCATGGGGCTTCCCGACTAAGGGCGCGAAGACTCGTGGTAATAAGCGTACCGACAAAATGATCGTCCGTCGTCGCAAGTAAATAGAGGGATACGACAGTGCCACGTTCTCTGAAAAAAGGTCCTTTTATTGATCTTCACCTACTGAAGAAGATCGAAGTGGCGGCGGAAAAGAACGATCGCAAACCAGTTAAGACCTGGTCGCGTCGTTCGATGATCCTGCCACAAATGGTCGGTCTGACCATCGCTGTACACAACGGTCGTCAGCACGTCCCAGTTCTCGTGAACGAAGACATGGTCGGCCACAAACTGGGCGAGTTCGCCGGTACCCGCAACTATCGTGGGCACGTGGCAGACAAGAAAGCCAAGCGTTAAGGGGTAAGGAAATGGAAGTAGCCGCTAAGTTGTCGGGCGCTCGAATCTCCGCCCAGAAAGCCCGCTTGGTCGCCGACCAGATCCGCGGGAAGAAGGTGGGCGAAGCGCTCAACCTGTTGGCTTTCAGCAGTAAGAAAGCCGCCGAGATCATGAAAAAAGTGCTGGAGTCGGCCGTAGCCAACGCCGAGCATAACGAAGGCGCTGACGTTGATGACCTGAAGGTCAGCACCGTTTTCGTCAACGAAGGGCGTTCGCTGAAGCGCATCATGCCACGTGCCAAAGGCCGTGCTGATCGCATCGTCAAGCGGTCTTGCCATATCACTGTCAAGGTTGCTGACAAGTAACGGAGTCGAAGAGATGGGTCAGAAAGTACATCCCATTGGCATTCGCCTGGGAATCGTCAAGGAGCACACCTCCGTCTGGTACGCAGACGGTCGGACTTATGCGGACTACTTGTTCGCAGATCTGAAGGTGCGTGAGTATCTCCAAGACAAACTAAAAAGCGCGTCCGTAAGCCGTATCGATATCCATCGTCCGGCTCAAACTGCACGCATCACCATCCACACCGCTCGTCCAGGTATCGTTATCGGGAAGAAAGGTGAAGATGTTGAAAAACTGCGTCAGGACCTGACCAAGCAAATGGGTGTGCCTGTGCACATCAATATCGAAGAGATCCGCAAGCCGGAGCTCGACGGTATGCTGGTTGCCCAGAGCGTAGCTCAGCAGCTGGAGCGTCGTGTGATGTTCCGTCGCGCCATGAAGCGCGCCGTACAGAACGCCATGCGCATTGGTGCCAAGGGCATCAAAATCCAAGTGAGCGGTCGTCTCGGCGGTGCTGAAATCGCACGTACTGAATGGTATCGCGAAGGTCGTGTGCCACTGCACACCCTGCGTGCCGATATCGACTATGCCACCTACGAAGCTCACACCACTTACGGTGTGATCGGTGTGAAGGTTTGGATCTTCAAAGGCGAAGTAATTGGTGGTCGCCAAGAAGAACTGAAACCACAAGCACCAGCGCCTCGTAAAAAAGCTGCTAAGTAAGGGGTACGCAAAATGTTGCAACCAAAGCGTACGAAGTTCCGCAAGCAGATGACCGGCCACAACCGTGGTCTGGCTCAGCGCGGTAGCAAAGTCAGCTTCGGCGAGTTCGCGCTGAAGTCTGTTGCTCGTGGTCGTCTCACCGCTCGTCAGATCGAGTCAGCGCGTCGTGCTCTGACCCGTCACGTTAAACGTGGCGGCAAGATCTGGATCCGTGTATTCCCGGACAAGCCGATCTCCAAGAAGCCTCTCGAAGTGCGGATGGGTAAAGGTAAGGGTAACGTCGAATACTGGGTTGCCCAGATTCAGCCAGGCAAAGTCCTGTATGAAATCGAGGGTGTTTCTGAAGAGCTGGCGCGTGAGGCTTTCGCCCTGGCTGCTGCAAAGCTGCCGCTCGCCACCTCCTTTGTTAAACGGACGGTGATGTGATGAAAGCGAATGAACTTCGTGAAAAATCCGCACAGCAGCTGAACGAGCAACTGCTCGGCCTGCTGCGCGACCAGTTCAATCTGCGTATGCAGAAAGCAACTGGCCAGTTGGGGCAGTCTCATCTGCTCTCGCAAGTTAAGCGTGACATCGCTCGCGTGAAAACTGTGCTCAACCAGCAGGCAGGTAAGTGATCATGGCTGAAGCCGAAAAAACTGTCCGTACGCTGACTGGCCGTGTTGTCAGCGACAAGATGGACAAAACCATCACCGTTCTGATCGAGCGTCGCGTTAAGCACCCGATCTACGGTAAATACGTTAAGCGTTCGACTAAGCTGCACGCGCACGACGAAACCAATCAGTGCCACATCGGCGACAAAGTCACTATTCGTGAAACTCGTCCGTTGGCCAAGACCAAGTCTTGGGCGCTGGTTGATGTTCTCGAACGCGCTGTGGAAGTCTAAGGGCTAAGGGTCGGAGAAATTATATGATTCAGACTCAATCCATGCTCGATGTGGCCGATAACAGCGGCGCTCGCCGCGTTATGTGCATCAAGGTGCTGGGTGGCTCCCATCGTCGTTACGCTGGTATCGGTGACATCATCAAAGTTACCGTCAAGGAAGCAATTCCTCGCGGTAAGGTGAAAAAAGGCCAGGTGATGACTGCTGTTGTAGTCCGCACTCGTCACGGCGTTCGCCGTGCTGATGGCTCCATTATCCGCTTTGATGGCAACGCTGCTGTTCTGTTGAACAACAAGCAAGAGCCGATCGGCACCCGTATCTTTGGGCCAGTGACCCGTGAACTTCGCAACGAGAAGTTCATGAAGATCGTCTCGCTCGCCCCAGAAGTGCTGTAAGGAGATCCGACATGCAAAAGATTCGTCGTGACGACGAGATCATCGTGATCGCCGGCAAAGACAAAGGTAAGCGCGGTAAGGTGCTGAAGGTTCTCGCTGACAACCGTCTGGTTGTTGGTGGTCTGAACCTGGTCAAGCGTCATACCAAGCCTAACCCGATGTCGGGCGTACAGGGCGGTATCGTCGAGAAAGAAGCGCCACTGCACGCTTCCAATGTCGCCATCTTCAACGGCGAAACCAACAAGGCTGACCGCGTTGGTTTCAAAGTAGAAGACGGTAAGAAAATTCGTGTCTTCAAGTCGACCCAAAAAGCGGTTGATGCTTGAACACTGCTAGGTAGATAAGACCATGGCACGACTACAAGAGATTTACCGGAAGGAAATCGCCCCCAAGCTTAAGGAAGAACTTAAGCTCGGGAACGTGATGGAAGTTCCGCGCGTCACCAAAATCACCCTGAACATGGGTTTGGGCGAAGCGATCGGCGACAAAAAAGTCATCGAGCACGCTGTTGCTGACCTGGAAAAGATCACCGGCCAGAAAGTCGTTGTGACCTACGCTCGCAAGTCCATCGCAGGCTTCAAAGTCCGCGAAGGCTGGCCGATCGGCGTCAAAGTGACCCTGCGCCGTGAGCGTATGTATGAGTTCCTGGATCGTCTGCTGTCGATCTCCCTGCCTCGGGTTCGCGACTTCCGCGGCCTGAATGCCAAGTCCTTCGATGGTCGTGGCAACTACAGCATGGGCGTGAAAGAGCAGATCATTTTCCCGGAAATCGACTACGACAAGATCGATGCTCTCCGCGGTCTGGACATCACCCTGACCACCACTGCCAAGAACGATGATGAAGGCCGCGCTTTGCTGCGTGCTTTCAAATTCCCGTTCCGCAACTGATTGGAGTAGGAAAATGGCCAAGAAGAGCATGAAGAACCGCGAGCTGAAGCGTCAGCTCACGGTTGCCAAGTACGCCCAGAAGCGTGCAGCACTGAAAGCTATCATCGTTGATCTGAACGCAAGTCCAGAAGCGCGTTGGGAAGCAACAGTTGCCCTGCAGAAGCAGCCACGTGACGCAAGCGCTTCGCGCATGCGTAACCGCTGCCGCCTGACCGGTCGTCCACACGGCGTTTACCGCAAGTTCGGCCTGGGCCGTAACAAATTGCGTGAAGCTGCAATGCGTGGTGACGTACCGGGTCTGGTTAAAGCCAGCTGGTAAGTACTTTCAACGTCCTGGTGGTCGGGTTCGCAAGAGACTGACCGCCGGTGGCCTTGAATCTGGAACAAGCCCCTTTTGGGGCTTGTTTCATTTCCGGAGTGTGTCTAGAATACCCGGCTCGCCTGAGCCCGGGTTTTTTATGCTCGGAGATTCTCGGCGACATATGTAGCCGCAAGGCTAATTTTTTTGTATTAGGAGCGTCTAGCCCATGAGTATGCAGGACCCGTTAGCGGACATGCTAACTCGTATCCGTAATGCCCAGATGGCTGAAAAGTCCGTCGTAAGCATGCCATCTTCCAAGTTGAAGGTAGCTGTTGCCAAAGTCCTGAAAGACGAAGGTTACATTGCGGGTTATCAGATCAGCAGCGATGTTAAAGCACTGCTGTCCATCGAGCTGAAGTACTTCGAAGGCCGTTCGGTCATCGAGGAAGTGAAGCGCGTTAGCCGTCCAGGCCTGCGTCAGTACAAGTCCGCCGAAGAACTGCCGAAAGTACGTGGCGGTCTGGGCGTGTCTATCGTCTCCACCAACAAAGGTGTGATGACTGATCGTGCTGCGCGCGCTGCCGGTGTCGGCGGCGAAGTTCTTTGCACTGTGTTCTAAGGGGGGATAAGCATGTCTCGCGTCGCTAAGAACCCCGTTAAGCTGCCAGCCGGTGTCGAAGTCAAATTCGCAGGCCAACAGCTTTCGGTGAAGGGTGCCAAGGGTACTCTTGAACTGAATATCCATTCGTCCGTTGAGATCGTTGAAGAAGCTGGTGAGCTGCGTTTCGCTGCTCGCAATGGCGATCAACAGACTCGCGCAATGGCTGGTACCACGCGTGCGTTGGTGAACAACATGGTCCAAGGCGTAAGCCAAGGCTTCGAGCGCAAGCTCCAGCTGGTCGGTGTTGGTTACAAAGCGCAAGCAAAAGGCTCGGTTCTGAACCTGGCCCTTGGCTTCTCGCACCCAGTGGATTACGAACTGCCGGAAGGCATCACCGCTGAGACTCCTAGCCAGACCGATATCCTGATCAAGGGCATCGACAAGCAGCTGGTAGGTCAAGTGGCCGCCGAGATCCGCGACTTCCGTCCGCCAGAGCCGTACAAAGGCAAAGGTGTGCGCTACGCGGACGAAGTCGTCCGTCGTAAAGAAGCCAAGAAGAAGTAGGGCATAGCAAATGACCGACAAAAAAGTTACTCGTCTGCGTCGCGCTCGCAAAGCACGCCTGAAAATGCACGAACTCGAAGTCGTGCGTCTCTGCGTGTTCCGCTCGTCGCAGCACATCTACGCCCAGGTCATTTCGGCCGACGGCAACAAAGTCCTGGCAAGTGCCTCGACTTTGGATAAAGAACTGCGTGATGGTGCCACCGGCAACATCGACGCGGCCACTAAGGTTGGCCAGCTGGTCGCTACGCGTGCTAAGGCCGCTGGCGTCTCGCAGGTGGCTTTCGACCGCTCTGGCTTCAAGTACCACGGCCGCGTCAAGGCGCTGGCTGATGCTGCTCGTGAAGCTGGGCTGGAGTTCTAAGTTATGTCCAATAACGACCAAAAGCGCGACGAAGGCTACATCGAGAAGCTGGTTCAAGTTAACCGCGTAGCCAAAACCGTTAAAGGCGGCCGTATCTTCACTTTCACCGCGTTGACCGTGGTAGGTGATGGTAAGGGGCGCGTTGGCTTCGGCCGTGGCAAGTCGCGTGAAGTGCCTGCTGCGATCCAGAAGGCAATGGAAGCTGCTCGTCGCAACATGATCCAGGTTGATCTGAACGGCACCACTCTGCAGTACGCAATGAAGTCCGCCCACGGCGCTTCGAAGGTGTACATGCAGCCTGCTTCTGAAGGTACCGGTATCATCGCTGGCGGCGCTATGCGTGCTGTCCTCGAAGTTGCTGGCGTTCAGAACGTTCTGGCCAAATGCTACGGCTCGACTAACCCGGTAAACGTGGTTCACGCCACTTTCAAAGGTTTGAAAGCTATGCAATCCCCTGAATCCATTGCCGCCAAGCGTGGCAAAAGCGTCCAGGAGATCTTCTGATCATGGCTACCGTAAAAGTTACGCTGATCAAAAGCATGACCGGCCGCATCCCTAACCACAAACTGTGCGTTAAGGGTCTGGGTCTGCGTCGCATCGGTCACACTGTAGAAGTCCAGGATACTCCCGAGAATCGCGGGATGATCAACAAGGCTTACTACATGCTGCGTGTCGAGGGTTAATCGATGAAACTCAATGATCTGAGTCCAGCGCCGGGTTCCCGTCGCGAAAAGCATCGTCCGGGCCGTGGTATCGGTAGCGGTTTGGGTAAGACTGGTGGCCGTGGTCACAAAGGTCAGACCTCCCGTTCCGGTGGCACCATCGCTCCAGGCTTTGAAGGCGGTCAACAGCCGCTGCATCGTCGCCTGCCCAAGTTCGGTTTCGTATCCCTGAAAGCCATGGATCGCGCAGAAGTGCGTTTGTCCGAGCTGGCTAAAGTGGAAGGCGACATCGTTACTGTGCAGACCCTGAAAGATGCCAACGTGATCAACGTCAACGTACAGCGTGTGAAAATCATGCTGTCCGGTGAAGTGACTCGCGCTGTCACTATCGGCAAGGGAATCGGCGCCACCAAAGGTGCGCGTTCGGCTATCGAAGCAGCTGGCGGCAAGTTCGAGGAATAAATGGCTAAGCAAGGTGCTCTCTCTGCGCTCGGCAAAGGCGGTATGTCTGAACTTTGGGCTCGTCTGCGTTTTCTGTTCCTGGCGATTATCGTCTACCGAATAGGCGCACACATCCCGGTTCCAGGTATCAATCCGGACCGACTCGCAGACCTGTTTCGACAGAATGAGGGGACCATTCTTAGCTTGTTCAACATGTTTTCCGGTGGCGCGCTGGAACGGATGAGCATCTTTGCACTGGGGATCATGCCGTACATTTCGGCATCGATCATCATGCAACTGATGACCGCCGTCAGCCCGCAACTGGAGCAGTTGAAGAAGGAAGGTGAAGCTGGCCGTCGCAAGATTAGCCAGTACACCCGCTACGGCACTGTCATCCTCGCTCTGGTCCAGGCTATCGGCATGTCCGTTGGTCTGGCTGGGCAGGGTGTTGCGTTCACTGGTGACTTTGGCTTCTATTTCGTCGCGGTATCCACGTTTGTGGCTGGCGCGATGTTCATGATGTGGCTGGGTGAGCAGATTACTGAGCGTGGTGTTGGCAACGGTATCTCGATGTTGATTTTCGCAGGTATCGTCGCCGGTCTTCCGAGAGCGATTGGGCAGTCTTTCGAGTCTGCACGTCAGGGTGATATCAACATCTTCGCCCTGGTTGCCATCGGTTTGCTGGCAGTAGCGATTATCGGTTTTGTGGTGTTCATTGAGCGTGGTCAGCGTCGTATCGCTGTTCACTACGCCAAGCGTCAGCAGGGCCGCAAGGTTTTTGCTGCGCAGACCAGCCACTTGCCGCTGAAAGTGAATATGGCCGGCGTTATTCCGGCAATCTTCGCGAGCAGCATTTTGCTGTTTCCGGCTTCGTTGGGTACCTGGTTTGGTCAGTCTGAAAATATGGGCTGGCTGCAGGACCTTTCTCAGTCGATCGCTCCTGGTCAGCCGTTGAATATTCTGCTGTTTAGTGCAGGGATTATTTTCTTCTGCTTCTTCTATACGGCGTTGATGTTCAATCCGAAAGACGTAGCGGAAAACCTGAAGAAGTCCGGTGCCTTTATTCCGGGCATCCGTCCAGGTGAGCAGTCTGCGCGCTACATTGATGGCGTTCTGACTCGTTTGACCCTGTTCGGTGCTCTCTATATGACGGCCGTGTGTCTGCTGCCCCAGTTCCTGGTGGTTGCAGCAAACGTTCCGTTCTACCTTGGCGGGACCTCGTTGCTGATCGTGGTCGTGGTTGTGATGGACTTCATGTCCCAAGTACAATCGCACCTCGTTTCGCACCAGTACGAATCCCTGATGAAGAAAGCCAACCTGAAGGGTTACGGCAGCGGCATGTTGCGCTGAGTACCCATAAGGTTCGAGGAGTTGGTGATGAAAGTTCGTGCATCGGTGAAAAAGCTGTGCCGTAACTGCAAGATTATTCGCCGCGAAGGTGTTGTTCGAGTAATTTGCAGCGCGGAACCGCGTCACAAACAGCGCCAAGGCTGATGTGATCTGCTTGAAGCCCGGCAGCTAGTGCGCTGCCGGGTTGATTATTTGTTATTACAGCGATATTATCTCGCGCCCTATTTCTTGGCTTCCGGGGCGTAGGTAGCTGTCAATTGGAGTCCCACTGAATGGCCCGTATTGCAGGCGTTAACATTCCAGATAACAAGCACACTGTTATCTCGCTGACCTACATCTATGGTGTTGGTCGCACTACTGCGCAGAAAATTTGCGCAGTTGCTGGGGTAAACCCAGCCGCTAAGATCAAGGATCTGAGCGACGAGCAGATTGAACAGCTGCGTGGCGAAGTGGCGAAGTTCACCACTGAAGGTGACCTGCGTCGCGAAATCAACATGAAAATCAAGCGTTTGATGGACCTCGGTTGCTATCGCGGTCTGCGTCATCGTCGTGGTCTGCCAGTACGCGGTCAGCGTACCAAGACTAACGCGCGTACCCGTAAAGGTCCGCGTAAGCCGATCCGCAAGTAATCGCCCCAGCGAATCGACAGGAAAATTATCATGGCAAAACCTGCTGCTCGTCCTCGTAAAAAAGTTAAAAAGACAGTGGTTGATGGCATCGCCCACATCCATGCTTCTTTTAACAACACCATCGTGACCATCACCGACCGTCAAGGTAACGCGCTGTCTTGGGCTACCTCCGGTGGTTCGGGTTTCCGCGGTTCCCGCAAGTCCACCCCGTTTGCTGCTCAAGTAGCTGCTGAACGTGCTGGTCAAGCTGCGCTGGAATACGGCCTGAAAAACCTCGACGTTAACGTCAAGGGTCCAGGTCCAGGTCGTGAGTCTGCTGTCCGTGCTTTGAACGGCTGTGGCTATAAGATCGCCAGCATCACCGACGTGACGCCAATCCCGCACAACGGGTGCCGTCCGCCGAAGAAGCGCCGCGTGTAATCCAGGAGATTGTAAAGAATGGCTCGTTACATTGGTCCAAAATGCAAACTCGCTCGTCGCGAAGGCACCGATCTCTTCCTGAAGAGCGGCGTGCGCGCGATCGAATCGAAGTGCAACATCGAAGCAGCACCAGGCATCCACGGCCAACGCCGCGGTCGCCAGTCCGACTACGGCACCCAGCTGCGTGAAAAGCAAAAGGTCCGTCGTATCTACGGCGTTCTCGAGCGTCAGTTCAGCGGCTACTACAAAGAAGCTGCTGGCAAGAAAGGTGCAACCGGTGAAAACCTGCTGCAACTGCTCGAATGCCGCCTGGACAACGTTGTATACCGTATGGGCTTCGGTTCGACTCGTGCCGAATCCCGTCAGCTGGTATCGCACAAGTCGATCAGCGTTAACGGTCAGACCGTAAACGTTCCGTCCTACCAGGTTCGTGCTGGTGACGTGGTTGCTGTTCGCGAGAAAGCAAAGAACCAACTTCGCATTGTCCAAGCTCTCGAGCTGTGCGCCCAACGTGGCCGCGTAGAATGGGTAGAGGTAGATGCTGAGAAGAAGTCGGGCGTTTTCAAGAACGTTCCAGCTCGCAGTGATCTGTCCGCCGACATCAACGAAAGCCTGATTGTCGAGCTCTACTCCAAGTAAGTAAGGGCTAGAAAATAGGTGCATCCATGCAGATTTCGGTAAATGAGTTCCTGACACCCCGTCACATTGACGTGCAGGTTGTCAGTCCAACCCGCGCCAAGATCACGCTCGAGCCTCTCGAGCGTGGCTTTGGCCACACCCTGGGCAACGCGCTGCGCCGCATCCTGTTGTCCTCAATGCCCGGCTGTGCAGTAGTCGAGGCCGAGATTGACGGTGTGCTCCACGAGTACAGCGCCATCGAAGGTGTACAGGAAGACGTAATTGAAATCCTGTTGAACCTTAAAGGTCTGGCTATCAAGCTGCACGGCCGTGACGAAGTTACGCTGACCTTGTCGAAGAAGGGTTCGGGGGTGGTTACCGCTGCCGATATTCAGCTGGATCATGATGTCGAGATCGTTAACCCCGATCACGTAATCGCTAACCTGGCGTCTAACGGCGCCCTGAACATGAAGCTCACCGTAGCTCGTGGTCGTGGTTATGAACCGGCCGACTCGCGTCAAAGCGATGAAGACGAAAGCCGCAGCATTGGTCGCTTGCAGCTTGACTCTTCGTTCAGCCCGGTTCGCCGTATCGCATACGTGGTGGAAAACGCCCGTGTCGAGCAGCGTACTAACCTGGACAAGCTGGTTATTGATCTGGAAACCAACGGTACTCTGGATCCTGAAGAGGCAATCCGTCGTGCTGCAACCATCCTGCAACAGCAGTTGGCTGCGTTCGTCGACCTCAAAGGTGACAGTGAGCCAGTGGTAATCGAGCAGGAAGACGAGATCGATCCGATCCTGCTTCGCCCGGTTGACGATCTGGAACTGACTGTACGTTCGGCTAACTGCCTTAAGGCGGAAAACATTTACTACATCGGCGACCTGATTCAGCGTACCGAAGTAGAACTGTTGAAGACTCCGAACCTGGGCAAGAAATCCTTGACTGAAATCAAGGACGTTCTGGCCTCCCGCGGTCTGTCCCTCGGCATGCGCCTCGACAACTGGCCGCCTGCAAGTCTTAAGAAGGACGACAAGGCGACTGCCTGATCGTCGTAATCACCGAACGTTCAGTTTGGTAAGGAATGAACCATGCGTCATCGTAAAAGTGGGCGTCACCTGAGCCGTACCAGCTCGCACCGCAAGGCCATGTTCCAAAACATGGCGGTGTCGCTGTTCGAGCACGAGCTGATCAAAACTACACTGCCGAAAGCCAAAGAACTGCGCCGCGTAGCCGAGCCGCTGATCACTCTGGCCAAGACAGACAGCCTGGCTAACCGCCGCCTGGCTTTCGACCGTACTCGTTCGAAAGCTATCGTTGGTAAGCTCTTCAACGACCTGGGCAAGCGTTACGCTACCCGTGAGGGTGGCTACCTGCGCATCCTCAAGTGCGGCTTCCGCGCTGGCGACAACGCGCCAATGGCGTACGTCGAGTTGGTTGATCGTGCTACTGCCGGCGAAGCTGTAAGCGCCGAGTAAGACGACAGTCTGCAAGCGAAGAACCGGGCCTCGTGCCCGGTTTTTTGTGCGCGTTCAAAAAGTTATGCGACATAAAGGAACAGGCTATTTGTTCTGATTACGTCTTAGTTATTTTCTATCAGTGCGCACAATTTAATGAATTTGATGGTGTCATCTTCCTGGTCAATACTCTCCCCACGCCGATTAGCCGGCAGTTCCAAGACCGACCTGAGGAAGATTCAGCATGAGCCAGAACAAAACCCTTACTACCGCCAGCGGCGCTCCGGTCGCTGACAACCAGAATTCCCGTTCCGCTGGCCCGCGTGGCCCGCTGCTCCTCGACGACTTTCACCTGATCGAGAAGCTTGCTCACTTCAACCGTGAAAACATTCCAGAACGCCGCGTACACGCCAAGGGCTCGGGCGCTTATGGCACGTTCACGGTGACCAAAGACATCACCCAGTACACCAGCGCCAAACTGTTCTCCTCTGTAGGTAAGCAGACGCCGACATTCCTGCGGTTTTCGACCGTGGGCGGCGAGCGTGGCTCGGCTGACACCGAGCGCGATCCACGTGGCTTCGCACTGAAGTTCTACACCGAGGAAGGTAACTGGGACATCGTAGGCAACAACACGCCTGTATTCTTTATTCGCGACCCTCTGAAATTCCCAGACTTCATCCACACCCAAAAGCGCTTGCCGCAAAGCAACCTGAAAAGCGCGCAGATGATGTGGGATTTCTGGTCGCACTCCCCTGAGGCGTTGCACCAAGTCACCATCCTGTTTTCGGATCGCGGCATTCCTGATGGCTATCGCCACATGCACGGCTTTGGCAGCCATACCTACAGCCTGATCAACGCCAAGGGCGAACGTCACTGGGTGAAGTGGCACTACAAGACCAAGCAAGGCATCAAGAACCTGACGCCTGCCGACGCAGCACGCCTGGCCGGTACAGATCCTGACTATGCCCAACGCGACCTGTTTGGTGCCATTGAGCGTGGTGATTTCCCGAAATGGCGCGTATGCATCCAGATCATGACCGAGGCCCAAGCTAACGCACACCATGAGAACCCGTTCGACGTGACCAAGACTTGGTCGCAGAAAGAGTTTCCGTTGATCGAAGTCGGTGAGCTCGAGTTGAACCGCAACCCGCTGAATTACTTCGCTGAAGTTGAGCAGGCGGCATTTGGTCCAAGCAATATGGTGCCGGGCGTTGGCTTGTCCCCGGACCGTATGCTGCAAGGTCGTGTGTTCGCCTATGCGGATGCTCACCGCTACCGTGTCGGCACCAACCACCAGCAACTGCCGGTGAACGCTCCACGCAGCCCGGTGAATAGCTATCAGCGCGATGGTTCGATGGCCTTCGGCAGTAACGGTGGTGCAGCGCCTAACTACGAGCCAAACAGCTACGCCGATGCATCGAAGCAAGCACCGCAATACGCTGAGCCTGCGTTGGCCCTTAGCGGCGCGGCAGATCGTTACGATCATCGTGAGGACACTGACTACTACAGCCACGCCGGAGCGTTGTTCCGCCTGATGAACGATGACCAGAAGGCACTGCTGATCAACAACATCGCCGGTGCGATGGGTGGTGTTTCCAGCGATGTGGTCCAGCGTCAGTTGCAGCACTTCCTCAAGGCCGATCGTGCTTATGGAGAAGGAATCGCAAAAGCGTTGGGCGTATCGATTAACTGACTCTAAACGAGAAGCAGAACCGCCCTCAATTGGGCGGTTTTTGCGTTATTTCACCCACTTTTCTCTGAAATACTTCACTTTTCTGCCGTTGGTCCCGTGACCTTCAAGTCATCATGGTTCAAACTACAGACTTTCAAGCAGGGAGATGTAGGGCGATGCAAGGTCACCCCGACGTAATCGATTACCTCAACACGTTGCTGACGGGCGAACTGGCAGCACGTGACCAATATTTCATCCATTCGCGCATGTACGAAGATTGGGGCTTTACCGAGCTCTATGAGCGTATCAACCACGAAATGGAAGAAGAGGCACAGCACGCCGACGCGCTGATGCGTCGTATCCTGATGCTTGAAGGTACGCCGCGCATGCGTCCCGACGACTTGGATGTGGGCACCACTGTGCCTGATATGCTGGCGGCGGATCTTCGTCTCGAATACAAGGTACGTGCTGCACTCTGCAAGGGCATCGAGCTTTGCGAGCAGCACAATGACTTTGTCACTCGCGAAATCCTGCGTGTGCAGTTGAACGACACCGAAGAAGATCACACCTACTGGCTGGAAAAACAGTTGGGTTTGATCAAACTGATTGGTCTGGAGAATTACCTGCAATCGCAGTTCTGATTCCCACCTACAAAAAAGCCCCTGTCACCGAAAAGTGACAGGGGCTTTCTTATTGGACCAACACCATCAGGCCCGGTCGCGTTCCAGCAAGGGTTTCAAGTAGTACCCTGTGTGAGACTGCTGCATTTCGCTGACCTGCTCCGGCGTGCCCGTCGCAATGATCTGGCCGCCCTTGGAGCCGCCTTCCGGTCCGAGATCCACCAGCCAGTCAGCCGTCTTGATCACATCGAGGTTGTGTTCGATCACCACCACAGTGTTGCCGTGGTCCCTCAGGCGATGCAGCACGTCCAGCAACTGTTGGATGTCTGCAAAGTGCAGGCCTGTAGTCGGCTCATCGAGGATGTACAGGGTCTTGCCGGTATCGCGCTTGGACAGCTCACGGGACAGCTTCACCCGTTGCGCCTCGCCACCAGACAGTGTGGTCGCCGATTGCCCCAGCTTGATGTACGACAGGCCCACATCCATCAATGTCTGGAGTTTGCGCGCCAGAGCCGGGACGGCATCGAAGAACTCTCGCGCTTCCTCGATGGTCATCTCCAGCGTTTCGTGGATGCTCTTGCCCTTGTACTTGATCTCCAGGGTTTCGCGGTTGTAACGCTTGCTCTTGCATACGTCGCACGGCACATAGATGTCCGGCAGGAAGTGCATTTCCACCTTGATCAAGCCGTCGCCCTGGCAAGCTTCACAGCGCCCGCCCTTGACGTTGAACGAGAACCTGCCCGGCCCGTAGCCACGGGAGCGTGACTCCGGGACACCGGCAAACAGTTCACGGATCGGCGTGAACAGCCCCGTGTAGGTCGCCGGATTGGAGCGGGGTGTACGTCCGATCGGGCTTTGGTCGATATCGACCACCTTGTCCAGATGTTCCAGCCCCTTGATGCTGTCGTGCGCGGCCGCTTCCAGGGTGGTTGCGCCGTTCAGGGCCGTCGCGCTGAGGGGGAACAGTGTGTTGTTGATCAGCGTCGATTTGCCCGAGCCCGACACACCGGTCACGCATGTCAGCAAGCCAATCGGGATTTCGAGGTCGACATTGCGCAAGTTGTTGCCGCGTGCGCCCTTGAGGTGAATCGCCAGCTTCTTGTTGCGTGGTGTGCGCTTGGCCGGCACCTGGATCTTGACGCGACCGGACAGATACTTGCCGGTCAATGAGTCGGGATGGGCCATGACCTCGGCCGGCGTGCCTTCGGCCACGATGGCGCCACCGTGTACGCCTGCGCCCGGGCCAATGTCGACGACATAATCGGCCAAGCGAATCGCATCTTCGTCGTGCTCGACCACGATCACCGTATTACCGATATCACGCAGGTGTTTCAGGGTTTCCAGCAGTCGATCGTTATCGCGTTGATGCAAGCCGATGGACGGTTCATCAAGGATGTACAGCACGCCCACCAGGCCGGCACCAATCTGACTGGCCAAGCGAATACGTTGTGCCTCGCCACCCGAGAGTGTGTCGGCGCTGCGGTCGAGCGAGAGATAATCCAGGCCCACATTGACCAGAAACTGCAGGCGCTCGCGAATTTCCTTGAGGATTTTGTCGGCAATTTCCCCACGACGTCCCGTCAGCTTCAGACCGCCGAAATAATCGCTGGCATCGCCAATCGGCAGGCTGGTTACCGCCGGCAACGTCTTCTCGCCCACCCAGACATGGCGCGCTTCGCGACGCAGGCGGGTTCCACGGCAATCCGGGCACGGCTGTGTGCTGAGGAACTTGGCGAGTTCTTCACGCACACTGGCCGATTCGGTCTCGCGGTAGCGACGCTCCAGGTTCGGTACGATGCCTTCGAACGGGTGGGAGCGCTTGACGATGTCACCCCGGTCATTGAGGTACTTGAAGTCGACATTCTGCGAGCCGCTACCGTGCAGAATCACTTTCTGCTGTTCCGCCGGCAGTTCGTTGAACGGCACCTCGAGGCTGAACTTGTAATGCGATGCCAGTGAACCCAGCATTTGGAAGTAGTAGACGTTACGTCGGTCCCAGCCGCGTATCGCGCCTTCTGCCAGCGTCAGGTCACCGTTGACCAGGCGCTTGATATCGAAGAACTGTTTCACCCCGAGGCCATCGCAGGTCGGGCAGGCCCCCGCCGGGTTATTGAAGGAAAACAGCTTGGGTTCCAGCTCGCTGATGGCGTGCCCGCACACCGGGCAGGCAAAGCGCGCCGAGAAGATGATTTCTTCGCCGGGCTCGTCGTCCATCGGAGCGACCAGCGCGATGCCGTCCGCCAGCTTCAGGGCCGTCTCGAACGATTCCGCCAGGCGCTGTTGCAGGTCTGCACGCACCTTGAAACGGTCGACCACTACATCGATCGAGTGCTTCTTCTGTTTATCGAGCTTGGGCGCTTCGTCCAGTTCGTACAGCTTGCCGTTGATGCGTGCACGGACGAAGCCTTGCGCGCGCAGTTCTTCAAAGACCGACAGGTGTTCGCCCTTGCGCTCGCGAATCACCGGAGCCAGCAGCATCAGCTTGGCGCCTTCGGGCTGGGCCAGTACCAGGTCGACCATCTGGCTGACGGTCTGGGCCTCCAGCGGAATATCGTGGTCCGGGCAGCGCGGCGTGCCGACACGGGCGTACAGTAGGCGCAGGTAGTCGTAGATTTCGGTGATGGTGCCCACGGTGGAGCGGGGGTTGTGGGAGGTCGACTTCTGCTCGATGGAGATCGCCGGCGACAGGCCTTCGATGGTGTCGACGTCAGGCTTTTCCATCATCGACAGAAACTGCCGGGCGTACGCCGACAGGGATTCCACGTAGCGGCGCTGACCTTCGGCATACAGCGTGTCGAACGCCAGGGACGATTTGCCCGACCCGGACAAGCCGGTGATGACGATCAGTTTGTCCCGGGGCAGGGTCAGGTCGATGTTCTTCAGGTTGTGGGTTCTAGCCCCACGAATCAGGATCTTGTCCAAGATGGCCTCGCACGGCGGGCGAAAATGATGCCGGAGTATACGTCGAAAGACTGGATGAATATACACTGCCCGAATGCCGCTCGGCGCCTTGCATGAAACCTGCGCGGCAAAGCGCCGCATATACCCTCTCTATCGGTGGGACTGATAGAATCGCCGCCGGTTCACACGAGGTTTTTCCATGCACGATCCCCACAGCGAACGCATGAGTGGCGGCGAGACCCGCGCGGCAAGCGGTCTGGCACTGGTGTTCGCATTCCGTATGCTTGGCATGTTTATGGTGTTGCCGGTACTGGCCACCTATGGAATGGATCTCGCAGGAGCGACCCCCGCACTGATCGGCCTGGCCATTGGCGCCTATGGCCTGACCCAGGCGATTTTCCAGATTCCCTTCGGGATCATTTCCGACCGCATTGGCCGTCGCCCCGTCATTTATCTGGGCTTGATCGTCTTTGCCCTGGGCAGTGTGCTGGCCGCACAGGCCGACTCGATCTGGGGCGTGATCGCCGGACGTATCCTGCAGGGTGCCGGGGCGATTTCCGCCGCCGTCATGGCTTTGCTCTCCGACCTGACCCGCGAACAACATCGCACCAAAGCCATGGCCATGATCGGTATGACCATCGGCCTGTCGTTCGCCGTGGCCATGGTGGTCGGGCCGCTGCTCACCCGTGCCTTCGGCCTGCACGGGCTGTTCCTCGCCACCGGCGGCATGGCGCTGTTCGGCATCGTCATCGTGGCCTTCATGGTGCCGCGCTCCACGGGTACCTTGCAGCACCGCGAATCGGGTGTGGCACGCAAGGCCTTGTTGCCGACACTCAAGCATCCGGACCTGCTACGCCTGGATTTGGGTATCTTCGTATTGCACGCCATGCTCATGTGCAGCTTCGTTGCGCTGCCCCTGGCCTTGGTCGAAAAAGCCGGGCTGCCCAAGGAGCAGCACTGGTGGGTCTACCTGACTGCACTGCTGATTTCGTTCTTCGCCATGATCCCGTTCATCATCTATGGCGAGAAGAAACGCAAAATGAAACGAGTTCTCCTGGGCGCCGTCGGGACATTGATGCTCACTGAGCTATTCTTCTGGCAGTTCGGCGACAGCCTGCGCGCGCTGGTGGTGGGGACGGTGGTGTTCTTCACCGCCTTCAACCTGCTGGAAGCATCGTTGCCGTCGCTGATCAGCAAGGTTTCACCTGCCGGTGGCAAGGGCACGGCGATGGGGGTGTATTCCACCAGCCAGTTCCTCGGTTCTGCACTGGGCGGCATCATGGGCGGCTGGATGTTCCAGCATGGCGGTTTGTCGGTTGTGTTCCTGGGATGCGCCGGGCTGGCTGCACTTTGGTTGGCCTTTGCTGTTACCATGCGCGAACCTCCCTATGTGACGAGCCTGCGCTTGCCGTTATCGCCCGAAGCGATCCGCGAAGCTGGCTTGGTCGAGCGCCTGAAGGCCGTTGTTGGGGTAACAGACGCCGTAGTGGTTGCGGAAGAAGCGGCCATCTACATCAAATTGGACACCGAATTATTGGACCGCGCGACCCTCGAGCAACTGGTCAACCCAGTGCCGGACGCGCGCCCAGCCTAGGAGAACGTTATGGCCCGTGGGGTTAACAAAGTCATTTTGGTCGGTACGTGCGGCCAGGATCCCGAGGTTCGCTACCTGCCGAACGGTAACGCCGTGACCAACCTGAGTCTGGCAACCAGCGAGCAGTGGACCGACAAGCAGACCGGTCAGAAGGTCGAGAAAACCGAGTGGCACCGCGTGTCGATGTTCGGCAAAGTCGCCGAGATCGCCGGTGAGTACCTGCGCAAAGGCTCGCAGGTCTACATCGAAGGCAAGCTGCAAACCCGCGAGTGGGAAAAAGACGGTATCAAGCGCTACACCACCGAAATCATCGTCGACATGCAAGGCACCATGCAGTTGCTGGGTGGCCGTCCACAGGGCGACCAGCAAGGCCAGGGCGGCATGTCCAACTCGGCACCACGTCCACAGCAGTCGCGCCCGGCACCGCAGCAACAATCGCGTCCGGCCCCTCAGCAGCCGGCACCGCAGCCGGCAGCTGACTTTGACAGCTTTGATGACGATATTCCGTTCTAAGGCCCACGCCCCAGAACCCCCGCAGGCCCAGGCCTCGGGGGTTTTTTATTGTCCGGGATCAGGCATCCGTCGCCGCCCTCACCACCATCTCCTTGAACCGGCGCAATACCGCCGAACCTTCCCCAACCCGCGTTGCCAGGTGCAGCGGCGCCACCAGGCTCCGGCATTCGGTCAGTTCCCGGTACACAATGCCGTCCCCGCGCAGCCGTTGCATCGACGCCGGTACGATGGACACGCCAAGCCCCGCCGCCACCAGGCTTAGCGTTGCGGTCATGCGCGGTGCTTCCTGCACCACTTGAGGGCTGAACCCGGCTTCACGGCACGCCACCAGGATCGCGTCATACAACCCCAGCCCGACGCGGCGTCGGTAGAGTACGAAGGATTCGTTCGCCAATGCGGCCAAGGGCAGGGGAGGGCCTGACGTGGTGGCCAGGGGATGGTCGGTGGGCAGCGCCAGCAGCATGGGCTCCACCAGGATAGGTTCGTCCTGCAACGACTGCGTGCCGCTGAGCGGCGAGCGGATAAACGCCGCGTCCAGTTTCTCGTGCACCAGCGCGTCCAGCAGTTCGCCGGTGCCGGCCTCTTCCAGCACCACCGAGACGCCGACAAAGGTTTCGCGAAACCGCCTCAATACGCTGGGCACAAAAGGGTGCAGTGCCGCCGAGCTGGTAAAGCCGATGGCCAGTCGTCCGTGTTCCCCGCGGGCAGCGCGTTGCACCACGTCGACAACCCCTTCGGTGCGCGCCAGGATATCCCGCGCCTCCTCCAGCAAGGCCAGCCCGGCCGGGGTTGGCCGCACGCCACGGGGCAGACGCTCCATCAACGCCACGCCCAGTTCGGCTTCAAGGCTTTGCAGCAGTCGGGTCAGCGGCGGTTGTTGCATCCCCAGGCGCTCGGCGGCGCGGGTGATATAGCCTTCTTCGGCAATGGCGACAAAGGCTCTGAGCTGGCGAAGTTCCAACATGGGAATACTTTTCAGGTATGGGAGGGCTCCAATCCTGGCATTTGTTCTCATGGCTCACAAGATTTAGGCTGTAGATCACCTCAACAAGAAGGAAGCCGTGATGACCTGGTCCGCCAAGCAATACACGCTGTTTGAACAACAGCGCACCCGTCCCGTCCGTGACTTGGTCGCGGCCATTCCTGACAGTGATGTGCGCACAGCGGTCGACCTGGGCTGCGGCCCCGGCAACTCCACCGAAGTCCTGGCCGAGCGTTTCCCCCAGGCGCAGGTCACCGGCATGGACAGCTCCGATGACATGCTGTCCGACGCGCGCAAGCGCCTGCCGGCGCTGAGCTTCGAGTTGGCGGACATCGGCGACTGGCACCCGGCGCAATCCTTCGATGTGATCCTGGCCAACGCTTCGCTGCAATGGCTGCCGAATCACGCCACACTCTACCCGCACCTGGTCAACCAGTTGGCGCTTGGCGGCACGCTGGCGGTGCAGACCCCGGACAACCTCGACGAGCCCGCGCACCGGCTGGCGCGCGAAGTCGCCGCCGACGGCCCATGGGCTGCGAGGATCGGGGCGGTCAAACACAATGAGCGCCACTCCGCGAGCTACTACTACGAGCTGCTGAGCCCGCATTGCAGCACCGTCGATGTATGGCGCACCACCTACCTGCACCCGCTGGCGGATCACGCAGCGGTGGTGGAGTGGTTCAAGGCATCGGCCCTGCGGCCATTTTTGGCACCGTTGACCGACGCTGAAAAAGCCGCCTTCCTGCAGGACTACAAGGCGCGGATCACCCAGGCCTATCCGGCCCTGGCTGATGGCACCGTGCTGCTGCCCTTCCCGCGCCTGTTCATCATCGCGACCCGCTGAGGTCGCGCACGCAAGGGGCGGTCAGGCCGCCGCCGCTTGCACCTTCAGGTACTCATCCGCTGACACCACGCTCGCATAGCCGAACGCCAGCGACGTCATATAAGCCCCGTGCACCTGCTCAGCCGGGATCACTTGCCCGTTGAACTCCAGGGCCCGCGTGGCACAGGCGTCGTGAATCACCGTCACTTTGTAGCCCAGGTCCGCCGCCGCCCGCGCCACGCCGTCGATGCACATGTGGCTCATGCTGCCGACCACTACCACCTCGGTAATGCTGCGCTGTTCCAGCAGGGTGCGCAGGTTCGTGTCACGGAACGCATTGATGAAGTGTTTCACCACCACTGGCTCATTGCCTTCGTTCAGCACTTTGGGATGCAAGTGCGCGCCTTCCGAGCCCGGAACGAAGAAGGGCGCGTCTTGCGACGTCGACTCATGACGCACGTGAATCACCGCGTTGCCGGCCTGACGAAACGCCTTCAGCACCTGGGCGGCCTTGTCCGCAGCGGCTTCCACGCCGGCGAGCGGCCACTTGCCCTGGGGGAAGTAGTCGTTCTGGATATCGATTAGGATGAGCGCTTGCTTGGCCATGTGTGTTGCCTCGTGATGGGTTGATGGGCTCAGTATCTTAGCTGGCGCCAGTAGCGAGAATTGGCTGCACCGACAATAACAGGGGGAAAACTGACAATGCTCGTTGTTGAAGTGGGCGTGCTGATCTACCGGGGCGCGCAACTGGCCGCTGTGCATGGCCTGACCGATTTATTCGGCGTGGCCAACCGCATTGCCGCCGAGCATCCGAGCGCACAGCGGCCCTTGCTGCGGGTCAGCCATTGGTTGGTGGATGACCAAGGCACGCCGGCGCGAACCTTCGACAGCCATCCCGGGCCCGACCAACCGATGATGGCCGTGTTGGTGCCCCCGGCCATTGGCGAGTTCACCGACGACCAGGCACCGCCCGCGCTGTTGGCGTGGCTGCGTCAGCAACATGCGGCGGGCACGGTGTTGGGCGGCGTGTGCATCGGCTCGATCATGCTGGCGCGCAGCGGCTTGCTCGACGGGCGCAGCGCCACCACCCATTGGTCGTCGGCACAGTCCTTTGCTGCTCGTTATCCGCAGGTGCGCCTGGAGGCGGATAAACCCATCGTCGATGACGGCGACCTGATCACCACCGCCGGCCTGATGGCCTGGTCAGAGCTGGGCCTGCGCCTGGTGGATCGTCTGATGGGGCCGAGCATCGCGGCCGAAACGGCGCGCTTTCTGGTGATCGAACACAGCGCCAGCATGAGCCAGTGCGGCAGCAATTTCGCGCCGATTCTCGGCCATGGCGACGCTGCAATCCTCAAGGTCCAGCACGGGTTGCAGGCCCGTGGCGCGGTGGATGTCTCCATCGCGGCAATGGCGCAGGAAGCGGGGTTGGAAGAGCGCACCTTCCTGCGGCGCTTTCGCAATGCCACCGGCCTTAAACCCACCGAATACTGCCAGCACCTGCGCGTGGGCAAGGCCCGGCAGATGCTCGAATTCACCAACGACACCCTCGATCACATCGCCTGGACCGTGGGTTACCAGGACCCCAGCACGTTTCGCGCCCTCTTCAAGAAAATCACCGGCATGACCCCCAGCGATTACCGCAGCCGTTTCGGGGTGTGAATCGTGCAGAACGCCACCGTGTTCAAGCGGTGTCGTGCAGAATCAAACAGGCCAACTGCCATCGCTTGGTTCGCAACTGTCTGATTTCACAGCCCCACGCAGCAAACCTGGCCTGGCCTGATCCCTGCAACCGTCCTGCTACACACAAGGCCGGCTGGCCAAGGGGGACGCATGACCCCGACTCAACGCAACAAACTCGTCGTTGCGCACTCCACCCGAGAGGGTGCGCCCCTGCATGAAGTCGAAACCAACCGTGCCCTGGCACGTTGGCTGGCGCAAATTCTCGGGCTGCGCTTTGGCGGCAGCTACGATCCGGCGCTGCATTCAGGCCGTGAGCTGTACCTGGTACCGACGCAAACCCTGGTCGGTGCCGCCCAGGCCCACGCGCTGAACATCAAGGGCCCTGAAGACCTGTGGGGCGGTTATGTCGAACACGACTTCATCGGCACCAAAGCCATCAGCCATGGGCTGCTGGGCCCAACCGCGAAAGCGCCCGAAGGCTGGTCGTCCTTGTTTTGCGAGCGTGTACGAAACGTCGTACTGGATGGCTTCAGCGTGTTTGCCCTGGAAGATGCCCGGCCAGCGGCCACGCGCCTGTTGCACAGTGGTCCATTGCGGGTGAAACCGGTGCATGCCTGTGCCGGGCGCGGCCAGGAAGTTATCCACAGCCTCGATGCGTTCGACGCGCTGCTGGCGCGTCCCGACATGGCGCACTCATTTGCACAAGGCGTGGTATTGGAGCAGGACCTGCACAATGTGATCACCCACAGTGTCGGCCAGAGTTTTATCGGCGATCACGTGATCAGCTACTGCGGTGAGCAATACCTCACGCAGGACGGGCAGGGTGAAGACGTTTACGGCGGTTCCACTCTGTTGGTGGTCCCGGGCTATTACGAGGACTTGCTCGAGCTCGACCTGGCGGATGACGTTCGCCAGGCCATCGAACAGGCCCAAGACTTCGATACCGCTGCCGATGAAGCCTACCCTGGCTTCTACGCCTCCCGACGCAACTACGACATCGCTCAAGGCCTGGACAACGCAGGTCAGCGACGCAGCGGCGTGCTCGAACAATCCTGGCGCATGGGCGGGGCCAGCAGCGCGGAAGTCGCGGCGTTGCAGAGCTTTGTCGACGATCCGGACCTGCGCGCCATCCGCGTGTCTTCGGTGGAGACCTATGTGGACCAGGCATTGCCGGCGGATGCCGTCGAGGTGTACCGAGGGCCGGCGCAAAACAGCGACTTTCTTCTCAAGTACGTGACGGTTGAACCTTATGACGGCTAGAAGCGAAAGCATCACGATCGACATCGACGACGAACAGATGAGCGGCACCTTTCTGAGCCCCAAGTCCAAAGTGCCAGGCGTGTTGTTTGTGCACGGCTGGGGCGGTAGCCAGGAGCGCGACCTTGAACGTGCCAAAGGCATCGCGGGCCTGGGCTGCGTGTGCCTGACGTTCGACCTGCGCGGCCATACCGGCAGCGGCATTCCACTGTCCCGGGTGACCCGTGAAGACAACCTGCGCGACCTGTTGGCGGCCTATGATCGCCTGCTCTCGCACCCGGCCATCGACACCTCGGCTGTGGCGGTGGTGGGGACCAGTTATGGCGGCTATCTCGCGGCAATTCTGACTTCATTGCGTCAGGTACGCTGGCTGGCGCTGCGGGTCCCGGCGTTGTACCGCGACCAGGAGTGGCTCAAGCCCAAGCGGGACCTGGACAAGGCCGACTTGCTGGATTACCGCAGTACCCAGGTCCACGCCGAAACCAATCGCGCCCTGCATGCCTGCGCGCAATTTACCGGGGATGTGCTGATCGTCGAGTCGGAAACCGATGACCACGTGCCCCACGCCACCATCATGAGTTACCGCGCGGCGTGTCAGCAGACCCATTCCCTGACGCATCGCATCATCGACGGGGCGGACCATTCGTTGAGTGACCCGGTGTCTCAACAGGCCTACACCTCGATCCTGGTGGACTGGATTACCGAGATGGTGGTGGGCGAGCGGTTGAGCATCATCCAGTCCCGGTGACTGGGTGCTTTTCATCTCAACTGTGGGAGCGGGCTTGCCCGCGATATCGGTTCAGGCCGGCGACTTCTTCACGCGCAACGCCTTCGCCTTGGCCTCTACGCCGAGGTACATCGCCAGCGCGATCAGCAGGGGCAGAATAAAGTAGATCGCCCGGTACGCGATCAACCCGGCCAGCAAACTGCCCCTCGACGCTTCATGCTGCAACAGGGCAATGAACACGGCTTCCAGCACACCCAGCCCCGCCGGAATATGGGTGAGCACGCCGGCGATCGCGCTGATCAGCAACACCCCCAGCACCAGCGGATAATCCAGCTTGGCCGGTAGCAGGGTAAAGATCACCGCCGCCATCAGCGACCAGTTCAGCGCGCCGAGCATCAGCTGCACGCAGGCCATGCGCGGTGATGGCAGGTTGATTTCCATGCCGCGAATCGTCCACGCGCGCTTCTTCGAGAACTGGCAGGCCACCAGATAACCCAGGCTGACCAGTACCAACACCACGCCGATACATTGCAATGCCGTGCTGCTGACTTTCCACCCCGGCGGCATGCTGACCAGCCCACTGCTGAACACCACCCCGGCGATGGCCATGTAGCCAAACCAGTTGGTGGCCAGGCTCAGGCCGAGGATCTTGGCGATATTGCTGGTGCTCACCCCGAGCCGCGAGTACAGCCGGTAACGCATGGCGATGCCGCCGACCCAGGCGCTCAGGTTGAGGTTGAAGGCATAGCTGATGATGCCCACCGGCAAAATCTGCTTCCATATCAGGTTCTGGCGGATATAGGTGCGGCCGATCAAGTCGAAGCTGGCGTACACCAGAAAACTGCACAGCGTCAGTGCGCCCGCGATCACCAGCGTGCGCACCTTGAAGTCGCCGAGGGTCTGCACCACTTCGCTCCAATCGATACGGCGGGCGAGCAGGGTGAACAGTACGATCAGCAGCAGGAAGAAGGCGATGGTCAGCGGTTTCTTCCAGCGCTTGAACCTGGATTCAGAGGTCATTGGCCGGGCTCTCAATAGGTTTCAAACGGGGCTTGTGTGCTGGCAGCCAACCCGTCAACGCCGGGAAATGGCGCATCACATGAAACACCAGGAAACCCACGGTCAATCGCCACAACCACAGGCGCGGCTTGCGGTTCTCCGGCATCGTCTGGCAGTGCTGATGGGCGAGGGTTTCCAGGCGTTCGTAGAGCTGTTGGTTGAACGCGCGGTCGCGCACCAGCACGTTGGCTTCCAGGTTCAACGACAGGCTCAGAGGGTCCAGGTTGCTCGAGCCCACGGTGCTCCAGTCGTCATCCACCAACGCAACCTTGCCGTGCAGCGGGCGCTGGCAATACTCATGAATCACCACGCCATCCTTGAGCAGGTAGTCATAGAGCATGCGTGCGGCCAACTTGGCCATAAGCACATCGGGCTGGCCTTGCATGATCAACTGCACGTGCACGCCACGGCGCGCGGCGTTGCGGATTTCCCGCAGCAGACGGTAGCCCGGGAAGAAGTAGGCGTTGGCGATCACCACCCGTGTGCGGGCCTTGCTCAAAGCCTGGATATACGCTTCTTCGATGTCGTCACGGTGCTGGACGTTGTCGCGGTAAATCAGCCGCACCAGACCGTCGCCCCGTTCGGTGGGCCACGGCGCCGGGCGTTGCTCGCGCCGCCGCCAACCGCGTCGCGTGCGCACCTGGCGGCCACTCTGGGCGAGGGTGAAATGATGCAGGTCGGCCACCGCCGGGCCTGTCACCTGGACGGCGTAATCCTGTTTGGCTTCGGGGCCGAAATCCCCCAGATGGTCAGCCGAAAAGTTGATCCCGCCGATAAACCCCACGCTGGCGTCCACCACCACGATCTTGCGGTGCAGGCGGCGAAACCAGTTGGTGCGAAAGCCCAGGGTCTTGGCGGCAGGGTCGAACATCTGCACCGTCACGCCAGCCTCCACCAGTTCCCCCAGAAACGTCGGGCTCAGTTCGCCGCACCCGAAACCATCCAGATTGAGCAGCACCTTCACACCGCGCTGCGCCGCTTCGATCAGAATGCCTTGCAGTTCATGGCCGACCTTGTCTTCGAAGAGGATAAAGGTCTCCAGCAGAATCTCCCGTTGCGCCGCGCGCAGGGCATCGAACACCCTGGGAAAGTAAGCCTCGCCGTTTTCCAGCAGCTCGATCTGGTTGCCGCTCTGCCAACCATAATCGAGGTCGCGAGCCTTGGCGGCGTCCGGCGGCTGATCGGTGGAAATATGTTCGACCGCGACGTTCATAGCTCCACCTCCACCGACAGCGGCACATGATCGGACAGGTGGGACCAGGGCCGCGTGGTCAGCACCCGAGGGTTGTGCACTTTAAGGTTGCGCACATAAATGCGGTCCAGCGCCAGCAGTGGCAAGCGCGCGGGAAAGGTGCGCGCCGGTTTGCCCTGGGTCTGGATGAACACTTCCTCGAGGCCGCTCCGGGTCAGGTCGGCACGCTGGCGCCAGTCGTTGAAATCGCCGGCGACCACCAGGGGGGCGTCCGCCGGAATCTCGCCAATTCGCCGCTCCAGCAGGCGCAATTGCTGCTGGCGATGCACCTCGCGCAGGCCAAGGTGGATGCAGATCGCATGCACCTCTTGCCCGCTGCCGGGCAGGCGCAACACGCAGTGCAGCAGCCCGCGGCTTTCATGGCCGCTCTGGGAAATATCGAGGTTGTCGTAACGCACGATCTGGAATTTCGACAGCAGCGCATTGCCGTGATCGCCATGGGGGTAGACCGCGTTGCGCCCGTAGGCGAACTGCGGCCAGATGCTGTCGGCAAGGAACTCGTACTGCGGCATGTTCGGCCAATCGCTGTAGCGCTGGGGGTGGCGCTCGTGGGTACCGTGGATTTCCTGCAGGAACACCATGTCCGCGCCCACACTGCTCACCGCTTCGCGTAGCTCGGGCAGGATGAAGCGTCGATTCAGGGCGGTGAAGCCCTTGTGGATATTGACCGTCAGCACCTTGAAGCGCGTGATGGCGGCGCTGGGGGTCATCGGTACCCAGTCGGGAATTGCAGCCATGGTTGCTCCTGGAAAGATCGGGGGATTGGCCCGCGTTTATGGCTGACTGCAATTTTTGGTTGAAAGTTTCTACGGGCCTACAGGCGGCACACTGCCACTCACCCACCAACGGCGGACGCGGAGCGTCCAGAGCGGCATTCCTTACGCAGAGCGTGGGAACGATCGGAGTGAAAGCCCGTCAGTTCCTTACAGACCTTTCTGTCAGGAGCCCGTGTTTTGCTGAATTCAAAGGCTGCATTACTGCTCGGTGTGCTGTTGTTCTGCGGCAGCGGCGCCCTTCACGCGGCGGCCGTAGCGCCACCCTCCGAGGCGCCGGCCAAGCCGGAATTGCTGGTGGAGGGCGGACTGCTCGGGGCCATCAGTTCCAGCATCGATGATGTGCAGGACAAGCTCGACCTCAACCAGAACCTCGTGGATGCCTGGCGCCTGCGTGCCGACCGCGCCGCCGATGAAGTGGGGCGCCTGGTCGACCAGACCGCCGAGCGTTCGCCCTGGAGCGTGGCCGGGGATTTCCTGTTGCTGTCCGGGGTGTGGATCGGCGCGTTCGGCGTACTGACGCTGTTCGCACGCTTTATCGTGCAGCGTTTGAGCCGGCGCGCGTTTGTCGGGCAGCGCGAACGTCTGCAAGCGGTGCTTGGGTACGTAGTCCCCTATACGATTCCTGCGCTGATCTGCCTGCCCTTGACCCTGTATGTCAGCCACTTTCTCCAGACATCGGTAGGGCGGGCGCTGGCGCTGTGTTTTGCCTATGCCACCAGCAGCGGCATCTTCTCCACCTCGATGCTGCTGTGCGTGATCGTGATGTTCAACGTCGGACACAAGCGTCCCGCCGTACAGATTATTCGCGGTTACTGCCCCAAACCGCTGTTCCTCATCGGCTTTCTCGCGGCCCTCAGCGACGCCTTGACCAGTCCGCAGATCGCCCGCCAGTTGGGCGGCAATATCACCAGCAGCATCGCAGTGTTCACCGGCCTGTTTGCGGCGGTGATCTTTGGCGTGCTGGTGGTGCGCCTGCGTCGGCCTGTCGCCCATCTGATTCGCAACCGGCCACTGACCCAGCGCCTCAAGCACCCGGCGTTGCAGCAATCTTTGCGGGTGTTTTCCGGGCTCTGGTACTGGCCGATTCTGTTGATGGTGCTGGTCTCGGCGATCAACCTGATCGGCGCCGGCGACGATAACCAGAAGGCGCTGCGTTGTGCGCTGTTCACCACCATCCTGCTGATCGGCACGGTGTTCCTCAGCACCGTGCTGCAACACCTGTTCAAGTCCCGCAGCCAGGTGGCGATCCAGCGCAGCAGCGCTTACAAGGAACGTTTTCTCAGTTTGTTGCACGCGATCCTGCGCATTGCCATGGCCATCGCGTTCATCGAAATCCTCGGGCGCATCTGGGGTGTTTCCCTGTTCGAATTTGCCCAGCGCAATTCGGTCGGGCGGGCGATCAGCGACTCCCTCAGCAGCATCGGCCTGATCCTGCTGATGACCTGGCTGTTCTGGGTGGTGCTCGACACTGCGATCCAGGAAGCGCTCAAGCCGCCGGTGAACAAACGCTCCAGCCGCCAGCCCAGCACGCGGGTGAAAACCATCCTGCCGCTGCTGCGCAACGCGGTGAAAATCATCCTGGTGGTGATCTGCGCGATCACCACCATGGCCAACCTGGGCATCAACGTCGCGCCGCTGCTGGCGGGTGCCGGGGTGGTGGGACTGGCCATCGGTTTCGGCTCGCAACAGTTGGTGCAGGATGTGATCACGGGCTTGTTCATCATCATCGAAGACACCCTGTCCATCGGCGACTGGGTGGTGCTTGATTCCGGCCATGCGGGTACCGTCGAAGGCCTGACCATTCGTACTCTGCGCCTGCGCGATGGCAAAGGGTTCGTGCATTCGGTGCCGTTCGGCCAGATCAAGGCCGTCACCAACCAGTCACGTCAATTCGCCTACGCATTCTTTTCGGTGCAGTTCACCTACGACACCGACGTGGACAAGGCGGTGGAGCTGATTCGCGAGGCTGGCCAGTCGATCCGCGACGACGTGTTTCTCAAGTACAACCTGCAAGGCCCGCTGGAAGTGTTTGGCGTCGATAAGATGGACCTCAACGGCGTAGTGCTGACGGCGCAGTTCCGCACGGTGTCGGGCGGGCAATACGCGGTGAGCCGGGCGTTCAACCAGCGCCTGAAAAAGCTTGTGGATAACTGTGCCGAGGTGCACTTCGCGCAAACTTATCCACAGCAGGTTTTGCTGCCAAAGCGTGCGCAGCACGTGGATGAGCCGGATGAAGAGGTGCCGGCGCCGGTGGTACTGACCGAGCAGCCGCGTACTCAATGACGCCTGGGTGGCCAGGCCGACGCCTTCGCGAGCAAGCCCTCACTATCACCTCTGTCATTGCGCCGGCTACAACAAGTTGCAACCACACACTTTATCCGTGACGGTTGCGCGACAAACCCGCAAAATGCAACGATTCTGGCAAATACCACGGCAGTGCACCTACGCCTGCCGACAATAGCCATCGTTCCAAACAGACCGGGCCTGCTCAATCTATGCGAATGCGCCTTATGTTACTGGGCGGCGGGAATGCCCTCGGGCAGGCGCTGATTCGCCTCGGTGCAGAGGAAGACATCGGTTTCCTCGCCCCCAAACCGCCCCAAGACGGCTGGGATGCCGCAAGCCTCACCCAATTGCTCGACGACACCCGTCCCGATGCGTTGATCAACCTCGCCTACTATTTCGACTGGTTCCAGGCAGAGGCGGTCAACGAAACCCGCTTGGCCGGGCAAGAGTTCGCCATCGAGCGTCTGGCCGAACTGTGCCAGCACCACAACATCATCCTGCTGCAACCGTCCAGCTACCGTGTGTTCGATGGCGCCCGCGCCACCGCCTACAGCGAAAAGGACGAGCCTGTGCCCCTGGGCCTGCGTGGCCAGGCGTTGTGGCGCATCGAACAGAGCGTACGTGCCACGTGCCCGCAACACGTGCTGCTGCGGTTTGGCTGGTTGCTGGATGACAGCGTCGACGGCACCCTCGGGCGTTTCCTGGCCCGGGCCGAACGTCCCGACGAATTGCTGATGGCCGATGATCGACGCGGCAATCCGACGCCGGTGGACGACGCCGCGCGGGTGATCATTTCGGTGCTCAAGCAACTCGACTGCGCCGCGCCGTTGTGGGGCACCTATCACTACGCCGGCCATGAAGCGACCACGCCGCTGGCGCTGGGCCAGGCGATCCTCAGCGAAGCCCGCAGTTACCACCCGCTCGCCATCGAGTCGCCTACCGCCCAGGCCCATGCGGCCCGCCCGGATGCCAGTGATGAGCCGCAGCATGCGGTGCTCGCCTGCAAGAAAATCCTGCATACCTTCGGCATCAAGCCGCGGGCCTGGCGGGCCGGTTTGCCGGCGTTGCTCGACCGGTTCTATCGACACGGTTGAATAAACAGGGCGCCTGCAACAGGCGCCTTTTTTATGCCTGGCACAACATTTTAATTAATATCGAGTACTTGCCTATTCCTGCCATGAGCCACTAACGGTCCTTTTACCGACAAGTACTTCGCTGGTATTCCACCACGACATGCCAACGCCTCTTAAATGTCATTTGCACTTAACGTCTGCGCTCAATAGATTTTCGGCCTACATAAACCTGTTTATTGGCGGACACTGCAATGGCACTTACAAATACTCATCTGTCATCATCGACTGCTGTACGCACAACACCCTCACCTGCTGTATTGACTCAGCGAGTTGCCGGCGGTGAAACGGGCCCCGAGATTTTAATTGCCACTATGCACGGTAAAGAAGTGGTGTTGGGTCCGGTATTAGCCGCCCTGGGTTTTCAAGTATTGCTGCCCATCGGTTATGACACCGATGCCCTCGGTACTTTTTCCGGTGATATTCGCCGGCCCGGTACCGCCTTTGATGCCGCCCTTGAAAAAGCCCGTCGTGCCTGCGACGCCACCGGTGTCGCTCGGGCAGTCTCCAGCGAAGGCACCTACCGGCCTTCGCAAACCTTGTTCCCGGGTGCCCGGAATGCGGAACTGCTGGCCTTTGTCGACCGTGAAAGCGGCTTTGAATGCGTGGAATACGTGACCGATACACCCACTCGTTTTGACAAGGGCCGCGTACCGCCAGACGTTGCAGCGCCTGAGGTCCGCCGCCTGTTGTCATTGATCGGCTGGCCGCAGACCAAGGTGCTGGTGGTGCCCAACGATCCGGGTGAGAGCGTGGTCATGCCGGAGTGGGTATTCAAGGGCATCGGTGACGAGCAAGCCTTGGCCGAAGCCTTCGAAACCTGCGCCCGGCACACCGCCGATGGCTGGGTTCACCTGGAGACCGACCTGCGCGCCCACATGAACCCGTCGCGCATGACCTCCATCGCCCAGGTCGGCGAGCGCCTGAGCGCGCGCCTGGCGAAAGAGGGATATCGGTTCGCGGTGGCCTAGCCTTACACCGCGGGTGCAAAAGTGTGCAGATTCGTCACCAGCTGACAGGGTAGGGCGCTCGGCCGCGTTGGGCGCTCGGCAACCGAGCTGAGCATCCACTGCACCAGCAAGTCCACGGCTTCGTTGTCGCGCGAGGCCTGGCAGATATAGAACGCGCGCGGGCTTTTCAGGCGTGTTCCCAGCGGGGCGACCAGCGAGCCTTCGTCCAGCAAATGATTGACCAGAGGCGAGCTGCCCAACGCCACGCCGTGTCCCATGCTGGCGGCGTGAATCATCTGGTCGAAGTGGCTGAAGCGCAGCCCGACGTCGCCCACCGGCACGGCGGGTTTGGAGGCCGCCAGCCAGTGGGGCCACTGCAACCAGGGCCAGGCGTTCTGCGGGTCGCTCAAGTGCAGCAGGGTGTGGTGCTGCAAGTCTTCGATGCAACGGATCGCCCGACCGCTGCGACGCAGCAACTGGGGGCTGCACACCGGAAATATCTCTTCGCTCGACAGGCAGACATCGGTTTGCGGGTTGACCTGATCGGGGGTGCAGTAACGAATGGCGAGGTCGACGAGGCCTTGCTTGAGGTCCACCACCCGGTTATCGGCCTCCAGGTGAATGGCGATTTCCGGGTGCAGGTCCCGAAAGCGTGCCAGGCGCGGCACCAGCCACAAGGAGGCGAACGAGGTGGTGGTGGAGATCTTGAGGCTCAGGTGAGCGGGTTCCCGGCGCAGGTTGTCCACGGTCTTGGACAGGCGCGCAAGGGTGTCACTGACCACCTCGAACAGCTCACGGCCCGTGTCCGTCAGTTCCAGCGAACGGTGCCTGCGCTCGAACAGCGCGCTGCCGACAAACTCTTCGAGTTTCTTGACCTGTCGGCTGATGGCCGACTGAGTCACGAAAACCTCATTGCCAGCCTTGGAAAAACTCAGTTGCCGTGCGGCAGCCTCGAATCCAATCAACAAGTCCAACGGTGGTAGCGGTCTAGACATCTGACGTCATCCCTTCACAGCTCAAGTTGGTTGTTGAGTCCAATAGCGTTTTCTGCCGGCGCGCAAGTTCCGCCGACAGACCGTGCCTGGTCAGAAGTGCAACTAAAGTGGATCCAATAATAGTGTTTTAAGTCGTTTTACGGTCGCGACAACGCCGGCCGTTTTACCACAAATCATAGGCTTGGAAAGTTTCACTTCATAGAAAGCAAGAGGGCGCGGGAGCTAAAGTTTTCACCGCGTTACTCTAAAACTTCCAGCGTGAAAAGTAATGTGAATTGCTGTGAACTCTGAGCCTCCTGTCGGTTATCTACGTATTCCGTGGCTGCATGCAACACCTGCCGAAAGATTGTTTGAGCCGCCTGCGCTCGCCGCTCACTATTGTTTCCCCGTCGTGTTTACGCACAGGAGTGACGATGTGAACTTTCAATGCAGTTCCAGATTTTTGATGAGCCAGGGCGAAGTTATAAGTCTGAATTGTCCTGCGGGTTACACCCTTAAAACCATCATTGGGCAACTTCAAATCACCCGCGAAGACCAACTGGACAACTTGGTATTGAGCGCCGGAGAAGTGTCTAGCGTGGGCATTCCCTGCGCGTTGACCATCAAGGCCATGAGCCATGCCTTTGTGTCGGTGACGGAGTCAACCTATTCGCGGCAGATGCAGGAGTGCAAGGCATGAAAGTACCCAGCCACTTGACGAGCCCCTCGGTACAACTGGGCATCAGTATCGGCATCCTGATGTATGGGAGTTACGGCCTGGCCCATGATGCCTTTGCCAATGGCGTGCTGATTGCGCTGTGTACCTTTGTCGGGTTGTTCATTCCGTATTACTCGAAGTTGAGCAACAAGCTCGAAGAGGTCATCAACCTGCGCACCGCGCTGGTCAGCCTGGGGCGCCTCGGACGCTTCATCCCCCAACTGGTGTTTAACGTGGGAGTGTTCATCGCCCTGGTCGAGGGCGGGGTGTTTCCGCCTGACAACCTGTCTGACCTGGGCGGCGTGCCCGGCATTGCCCTGTTGACCACCTGCGCCTCACAAGGCATGCAATACGTGGCGCTGGCCCTGGCCAACCGCGAACTGGGCGACAGGAACCGCAACGTGCTGATCGCGCTTTCCACCAACATTGTGGTGACGTCGCTCGCGACCCTGGGGTTGCCGTGGCTCAAAGTGGCCTTCACGGTCTTCGGCCTGGCGTTCGGTATTGCATTGTTTACGGTCGGCCTGCTGTCGGACCTGCGTGGCAGGTTGCCCAAGCGTGGCGGAGTCGGGGTGTTCTTCGGCACCTTCAACCCGATTCATCGCACTCACCTGGCGCTGATCCGTGACGCCATCGAGTCTCGGGGCCTGGAAAAGGTCTACCTGCACAGCACCATCATTCCCAAGTTGCATGCCCAGGCCCTGGAGCGCGGTGAAATCCAGATCGGTCACTACGAACATGGCATGCGCGTGTATGAAAAAACCCGACGCGCCGACGTGCACCTCAACTACTTCCCCACCGGCTCGCGCTTCTACGAGTACGAAACCCGTGAAGCCATGATGCGGGTGGCGGTCGAAGAGGCTGGCCTGCAGGGCAAGGTCGAGGTGCTGTCGTTGCCCAACGCCTATGCCGAGGGCGGTTTCTACGCGGTCCTCAAGCACATCAAGGGGCTCGCCCAGGGCAAGCCGATCCACGGCATCCATGGCAGTGACCTGGGGGGCATGTGGGTGCGCGGCATCTACGACGAGTCGGGTTGGCTCTATCCCTATCCGGTGGTGCGGCGGGACAAGGTCTCTGCGACCGCCATCCGCAATGGTGCCAAGGGCCAGACCACCCAGACCGTGCAGCACATGATCGAGTCGCTTCGCGATATCACTTCCCTGAAGAGCCACTGAGGAATTCGCCGTGTCCGTTTCCATTCACAGCTCACAGAGCGACTCCAAAGCCATCGCACGCTCGCCGCTGACCATCAAGATCGTCGAAAGCGAAGACGAGCGCATCAAGGCCATGCTGGTACGCGCCATTGTGTACATGCACGAGCAGCAGTGCCCGTTCAGCGAGGAATTCGACCTCAATGACCACGCCGCCACCCAGGTGGTGGGGTTGATCGCCGACGAGCCGGTGCTGACCGCCAGGATCCGCTACTTCAACGGCTTCGCCAAACTGGAGCGCCTGGCCATCCGCAGCGAATACCGGGGTCGTGGCTATGCCCACCAGTTGTTGAAGTTCTTGCTGAGCATCGGTCGGCAGAAAGGCTTCTCGCGTTTCTACCTGCATGCCCAGGTTCAGCTCGAGTCGTTTTATGCCGGCTACGGGTTCAGCAAGGCCGGCACGGCGTTCGCCTTTTCCGATCACGGCTACACCGAAATGCTGCTGGAGGAAGACAGCCCGCTGGCACAACCCTCGGCGCACATCGGCGTGCATCCCATGCTGCTCAACCGCCCGGAGAACAACGTTTATTCCGCCGGCCCGCTGGAGCAACGTCCCGGCAATGTTCTACCGCAGTTGATTCGCACGGGAGCCGTCGCATGAAACACGGGGTATGCGCAGTTTTGTGTTCGCTTGTGTTGGGGATGTCCCAGGGGTACGCCGCAGAACCGATTCCGGCGAGGTCTCTGCAACTGTTGCAGGAAGTGGTGAACATCAACACGGACTCCAGGAACCCACAGGGCCTGAGCCAGGTCCGCAAAATCCTGATTCCGTATTTCGAAGCCCTGGGCATGGTCGTCACGCATCATCCGTTGGCTGACGGTCGCGACGTGCTGAGCTTCGAGACTGCCCATGCCAAGCCGAGCGTGTTGCTGATCGGCCACCTGGACACGGTGTTTCCACCTGCGAGCCCGTTTCAAAGCCTGTCCCGGGAGGAAGGGCGCCTGATCGGCCCCGGTGTGATCGACATGAAAGGCGGCGTGGTGCTGATGCTCGACGTGCTGGCGCAACTCAAGCAAACCGGGCACCTGGACAACGTACGCGTGGCACTCAACGACGACGAGGAAATCGGCTCAAGCGTTTCCAGGCCGGTGCTGCAACAACTGTCCCAAGGACTGGCGTACGGCCTGGTGTTCGAACCGGGCCTTGAGGACGGCGCCTACGTGAGCAGCCAATCGGGCATTCGCTGGATGAAGCTGACCACGTCGGGCAAGGCTTCCCATGCCGGGCTCGAACCTGAAAACGGCATCGATGCCTGCCTTGACCTGGCCATCAAAGTCAAAAAACTCGCCGAGCTCGCCCGGCCCGAAGAGGGGCTGCTGATCAACCCAGGCGTCATCGAAGGTGGCACCAAACCCAACGTGGTCTGCGACCACGCCAGCGTGACGATCGACGTGCGTTTCCAGAAGCTGGCGGATTGGGAGCGGACCTTCACGGCGCTGGAGCAGATCAGCCATCACAGTGACGTCTACAACGAAAAACTGCAGCAGGGTACCCGCACCGAGCTGACCAAACTGGCCGAGATGCCTTTGCTGGCGGCCACCAATACCCAGGCGGTGGTCACCCAGGCCGAAGCGGTCGCCGAGGCCCTGGGGCAGCCGTTCAAGGCCCGCCCCGTCGGCTATGGCAGCGACGGCAACAACATTGCGAACCCGACCATCCAGATTCTGGTGGGCCTGGGGCCCTATGGCGGCGGCATGCACTCGGAAAAGGAGTTCATGCTGGTTTCGTCCTACGGCCAGCGGCTTGCCTTTGCAGCAGCACTTATAAGAAAACTTGACCCAACCGTTAGGAGCACCCCATGAAAGCACTGGTCGTGATTGATATTCAGCGTGAGTACATCGCCGCAGGCCGCAAGTTTCATATCGAGTCCATCGGCCCATCCCTGCAGAATGCCTATGTGATGCTGCAGCACGCGCGTGAAGAGGGCTGGCCGATCATCCATGTGCAGCACTTGCAAGACGGTGATCTGTTCAACCGCGACTCGGACACGTCGGACTTCATCGACGGCTTCGCCCCCGAGGCCGCCGAAGCCCATGCGACCAAGGGCAACTATTCGGCGTTCTCATCGCCGGCCTTTGTCGATTTTGTCCAGCAGCACGCAGACCACGAGTTTCTGGTGATCGGCTACGGCACCACCATGTGCTGCCTGTCGACCATCATCGAGGGTTACCACCGGGGCTACCGTTTTGCACTGCTGGAAGATGCCACTGCCGCGCTGGCGTCCAACGGCTTGTCGGAAGCTTCGTTGCAGCACCATGCGACGACGATTCTCAAGACCTTTTCGCGGGTAACGAACCTCATCCAGGAAACCCGGGTGCTTGAAGAGGCTGTTTAAGCATCTTGAGTACCGATCGTTCCCTCACTCTGCGTGGAAACGCATCCTGTGACGCTCCGCGTCACGATTTCAAAAGCGGACGCGGAGCGTCCAGGGCGGCGTTCCCACGCGGAGCGTGGGAACGATCAAGGTCTATATAGGGATGTTTAGAATTTGTAGCCGATACCGACCATGTACACCATCGGGTCCACATCCACGTTGACCTTGGCACGGGTGCCCTGGCCCAGCGCGTTGTTGTCCACGGTGGCCTTGGTGCTGATGTCGATATAGCGCGCCTGGGCGTTGATCATCCACTTGTCGTTGATCATATAGTCGGCGCCGATCTGCGCGGACCAGCCCCACGAGTTCTCGGCCTTGAAGTTGCTGAAGCCGGCGCTTTGCGCACGGCTGCCGACATGCTCGTCGTAGATCCAGGTGTAGTTGATACCGGCACCCACGTAAGGCTGGAAGGCCGACTTGTTGTCCAGCGGGTAGTAGACGACGCTCAGGGTCGGCGGCAGGTGTTTCAGGGTGCCGAGCTTGCCGTTGGCCGCGCCCAGAGCGGTGTCCTTGATCTTCACGTCATGCTCGAACGGCGTGGCCGCCAGCAGCTCGATACCGACGTGGTTGGTGAGCATGTAGGCGAAGTTCAGGCCCAGTTGGGTGTCGCTGCTCATGGTCGCCTTGCCGCCCAGGTTGGCACCGGCCAACGGGCCCTGATCGACCTTGATGCTGCTGCTGTCGGCCTTCGGGTTCACGGTGATCGCGCCGGCGCGAATCAGAATGTCGCCCGCTTCGTGAGCATGGGCGACAGGGGCGGCGAGGGCCAGCGCGACGAGGGACGCGCCGAGCAGAGACTTGTTCATGGGAGCTCCAAAAGGACGTTTAAAAGGTGTACGTCCCATGGTAAAGATCGTCCCGCGCGATCCTTTGACTCAGCTCAATGAAAGGTCGATCAGGCCCTATTCCGGCAATTCGTAGATATAAATCTTCTCGGCATCCATCTGGTAACCGGCGTCGGCCAGTTCGCTGGTGGACGGTTTGACCTGCATCGAACCCTCGATCCAGTACGGCTGATACAGCTCATCGAGTTTCACCCCGACTTCGCTTCTGACATGCACGATCTGGTTCGACGGCGGTGGTGGCACATGGATGCAGGCGCCGAAATACGGCACCAACAGGAACTCGGTGGTGCGACCTTCTTCGCTGACTTCCAGCGGCACGATATAGCCCGGCAAACGGATGTGCAGGCCGTCGAGGCTTTGCACCACCGGTGCGTTGGGCAAGTCCTGCTTGGCCGCGGGCGCCGACTCCACCGACAACGCATCGGCCATGCCCGACAAGTTGTGCAGCGGGGTCATGTTGGGGATTTCCGGCGGCGCGTCCGGCGGAATCATTTCCTGCCAGGACAGATCCTTGGGCTGTTCATCCGCCCAGGCGGGCACGACCGCCAGCAGTAACAGGGCAAACAGGGCACGGCGCATCGGAGCCTTCCTCATAAACGTATGGACAGGCCGTCGGCCAGGGATTGTCGATAGGCGCGCCAGGCGGGCACGCTGCCCATCAACAGCGCGGCGGCCAGGATAGCGGCGAGCAGTGTCCATTCATATTCACTGGGCCAGGCCATCGGCAGGTCCAGGCCATAGTTGGCCTGCAAGTAACCGCGCGATGCGGCGATGCAGATGTACAGCAGGCCCAGGCCCGCCACCACGCCGGACAGCGCCAGGGTGAAGGCTTCGAAGATCAGCAGGCTTGCGATATGCCAGGGGCGAGCGCCCACCGAGCGCAAGATCGCCATCTCGCGGCGGCGTTCGTTGAGGCTGGTGAGGATCGCCGTGAGCATGCCGATCAACCCGGTCAGCACCACGAACAGCGAGATCACGAACAGCGCTTTTTCGGCGGTGCCCATCATGCTCCACAGCTCTTGCAGGGCTACGCCCGGCAGGATCGCCAGCATCGGCTCGCCACGAAAATCATTGATCTCCCGTTGCAGGGCAAAGGTGGAAATCTTGTTGTTCAGGCCGAGCATGAACGCGGTGATGGCCTGCGGAGTGAGGTCCATGTTGCGTGCCTGGTCGGCGCTGATCCGGCCCTTGCCCTGGGCCGGTACGCCGTTGTGCCAGTCGATATGGATGGCTTCCATACCGCCGAGGCTGATGTGCAGCGTGCGGTCCACCGGTGTGCCGGTGCGCTTGAGAATGCCGACCACGGTGAAGGGCTTGTCATCGTGCTTGACCAGGCTGACCACCGCCACGCCGTGGGCCAGCACCAGTTTGTCGCCCAGTTTGTAATGCAGCGCATCGGCCACTTCGGCGCCGAGCACCACTTCGAACGGGTCGCTGGCAAAGGCACGGCCGCTGGCCAGTTCGAGGTTTTGCTTGCGACCGTACTGGTAATGCGCGAAGTAGGCGTCGTTGGTGCCCATCACGCGGTAGCCGCGGTGGGAGTCGCCGAGGGAAATCGGGATCGCCCATTTCACCTGGGGGTTGGCGGCGAAGTGCTCGAAGCTGTCCCAGCGAATGTTGTTGGTGGCGTTGCCGATGCGAAACACCGAATACAGCAGCAGGTTCACCGAGCCGGAGCGGGCGCCGACGATCAGGTCGGTGCCGCTGATGGTGCTGGCAAAACTGTTGCGCGCTTCGGTGCGCACCCGCTCCACCGCAAGCAACAAGCACACGGACAGGGCGATGGCGAACGCGGTGAGGATCGCGGTAAAGCGGCGGTTAGCCAGGCTGGCCATGGCTAGACGAAACAGATACATCTCAAACCTCTGCGGGCGCGGCGGCGCGATTGAGTTCGGCCAGCGACAGGTTGCGGTCGAACAACGGCGCCAGGCTCTGGTCATGGCTGACAAACAACAGGCTGGCGCCTGCATCACGGCATTCGGCGAACAGCAGTTGCAGGAAGGCTTCGCGGGCGTCGTAGTCCAGGGCCGAGGTGGGTTCGTCGGCGATCACCAGTTCCGGTTGGCCGATCAGCGCGCGGGCGGCAGCCACCCGCTGTTGCTGGCCGATGGACAGCGAATCGGCGCGGCGTTCCAGGATGTCCTTGTCCTTCAAGCCCAGGTGCGCGAGCAGTGCGGCGGCGGCTTGATCGACACTGCCGTGGCGCTGCCTGGCCCGTTGCGCGCGCAGTGAGGAAAAGTGGCAAGGCAGCTCGACGTTCTCGCGCACCGACAGAAACGGCAGCAGGTTGAACTGCTGGAAGATGTAGCCGGTGTGGTCGACACGAAAGCGGTCGCGGGCGCCGGCCGAGAGTTCGGTCAGCTCCTGGCCGAGCAGGCGAATGCTGCCCCGGGTCGGCTTTTGCACACCGCCGAGCAGGCCCAGCAGGGTGGTCTTGCCACTGCCGCTCGGGCCTTTCAGAAACAGGGTTTCCCCCGCTTCCAGGCGGAACGCGGGGATGTCCAGCAACTGGGGGTGACCGGGCCAGTTGAAGCCCAGGTCGTGCAGTTCGATCAGTGCGTGGGTCATTGGAAATCACAGATATCAAAAAATGGCGCAAAACCCGGTGGGAGCTGGCAAGCCAGCTCCCACATTGACTGCATTGTCAGATCAGAATTTCAGCGTGGCGGCCTGGGCCGTCGCTTCTACGCCTTGCTGGCCGCTCGGGCCGATCAGTTGTACCTGAATTTTCTGGGTGGCGGGGAAGGTCTTGAACACCTGGCTCAGATCCAGGTTGCTCAACGCTGTCGGTGTGGCGCAGGTGAACTGGTAGTGGGCGTGGATTTCACTGTGGTCGTGATGATGTTCGTGGGCAGCGTCTTTTGCGTCGTGATCGTGGTCGTCATCATCGTCGTCGTGGTCGGCTTCAGGCTTGTCGCCGAACAGTGGACTGTTCAGTTCCTGACTGCTCACGACGCAACCTGCGCCCTTGGGCAGGTTGAACAGCGCCAATGGGCTCTCCAGTTGCTTGCGTGCGGCGGCCACCTTGGCTTTGTCGGCCGGGGTGGTGGCCAAGTGTTCGAAGCCCACCAGGTTCATCGCCGGGCTGTCGAGCTCAAGCTCCAGCGCCTGGCCGTCGAGCACTGCGTTGAGGCGCCCGACTCCGTGTTCATGGGCGCCGAGGCTACCGTGTTCATGGGCGTGATCATGATCATCATGGGCGTGGGCAACCGCCAGTGGCAGCAGGGCGATCGGCAAGGCAAGCAACAGACGGCGCATTGAGCAGACTCCGAAACATGAAGGTTTTGTTATGTGATCTTATAACAATAGTGCCGAGAGTTTGACCGCCCGCTTGGCGTTGCGCAAGCCGCGTGGGAGCATGCCCGTCAGAAAAAAGTGCAGGAGTAAGGACGATGTTGCGAATTCGTGGAACCGTCGGCGACCTGCCGGTGGACTTGACCCTGGAACTGGACGACGGCGATTGGGCACGCCTGGGGGCGCAGTTGCAGGCGGCCCCGGTGCCCGCCGCAGGGGCTGCGGCACCGGTGAGGCAGAACGACGATCTGTGGCAGAGCGCTCAGGATTTATTGCGCAAGGCCGGGCAACTCAGTGGCCTGGAATTGCTCGACCAACTGGAAGGACTGGCCGGCGATGCCGCGTCCGGCAAGCGCCTGTTGGTGCGCCTGCGCCACAGTTCAAACGTGAAGGTGGCCAGCGGCGCCGATACGCCGCTGTACAGCTGGATCGGCGATTAGTACAGCGCGGCAAACAGCTTGCGACGGTACACGCTCACCAGCGGGTGGTCATTGCCCAATAGTTCGAACACTTGCAGCAAGGTCTTGTGCGGCAGGCCTTCGCTGTAACTGCGGTTGCGGGTAAACAGCTTGAGCAGCCCTTCCAGCGCGGCATCGTACTGCTGGCGCGCCAGTTGCTGGATGGCCAGTTGGTAGGCGGCTTCATCGTCCTGCGGGTTTTGCGCCAGGCGGCTTTTCAGGTCGGCGGCGTCGGGCAGGTCGGCGGCCTGGCGCAGGAAGGTGATCTGCGCCTTGGCGCCCGCAAGGGCGGCCTTGTGCTCGTCGCTTTTCACGGCGTCCAGCACGGTTTGCGCCTCACCCAACTCGCCGCGCTCGGCCAGGCAATGTGCGTACAGGATCAGCGCGCCGGCGTTGGTATTGTCCTCGCCCAGCAGCGCGACCAGCACCGCCTCGGCGTCGCTGATACGACCGTCGGCAAACAGCGCCTGGGCCTGCTCCAGCGGATCCGCCGCCGCCGGTGGCGGCATCTGCACATGGGGTTCCAGCATCGCCCGCACCGCCGACTCCGGCTGCGCCCCGGCAAAGCCGTCCACCGGCTGGCCATCCTTGAACAGCACCACCGTCGGCAGGCTGCGAATACCAAACCGCGCGACGATATCCTGCTCCGCGTCGCAATCGACCTTGGCCAGCAGCAACGCCCCCTGATAACTCTCGGCGATCTGCGCCAGCATCGGCATCAGCGCCTTGCAGGGCGCGCACCACTCAGCCCAGAAATCCACCAGCACGGGTTTGTGGAACGAGTTTTCGATCACCGCCTGGTCGAAGGTGGCGGTGGTTGCATCGAAGATGTACGGCGTGGGCTCACTCATGGGGCGTCTCGAACAAAGCGGGAATGGGGGGAACTATAAGGGCTGGGGCGATTGGCTGAAAGCTCTCCAGGTCAAGTGTGGGAGCGGGCTTGCCCGCGATGGCCTCAAGGCCGCCGCGAATGGTACAGACTCACCTTGCGAAACTCCCAGGGCTCGGCCAGGTCCGGCAGGGTCAGGGCTTCAAGGATGTCCAGCCGTCGATAAGCCGGGTGCTGAAAGTCTCGCACCCGTGAGTCCGCCACCAGTGTTTCACGGCCTCGGCTCAGGAACTGGTCCAGCAATGGCAGGTTGGCGCGGTCGTAGAGCACGTCGGCTACCAGGATCAGGTCGAAGCGGTCGGTTTCGGCGAAAAAGTCGCTTGAATAATTAAGCGCCACACCGTTGAGCGCGGCATTCACCCGGCACGCAGCCAAGGCCAGCGGGTCGAGGTCGCAAACCACCACTTCCAGTGCGCCGGCCTTCGCGGCCGCAATTCCTGCCACGCCGGAGCCGGCACCAAAATCCAGCACGCGTCTGCCCGCGACCCACGCCGGGTTCGCCGCCAGGTAGCGGGCCAACGCCAGGCCGCTGGCCCAGCAAAAGCTCCAGTAGGGCGGTTCATGCAGGATGCGCCGGGTTTCCTCGGGGCTGAAGGCGCGGTCCATGTTGTCGGCGTCGAGCAGCCATAACGACAACTCGGTGCCTGGCAAGGGGCGCGGTATCAGCCGAGCGTCGCCGATCAGCTCGCTCAGCGCCCGTTGCAGGTCCAGCGGTGGCGTCATGGTGCCTTGACGAGTTGCAGGGGGCCGGTGGTCTGGGTGATCGCCTGGGTGATGCGCACGGCGGGCAGATGCAGGATCAATTGTCCGGACTGGCTGGCACGCCCACGCAACTCCACGCGCGCGCCGGCGGGGAAGGCATCGGGGTTGAAGCGCAGGCGGAAGGCGACGGGCTGGCCGTTGCCGGTCAACACGCTGCTGGCGAGCAATTGTTGCGGGCGCGAGCGATCGTCGATCACCAGCAGGGCCAGCTCGACTTCGGCGCCGGCCGGCACGCCGTTGAGGGTGCCGCTGATTTCACGCTGATAGGCCGGCAAGGGACCGAGGTCTTCGATGCCCGGGACTTTTTTCTCTTGCACCGGCGTGGGCTGAGGAGCAGCCGGCTTGGGGGCTTCGCTGCTGCAGGCGACCAGGAAACTGAACAAGGTGACTAAAACAAAGGGTCGAAACTGCATGTACGGCTCCAGAAAGGACAACATCCGTGGCTTAAAAAATATGAAACATAATAGTCAGCCTATATACCGCAAAGGCTATGGCTTGTCTTGCCACGGGGATGCGCTACCATGGCCCTCCCATTTTTTGTTGCCTGCCAACCATGCACTGTCCCTTCTGCGGTGCCAACGACACCAAGGTCATTGACTCGCGTCTGGTCGCCGAGGGCGATCAAGTGCGTCGCCGGCGCGAATGCCTGGCCTGCGGTGAACGTTTCACCACCTTCGAAACCGCCGAACTGGTGTTGCCGCGCCTGATCAAATCCGACGGCAGCCGCCAGCCCTTCGACGAAGAAAAACTGCGCGCCGGTATGCAGCGCGCCCTGGAAAAACGCCCGGTGAGTGTCGAGCGACTGGAGGCGGCGCTGGTGCATATCAAGCACAAGCTGCGGGCGACCGGCGAACGCGAGGTCAAGAGCCTGGTGGTGGGAGAGCTGGTGATGGGCGAGCTGCAAAAGCTCGACGAAGTCGCCTATATCCGTTTCGCCTCGGTGTATCGACGCTTCCAGGACCTCAACGAGTTCCGCGAAGAGATCGACCGCCTGGCCCGTGAGCCGGTCAAAGAATGAATTCACTGTCTGCTGAACAAGCCGTACTCGACGCCCATTACATGGCCCGTGCCCTGGAACTGGCGCGCAAGGGACTGTACACCACGCACCCCAACCCTCGGGTCGGTTGCGTGATCGTGCGGGACGGGCAGATCGTCGGCGAGGGCTGGCACGAACGCACCGGCGAGCCCCATGCCGAGCCCAACGCCCTGCGCGCCGCCGGCGACAAGGCCCGGGGCGCCACGGTGTACGTGACCCTTGAGCCGTGCAGTCACCACGGGCGTACGCCGCCCTGTGCCGACGCGCTGGTCAGTGCGGGCGTGGCGCGGGTGGTGGCGGGCATGCAGGACCCCAACCCGGAAGTGGCGGGGCGTGGCATGCAGCGCCTGGCCCAGGCCGGCATCGAAGTGCGCAGCGGCGTGCTGGAAAACGAAGCGCGAGCCCTGAACCCCGGTTTCCTCAAACGCATGGAACACGGCTTGCCGTTCGTGCGGGTCAAGCTGGCGATGAGCCTGGACGGTCGCACCGCGATGGCCAGCGGTGAAAGCCAATGGATCACCGGCCCGGCCGCCCGCGCTGCCGTGCAGCGTCTGCGCGCCCGGGCCAGCGTCGTGCTGACCGGTGCCGACACCGTATTGGCTGATGGTGCACGCCTGACGGTGCGCGCTGATGAACTCGGCCTGGACGACGCCACCACCGCGCTCGCCCTGTCGCGTCCGCCGCTGCGCGTGCTGATCGATGGCCGCCTGCGGGTGCCGCTCGATGCGCCGTTCTTCAAAGCCGGTCCGGCGTTGGTCATCACCTGCGTTGCCCCGGAAAACCAGTACAGCCGCGGCCCCGAATGCCTGGTGGTACCGGGCGTGGACGGCCAGGTCGATCTACGCTCGGCCCTGGTCGCCCTGGCGGCGCGGGGTGTCAACGAAGTGTTGGTGGAGGCCGGCCCGAGCCTGGCCGGCGCGTTTGCCCAGCAGGGCCTGGTGGATGAATACGTGATTTTCATCGCCGGCAAGTTCCTTGGCTCCGCTGCCCGTCCCTTGCTGGACTGGCCGCTTGAGAAACTGGCCGACGGCCCCCAACTCAAGATCACTGAAATGCGCGCGGTAGGCGACGACTGGCGAGTCACTGCCGTCCCGCTACCCGCCGCGCGCGTATAATTCTGACCGGGCGCTCAAGTGCCCGTACCGTTTTCCAGGAGTAGGCCATGTTCACCGGCATCATCGAATCCATCGGCAGCATCCGCGCAATGACCCCCAAAGGTGGCGACGTACGCCTGCTGGTTGAAACCGGCAAGCTGGACCTGGGCGACGTCAAGCTGGGCGACAGCATCGCCGTCAGCGGCGTGTGCCTCACGGTCATCGAACTGCCAGGCAATGGTTTTGCCGCCGACGTCAGCCGGGAAACCCTGGACTGCACCGCGATGAACGATCTCAAGCCCGGCAGCCCGGTCAACCTGGAAAAAGCCCTGACCCCGACCACCCGCCTGGGCGGTCACCTGGTCAGCGGCCATGTCGACGGCGTCGGCGAAGTCGTGTCCCGCAGCGAGAACGCACGTGCCGTGGAGTTCCGCATTCGCGCGCCGAAGGAGCTGGCCAAGTACATCGCACACAAAGGCTCGATCACCGTGGATGGCACCAGCCTCACCGTGAACGCCGTGAACGGCGCCGAGTTCGAGCTGACCATCATTCCGCACACCCTTAGCGAAACCATCATGGCCTCCTACCAGCCAGGTCGCCGGGTGAATCTGGAAGTGGACTTGCTGGCCCGTTACCTGGAACGCCTGCTGCTGGGCGAAAAGGCCGCAGAGCCTGCATCCGGTAACATCACTGAAAGTTTTTTGGCCGCTAACGGCTACCTGAAATCCTGACCGAAGGGGGTGCCGCGTGGCGCTCAATAGCATCGAAGAACTGGTTGAAGACATCCGCCAAGGCAAGATGGTCATCCTGATGGATGACGAAGACCGCGAAAACGAAGGCGACATCATCATGGCCGCCGAGTTGTGCCAGGCCGAGCACATCAACTTCATGGCCAAGCACGCCCGTGGCCTGATCTGTATGCCGATGACCCGCGAGCGCTGCGAGCTGCTCAAGCTGCCGCTGATGGCACCGCGCAATGGCTCGGGCTTTGGCACCAAATTCACGGTGTCCATTGAGGCCACCACCGGCGTGACCACCGGCATCTCCGCGGCCGACCGCGCCCGCACCGTGCAAGCGGCTGCGGCCCGGGACGCCAAGGCCGACGATATCGTCAGCCCCGGCCACATCTTCCCGCTGATGGCTCAACCGGGCGGTACCCTGGCCCGTGCCGGCCACACTGAAGCTGCCTGCGACCTGGCGCGCATGGCCGGTTTCGAGCCCAGTGGCGTGATCTGTGAAGTGATGAACGACGACGGCACCATGGCCCGTCGCCCGGAACTGGAAGCCTTTGCTGCCGAACACGGTATCAAGATCGGCACCATCGCCGACCTGATCCACTACCGGATGATCCACGAACGTACCATTCAGCGGATTTCCGAACAGCCGCTGGACAGCGAGCTGGGCCATTTCAACCTGGTCACCTACCGTGATTCGGTGGAAGGCGATGTGCACATGGCCCTGACCCTGGGCAACATCTGCGCCGAAGAACCGACCCTGGTGCGCGTGCACAACATGGACCCGCTGCGTGACCTGCTGCACGTCAAGCAGCCTGGGCGCTGGAGCCTGCGGGCCGCGATGTCCGCGGTGTCCGAGGCGGGCAGCGGCGTGGTGCTGTTGCTTGGCCATCCGCTGGACGGCGATGTCCTGCTGGCGCATATCCGCGAAACCGCCGACCAGGCCGTGGCGAAAAAACCGACCACCTACAGCATCGTCGGCGCCGGCTCGCAGATCCTTCGGGACCTGGGCGTGCGCAAAATGCGCTTGATGAGCGCACCGATGAAATTTAATGCGATATCCGGTTTCGACCTGGAAGTTGTAGAATACGTGCCCTCCGAATAAAGGCAGGCGGTTCTTTGCCCCTTGTTCGCGGTTCAAATATCACCAAGGGGCGCGTACGAGACGCGTCCCGGCTCTTTAAGAGATTTGTCGAATGACCCTGAAGACCATCGAAGGTACCTTCATCGCCCCCAAAGGCCGCTACGCCCTGGTGGTTGGCCGCTTCAACAGCTTCGTGGTTGAAAGCCTGGTAAGCGGTGCCGTGGACGCCCTGGTTCGCCACGGTGTGAGCGAGAGCGACATCACCATCATCCGTGCCCCTGGCGCCTTCGAAATCCCACTGGTTGCGCAGAAAGTCGCCCAGCGTGGCGAATATGCAGCGATCATCGCCCTGGGCGCGGTCATTCGTGGTGGCACTCCGCACTTCGAATACGTCGCCGGCGAATGCACCAAGGGCCTGGCCCAGGTATCCATGGAGTTCGGCGTGCCGGTGTCTTTCGGCGTGCTGACCGTGGATTCCATCGAGCAAGCCATCGAGCGTTCCGGCACCAAGGCCGGTAACAAAGGTGCTGAAGCGGCCCTGTCGGCCCTGGAAATGGTCAGCCTGCTGTCGCAGTTGGAGGCCAAGTGATTTCCGACGAGAGCGATCGTTTCAACCCGCGCGACCCACGTCCTGCGGACGCCGGCAAGCCATCCAAGAACGAGAAGCGTCGCGCGGCTCGTCAGTTGGCGACCCAGGCGCTGTATCAGCGCCACCTGGCTGGCGCGTCGTTGAACGAGATCGAAGCGCAGTTTCGCGTCGACAACGATTTTTCCCTGGCCGACCAGAGCTACTTCCACGACATCCTGCACGGCGTGCACGCGCACCTGAGCGAGATCGACGCGGCCCTGGCGCCCTGCCTGGACCTGACCCTCGAAGAGCTGGACCCGGTTGAATTGGCCGTGCTGCGCCTGTCCACCTGGGAATTGCTGTATCGCGTCGACGTGCCTTACCGCGTGGTGATCAACGAAGGTATCGAACTGGCGAAAGTCTATGGTTCGACCGACGGCCACAAGTTCGTCAACGGTGTACTCGACAAGCTTGCCCCGCGCCTGCGCGAAGCTGAAGTCAAGGAACACAAGCGCTGATACGCGCTTGAGTTTCCCATGGGTGAGTTTGAGCTGATCCGCAACTACTTCGCCGCCGCGCCTTGTGCGCAAGGCGGCGAGGGCATTGCGCTGGGGATTGGCGACGACTGCGCCTTGCTGGCGCTCCCCGCCGGGGAGCAGTTGGCCGTCTCCACCGATACCCTGGTGGCCGGCGTGCACTTCGCCGACCCCTGTGACCCGTTCCTGCTGGGCCAGCGTTCGTTGGCCGTGGCCGTGAGCGATCTGGCCGCCATGGGCGCCCATCCCCTTGCCTTTACCCTTGCCTTGACCACGCCGACGGTGGACGCCGATTGGTTGCAGCGTTATGCCCAGGGTTTGAACACCATGGCGCAAAACTGCGGTGTGACGCTGGTGGGCGGCGATACCACGCGCGGTCCGCTGAGCCTGACGCTGACCGTCTTTGGCCGCGTGCCGACCGGGCAAGCATTGACCCGCAGCGGCGCACGGCCAGGTGACCTGCTGTGCGTGGGCGGCGAACTGGGCAACGCCGCGGGCGCCTTGCCGCTGGTGCTCGGGCAGCGTAGCGCAGAGGCGGCCATCGCCGAGCCACTGCTGGCGCATTACTGGTCGCCACAACCGCAACTGGCGCTGGGGTTGGCGTTACGGGGCAAGGCGACCTCCGCGATGGATATCTCCGACGGGCTTCTGGCCGATTGCGGGCATATCGCCAAGGCATCGGCTGTCAGTCTGTTGATCGAGCGCGAACGCTTGCCGCTGTCCCCGGCGTTGCTGGCGTTTGCCGGGGCGCAAGGCGCCTGTGTGGCCGCCTTGAGCGGCGGCGACGACTACGTTCTGGTGTTCACCCTGCCCAGCAGCGAATTGGCGCCGCTGCTGGCCGCAGGCTGGCCGGTCCAGGTGATCGGCCGGGTCGAAGCGGGGCAGGGCGTGACCCTGCTCGACGCCCATGGGCAGGACATCACCCCGGTCGTGCGTGGCTATCAGCATTTCAACGACGCGCCCTAAGTCGCCTCCCTGCGCTACCCTCTATAGCGAAATCACGGATGCAAGGCCTTGTAGGAGGTTGTCCCAATGGATGTGCGTCGCTGGCTACTGATACTGCTGTGTGTCGGTGCGACCCTGGCGCAGGCTCAGGACGTGCCGGGGGTGCCCGGCAAGGTGATGCTGGCGAGTGAGGACTGGGACGACTACACCAACGCCGATGGTACGGGGCTGGCCTGGGATGTATTGCGCCAGGTCTTCGAGCCTGCCGGAGTCAAGCTGCTGACCCGCACCGTGCCCTACACGCGTTCAGTCGGCCTTGCCCAGCGGGGCGAGGTGGATGGCTGGGTCGGCTCCTACCGTGACGAGGCCAAGGGCGTGTTGTACCCGCACTGGCACTTCGATTCCGACCACATCTACGCCCTCGGCCTGGCGGGTACGCCGGTTCCGACAGCGGCTACCCTGGGTGATTACCGTCTGGCCTGGGTACGTGGTTACAAGTACGAGGCGTACCTGCCCAATGTGCACCGTTTCAACCAGATCGAGCGGCGCGACGGCATTCTGCCGATGCTGGAACATGCCCGCGCCGACTTCTACATCGATGCCTTGACCGAAGTCAACGTCGTGCTCGATCAGGCGCAGGACCGGTCGCAATTCAGGCTGACTCACATCGCCGAGCTGCCGCTCTACGTGGGTTTCGCCGACAACGAGCGGGGGCGTGCCCTGATGGCGGTCTTCGACCAGCGAATGGCGGTGCTGGTGAAAAACGGCGAGCTGAAGCGGATTTTCGAACGCTGGAAACAGCCGTATCCATTCTGACCAGCATAGAACCGGCATGAAGGCCAATCGAACCGATTGATCTTTATCAGCGATAATTCAGCTTAAGCGTCTGTAGGAACCTGCTGTTACAATGGCCGCCTTTGTAGAAATTGAATTCAGGAGCACACGGTGCCCGTCGTTTTCGTCGCTGCTTCCAAGCTGCCTACCCCATTTGCCACGTTCACCATGAACGGCTTTCTCGAAGAAGCCACGGGCCGCGAGCACGTTGTGCTCAGCCTGGGCGATATTGCCGACGGCGCCCCTGTCCTGGGCCGTGTGCACTCCGAGTGCCTGACCGGTGATGCATTGTTCAGCCAGCGTTGCGACTGCGGTTCGCAACTGGAAGCTGCATTGCGTGCCATCGCCCGTGAAGGCCGTGGCGTGTTGCTGTACTTGCGTCAGGAAGGCCGTGGCATCGGCTTGATGAACAAGATCCGCGCCTACGAACTGCAAGACGGCGGCGCCGACACGGTCGAGGCCAACGAACGCCTGGGCTTTGCCGCCGACCAGCGTGACTACGCGATCTGCCTGCCGATGCTCGAGCATCTGGGCGTGAAGTCGCTGCGCCTGATGACCAACAACCCGCGCAAGGTCAAAGCCTTGACCGACATGGGCATCACCGTGGCCGAGCGCGTGCCGCTGCATACTGGCCATAACCCGCACAACAAGCTCTACTTGGCCACCAAGGCCAGCAAGCTCGACCACATGATGGGCAATGAGCATCAGGGCGAGGTCGACCGCGCGTGACCCGAGGCCAGGTAAAACGGCGACTGTCCTTCAACTGGTGGCAGTACCTGGCCCTGGCGCTGCTTCCCCTGTTCGTGCTCAACCTGGTCTTTGGCCAGGCTGAGTCCTTGCTCCCTGTATTGGCCATGCCGTTCTTCATCGCCGGCGTGGCCTCGATGTTTCTTAGCCTGCGCTACTTCAACGGCTATAAACACGCCTTGATCGCCACCTCCAAAGCCCTGGATACCCCCGAAGAACCGGCGGCCTGGATCACCCTGGCGGCGCGTCGGCGGATTGCCTTGCTGGTGGCGGCCATCCCGGCTTGGATCGGCGCGTTGTCGGTGTTTGTCGGCCTGGAAGCGGTGCCGTTGTTTCTGCTGGCGCTGTCGACCCTGGTGCTGTTTTACCTCTACCGCATTCCCCGCCAACTGGGATGATGCGCCATTGGCTGGCGGTTCTGCTGCTGGCATTCGGTGCCCAGGCGTGGGCGGTCGAGCGTGTGGTCAGCCTGGCGCCGTCCCTGTCTGAAATCGTCGTCGAACTGGGCGCTGCCGATCTGCTGGTGGGCGTGCTCGATGGCGGTGACCGGCCGGCGGCGCTGGCGAAGGTACCCTCGGTGGGGCGCTATGGTCAGTTGGATATGGAGCGCCTGCTCAGCCTCAAACCGGACTTGATTCTGCTCTGGCCTGGCAGCGTCGGTCCGGCCCAGCGCGAACAGTTACAACGCCTCGATATCCCGGTGTACGTCGCCGAACCCCATAGCCTTGAACAACTGGCTGCCCAGGTCCAGGCCATCGCCAAGCAATTGGGGCGCCCGGAGGCTGGCCGGCAACTCGCCGCGCAGTTACGCCAACGCCTGGCTGAGTTGCGCCAGCGTTATCAGCGTGCCGAGCCGTTGCGGGTGTTTTACCAGGTGTGGAACCAGCCGCTGTACACCGTTGGAGGTGGACAGATCATCAGCGATGCGCTGGGCGTATGCGGCGCGCGCAATGTGTTCGACGACCTGAAACTGCCGGCGCCACAGGTGAGTATCGAAGCGGTATTGCAGCGTGATCCCGAGATGATTCTGGTGGGGGATCAGGCTCAGAAAACAGCCTGGCAGGTTTGGCCGGCGATGGCTGGGCGGGTGCGCGTGGTGCCGGACAAGGGCCTGGAGCGGCCCAGCGGGCAGATGCTGGAAGCGGTGGGGCGGTTGTGTCAGGTGATTGCGCCGAACCCGTGAGACCGCTTTCGCGAGCAAGCCCGCTCCCACATTTGGAATGCGTTTCCCCTGTGGGAGCTGGCTTGCCTGCGATGAGGCCGGACCTGTCAATTCAGATATCGGGGGTCCAAGTCACCCCCAACATCCACACCCGGCCTTCTTCGCGATAATCCTGATTATTCTCGAAGTTCGGGTCCTGGTAGCTGTACATGGCCCGTGCATAGGTCTTGTCCAGCACGTTATCCACCTTCACCGACAACAACACCTCGCGGTTCAGCGCCCAACTGCTGCGCAACCCCAGCAGGGCATACCCGCCGAGGCGATTGCGGTTCTCTTCATCGTCGTAGCTGTTGCTGACCGCTTGCCAACTGGCGCCCACGCCCAGTTTGTCGAACTGCCGGTCCAGGTCCAGGCTCAGTGTGCGGCGGGCGCGACGGGCCAGGGTATGGCCGCTGTCACGGTCGCGCGGGTCGATGATCGACAGCCCGAGGTTGCCTTGCCAGCCGAACAGCTCCTGTTTGAGCGCGGCTTCAAAGCCGTTGATGCGTGCGGATGCCACGTTATGCGGGATGTAGAAATCCACCGGCTGCGCGACGATGGCGTCCTTGAGGTCGGTGCGGTACAGCGAGGTTTCCAGGCGTGTGCTGTCGCTCAACTGGCTGCGCCATTGCAGCTCGTAGCTTTTCGAGTGCTCGGGCTTGAGGTTGGGGTTGCTGCTGCCGGGGTAGTACAAATCGTTGAAACTGGGCGCCCGGAACCCCTCGCTATAGGACAGCAGCACATCGTTGTCGGGGTTGAGCGGTACCGTCAGGGTGCCGCTCCAGGTGTTCTGGCTGCCGAACTGCTGGTTGGTGTCGTGCCTTAGGCCCAGCTCGGTGGAGAACCGCTCTGCCGCGAAGCGATGCTGGATAAACACCGCGCGGTTCCAGCGGCTGTCCTGATCGAAATCAGTGCTGGCGTGTACACGGTCTTCATACCAGTCGCCGCCCAGAATCAGGCGGTTGCGGTCGTCCAGGGTCACGTCGTTTTGCCAGTTCACCGAATCGCGGTAGGTGTTGAAGGCGCTGCCGTCGTTGCTCAGGTAATCGCGCTTCTTGTCGCGGTTTTCGCTGTGGCCCAGTTCCAGGCGGGTTTGCCAGCGTTCGTTGAGCCGGGCATCGACGTAACCGCTTGCGCTGCTGACGGTGTAATCGGTGTAGGGCTTCTGGCCGACGGTTTCGGAAAAGCTGATAAAGCGGCCGAACGGGTTGTCGTACTCCGACTTGCCCCGGCCATCCAACAGGTTGAAGCCGACTTCGAGGTCGTCGTTCAGCGAGTGGCTGAGGTTCAAGCTGATGGACTTGTTGCGGTAGGCATCGTGATCACCATCGCTGGCGAACGATTCGTGGGTCCAGTTGATGCCTTGGGTTTCATCCAGGCTGGCGCCAAGGTTGAAGCGTGTGCGTTCGTCGCCGCCCGACAGCCCCAGGCTGCGCTCCCAGGTCTGGTTGCTGCCAAACCCCAGGTGCAGGCGCGGATGCACACCGGCCTGGGCGTTGCGCCGGGTGAAAATCTGGATGACTCCGCCGATGGCGTCGCTGCCGTAGATCACCGAGCGCGAGCCGCGCAGCACTTCCACCCGCTCGATCTGGTCGACACTCAGGAATTGCAGCCCGCTGTCGCCAGAGGTGGCATTGGCAATGCGCTGGCCGTCCACCAGCACCAGGCTCTGGGCGGACTTGGTGCCCCGGATGAAAATCCCCGGCAGGCTGCCGCGCCCGCCGGTTCGCGCCACTTGCACACCGGGGACGCGGCTGAGCAGGTCGGTCACGCTGGTGGGTTGCAGGCGGTCGATGTCATCGCGGGTAAACACGGTATTGGCGGCGCTGCTGTCGTTGCGCGCCTGGACCTGGCGGTTGGTGCTGATGACCACGTCGGGAAGGCTCAGTGCCTGGTCGCGGGTGTCGGCGAGCAGATCGGGAGTGGGCAGGAGCAGCAGGGCCAGGTGCAGGCGTTTCATGGTCTGTCCATCGTTTTGAAAGTTGACACAAAACCAATGTGGGAGCGGGCTTGCCCGCGAAAACAGTGTGTCAGCCAGCCTATGAAGTGACTG
>NZ_JBSVWB010000031.1:0-74944 GCF_054071795.1 Pseudomonas sp. SDO5271_S396
AGCCGACTCCTCCAGTGACTGACACACCGCTATCGCAGGCAAGCCAGCTCCCACATTAGATCGACGTATGCCCTTAAAAGCTTTTTGACAGCGCGCCAATTCAACAGGTTAGAATCGCTGGCACGCGGACTGCATGGTCAGTTTGCGTCCCGTCCCTATTGCTCATGGAGTACTGCCTTTGAATGCGACGACCATCAACAGCCTGTTCTTGATCGGCGCGTTGCTGGTGGGTGCGAGCATTCTGGTCAGTTCTCTTTCGTCCCGCCTGGGGATTCCGATCCTGGTGATCATCCTGGCCGTGGGCATGGTCGCCGGCGTCGACGGCGGCGGCATCATTTTCGACAACTACCCGACCGCCTACCTGGTGGGCAACCTGGCACTGGCCGTGATCCTGCTCGATGGCGGCCTGCGCACGCGGGTGGCGAGTTTCCGCGTGGCCTTGTGGCCGGCGCTGTCGCTGGCCACGGTGGGGGTGCTGATCACCACCGGCCTCACCGGCATGGCCGCCGCCTGGCTGTTCGACCTCAATATCATTCAAGGCTTGCTGATCGGCGCCATCGTCGGCTCCACCGATGCCGCAGCGGTGTTCTCGCTACTGGGCGGCAAAGGCCTGAACGAACGGGTTACCGCCAGCCTGGAAATCGAGTCCGGCAGCAACGACCCGATGGCGGTGTTCCTCACCGTCACCCTGATCGACATGCTCGCCAGTGGCCAGACCGGCCTGCATTGGAGCCTGCTGACGCATCTGGTGCGTGAATTCGGCATCGGCGGCGTCGTCGGCCTGGGCGGCGGCTGGCTCATGCTGCAAATGGTCAACCGCATCAACCTGGCCACCGGCCTGTACCCGATCCTGGTGATCGCCGGTGGCCTGGTGGTGTTCGCCCTGACCAACGCCCTGCATGGCAGCGGCTTCCTCGCCGTGTACCTGTGCGGCCTGGTGATCGGCAACCGCCCGGTGCGCAGCCGTCATGGCATTTTGCATATGCTCGACGGCATGGCCTGGCTGGCCCAGATCGGCATGTTCCTGGTGCTGGGCCTGCTGGTCACGCCCCACGACCTGCTGCCCATCGCGTTGCCGGCCCTGGGCCTGGCGTTGTGGATGATCCTGTTCGCGCGGCCTTTGTCGGTGATCGTCGGCCTGCTGCCATTCAAGGCGTTCCACGGTCGCGAAAAAGCCTTTATCGCCTGGGTGGGCCTGCGCGGCGCGGTACCGATCATCCTCGCGGTGTTCCCGCTCATGGCCGGGCTGCCCCATGCGCAGCTGTACTTCAACCTGGCGTTCTTTATCGTGCTGGTCTCGCTGCTGGTGCAGGGCACGAGCCTGCCGTGGGTGGCCAAACTGCTGAAAGTCACCGTCCCGCCGGACCCGGCGCCGATCTCCCGCGCCGCCCTGGAAGTGCACGTCACCAGCGAGTGGGAGTTGTTCGTCTATCGCCTCGGCGCAGAAAAATGGTGCATCGGCGCCGCCCTGCGCGAGCTGAAAATGCCCGAAGGCACGCGGATCGCCGCACTGTTCCGTGGCCAGCAACTGCTCCATCCGTCGGGTAGTACGGTGCTGGAAGTCGGCGACCTGCTCTGCGTGATCGGCCATGAACACAACCTGCCGGCCCTGGGCAAACTGTTCAGCCAGGCGCCGCAACGCGGCCTCGACCTGCGCTTCTTCGGCGACTTCGTATTGGAAGGCGACGCCCAGCTGGGCGCGGTGTCCGCCCTGTACGGCCTGAAGCTGGAAGGCATCGACCCGGACATGCCGCTGAGCCGCTTCATTACCCAGAAAGTCGGCGGCGCACCGGTGGTGGGCGACCAGGTGGAGTGGAACAACACCATCTGGACGGTCGCGGTCATGGACGGGAACAAGATCGGCAAAGTGGGCGTCAGATTCCCCGAAGGAAGTCGCCCGGGCCCCGGACTCTTCCTCTAAACTGCGGAGCGACAGCACGCTCCCTTTTTCTCCATCTTGCTCGACCGGTCTCTATGCCAACCCTGCGCACTTTTCTCGCCACTGCCCTGCTGGGCCTGACCCTCTGTGTCGGCAGCGTGTACGCCGCCGACCCGCCCAGCGCCGACGCCATCCAGCAAAGCCTGGACAAGCTGCCCGACCGCAAGCTGCCCGACGCCGACATGAAGGCGCTGCAAACCATCCTGCAACAGACCCTGACTTACCTGGGCAACAAGCAGGATTACGACCAGCGGCTCATCGACCTCAAGCGCCAGCTAGAAGAGGCGCCACGCCAGACCAGCGACAACCAGCGCGAGCTGACCCGGCTCAAGGCCACCAAAATCATTCCCGTAGCCCAACGCTACGCCACCTTGCCGGTGCCGCAGCTTGAGCAACTGCTGGTCCAGCGCAGCACCCAGCAAGGTGATCTGCAAAAAGACCTGGCCGATGCCAACAGCCTGACCATCGCTGCGCAGACCCGCCCCGAGCGCGCCCAGACCGAAATCAGCAGCAGCCAGACACGCATCCAGCAGATCAACGCCACCCTCAAGCTGGGCAAGGACAACGGCAAGGCCCTCAGCGGCGACCAACGCAACCAGCTCAACGCTGAACTCGCGGCCCTGAACGCACTGATCCCCCTGCGTCGCCAGGAACTGGCCGGCAACAGCCAGTTGCAAGACCTGGGCAACAGCCAGCACGACCTGGTGGTGGAAAAAACCGCGCGCCTGGAACAGGAAATCCAGGACCTGCAAACCCTGATCAACCAGAAACGCCTGGCCCAATCCCAGGAGACGGTGACCCAGCAGTCCATCGAGGCCCAAAAGGCCGGTGGCAGCAGCCTGCTCGCCACCGAAAGCGCCGCCAACCTGAAACTGTCCGACTACCTGCTCAAAAGCACCGACCGGCTCAACGCTCTGACCCAGAAGAACCTGCAAACCAAGCAGCAGCTGGACACCGTGACCCAGAGCGATTCGGCACTGGACGAACAGATCAACGTGCTCAAGGGCAGCCTGCTGCTGTCCAAGATCCTCTACAAACAGAAGCAGGCCCTGCCGCGCCTCACGGTGGACCGCGACCTGGCGGACGACATCGCCAACATTCGCCTGTACCAGTTCGAGGTCAACCAGCAACGCGAACTGATCAGCTCACCCGGCACCTATGTGGATAACCTGCTGGCGAATCAGTCGCCGGAGGACGTCACCCCGCAATTGCGGCGCACCCTGCTGGAACTGGCGATCACCCGCAGCGATCTGCTCGAACGCCTGAGCCGCGAACTGAGTGCACTGCTCAATGAATCCATCACGCTGCAACTGAACCAGAAACAACTGCTCAGCACCGCGACCACCCTGCGCGCCACGCTGGACGAACAGATGTTCTGGATCCCCAGCAACAAGCCGCTGGACACCGAATGGCTGGAAACGGTGCCGTCGCACCTGAGCAAGCAAGTGGCCACCCTGCCCTGGGCCTCCAGCGTCAGCGAACTGTATGACGGCCTGACCCAGCGTCCGCTGTTGTTCCTGCCGTTGTTGCTGCTGATCGGCGCCCTGCTGTGGCGGCGCAAGCACCTGTATCAGCGCTTGAGCAAGGTCCACCTGGATATCGGCCACTTCAAGCGTGACAGCCAGTGGCACACGCCCCAGGCCATCCTGATCAATATCCTGCTGGCGATGCCGGTGGCCCTGGGCCTGGCGTTGTGCGGCTACGCGTTGCAGATCGACGCCCGCGGGCAAAACGCCAACCTGGGTGCCGCACTGCTGCAGATCGCCCAGGCGTGGCTGGTGTTCTACACCGCTTACCGCATCCTCGCGCCGGGCGGTGTGGCCGAGCTGCACTTCCGTTGGGAAAAACCCCAGGTCGAATTCCTCCAGGGCTGGGTGCGCAAACTCGGCCTGGTGGTGTTGGCCCTGGTAGCCGTGGTGGCCATCGCCGAACACCAGCCGGCGGCGCTCGCCGACGATGTACTGGGCATCGGCGTGGTGTTGCTGTGCTACGCGTTGATGGCCTGGCTGCTGGGCCGCTTGCTGCTGAACAGCCCGACCCACGAAAAAGCCTCGCTGTTCCGCAAGGCCGTGGGCTTGCTGTTTACCGCCCTGCCCATCGCGCTGTTCGTGGCCGTGTGCTTCGGCTACTACTACACCGCGCTCAAGCTCAGCGACCGGCTGATCAATACCCTGTACCTGCTGATGTTCTGGCTGGTGATCGAAGCCACCTTCGTCCGCGGCCTGGGCGTTGCCGCACGACGCCTGGCCTATGCCCGCGCCCTGGCCAAACGCCAGGCTGCCAAGGAAGCCGGGGAAGGCGAAGCCGTCATCGAAGAGCCAACCCTGGACATCGAACAGGTCAACGAACAATCCATGCGCCTGATCCGCCTGGCCCTGCTCGGCGGCTTTATCGCCGCGCTGTATTGGGTGTGGGCAGACCTGATCTCGGTGTTCTCATACCTGGACAACGTCACCCTCTACGAATACACCAGCGGCACCGGGGCCAATATCAGCATGGTGCCGATCAGCATCGGCGACTTGCTGGGTGCGCTGATCATCATCGGTATCACCTTTGCCCTGGCACGCAACCTGCCCGGTTTGCTGGAGGTGCTGGTGCTGTCCAAGCTGGACCTGGCCCAGGGCAGTGCATACGCGACGACCACGCTGCTGTCCTACGTGATCGCCGGCGTGGGCTTCGTGTCGACGCTGTCGACCCTCGGCGTGAGCTGGGACAAGTTGCAATGGCTGGTGGCGGCACTGTCGGTGGGCCTGGGTTTCGGTATGCAGGAGATCTTCGCCAACTTCATCTCCGGCATCATGATCCTGTTCGAACGCCCGGTGCGCATCGGCGACACCATCACCATCGGCAACCTGTCGGGCACGGTGAGCAAGATCCGCATCCGTGCCACCACGATCACCGACTTTGACCGCAAGGACATCATTGTTCCGAACAAGACGTTCATCACCGGGCAATTGATCAACTGGTCGCTGACCGACACCATCACCCGCGTCACCCTCAAACTCGGCGTGGACTACGGCTCCGACCTGGACCGCGTGAAGGAATTGCTGCTCAAGGCCGCCCGCGACAACCCTCGGGTGCTCAAGGAACCGGAGCCCCACGTGTACTTCCTGAACTTCGGCGAAAGCACCCTCGACCACGAACTGCGCATGCACGTGCGCGACCTGGGCGACCGCAACCCGGTCATCGACGAGGTGAACCGCTTTATCAACCGCGAGTTCAAGAAAGAACACATCAACATCTCTTTCCGCCAGATGGAGGTCTACCTCAAGAACCTCCATGGCCAGGAATACAAACTGGTGGAAGTCGACGCACCGAACAAGCCCGCCAACGATGGCGGCGTGCAAGAACCACCGCCCACCAAGCTCGACTAACCGCGCTATCCCCAGCAGAATGCTCGGACATTCTGCTGGAGATGGCCGGTGAAAGCCCTCGACGAACTCACCTTCGACAACCGCTTCGCACGCCTGGGCGACGCGTTTTCGACCCACGTATTGCCTGAACCCCTCGACAACCCCCGCCTGGTGGTGGCGAGTGATGCCGCCATGGCCTTGCTCGACCTGGACCCTACCGTGGCCGAAACCCCGGTATTTGCCGAACTGTTTGGCGGCCACAAACTGTGGGCCGAGGCGGAACCCCGGGCGATGGTGTATTCAGGACATCAGTTCGGCGGCTACACCCCGCAACTGGGTGATGGTCGCGGGTTGCTGTTGGGTGAGGTGTACAACGCGGCCGGCGAGCACTGGGACTTGCACCTCAAAGGTGCCGGCATGACGCCTTACTCGCGCATGGGCGATGGTCGCGCGGTGCTGCGCTCGTCGATCCGCGAGTTTCTGGCCTCCGAGGCGCTGCATGCGCTGGGCATCCCCAGCAGCCGCGCGCTGTGCGTAATCGGCTCCGACACCCCGGTGTGGCGCGAGAAACAGGAACGCGGCGCGATGGTACTGCGCATGGCACCCAGTCATATCCGCTTCGGCCACTTCGAATACTTCTACTACACCCAGAAATCCGAACAGCAAGCGCAACTGGCCGAACACGTACTGAACCTGCACTACCCCGAGTGCCGCGAACAGCCCGAACCGTACCTGGCGATGTTCCGCGAAATCGTCGAGCGCAATGCCGAACTGATCGCCAAATGGCAGGCTTATGGCTTCTGCCACGGCGTGATGAACACCGACAACATGTCGATCCTGGGTATCACCTTCGACTTCGGTCCGTTCGCGTTCCTGGATGACTTTGACGCGCACTTCATTTGCAACCACTCGGACCATGAAGGGCGCTATTCCTTCAGCAATCAGGTGCCGATCGGGCAGTGGAACCTCAGCGCATTGGCGCAAGCACTGACGCCGTTCATCAGCGTCGATGCCTTGAAAGAAGCGCTTGGGCTGTACCTGCCGCTGTACCAGGCCAACTATCTGGACCTGATGCGCCGCCGCCTGGGGCTCACCACCGCCGAAGACGCTGACCAACAGTTGGTCGAGCATTTGTTGAAACTGATGCAGAACAGCGGCGTGGATTACACCCTGTTCTTCCGCCGCCTGGGAGATGAATCGGCGGCGTTGGCCGTGGCGCGTTTACGTGATGACTTTGTCGACCTGGCCGGGTTCGATGCCTGGGCCGAGCGGTACAAGGCGCGTGTTGCACGGGATGGGGACGACAGCCAAGAGCAACGCCGGGCGCGGATGCATGGGGTGAACCCGCTCTACATCCTGCGCAACTACCTGGCGCAAAACGCCATCGCTGCTGCCGAATCTGGGGATTACAGCGAAGTAAGACGCCTGCATGAAGTGCTGAGCAAACCGTTTGAGGAACAACCGGGGATGGAACAGTACGCGCAGCGACCGCCGGATTGGGGCAAGCATTTGGAGATTAGTTGTTCCTCGTAAGCCTGTACTGAGCGGGCTTGATAAGTAGCAGCGCTGGCTCCAAATAAAGTCCATTGGCCACATCCAAGGAGCCTCACCATGTCCGACCCACTTGTCATCCCCTGCCCACATTGCAACGGCCTCAACCGCATCCCCGGCGAACGCCTGGGCGATGCGCCCAAATGCGGGCGCTGCAAACAGCCCGTGTTGCTGAACAAGCCGTTTGAGCTGAAGCAAGGCGACTACGCCAGCCAGATCAAGGGAGATTTGCCGTTGCTGGTGGATGTATGGGCCGACTGGTGTGGGCCATGCAAATCGTTTGCGCCGGTGTTCGAGCAGGCGGCCGGGCAGTTGGAAGGCAAGTGCCGGCTGGCCAAGCTAGACAGCGAGGCCAATCAACAGTTGTCGGCGCAGTTGGGGATTCGCTCGATTCCCAGTTTGATTCTGTTCAAGAACGGCCGCGAAGTGGCGCGCCAGAGCGGGGCGTTTCCGTTACCGCAGTTGATGGCCTGGTTACGCAGCCAGGGAGTCTAACCACAATCAAATGTGGGAGCTGGCTTGCCTGCGATGCAGGCGACCCGGTCTGCCTGATACACCGAGGCGATGCCATCGCAGCGGTGCGAAGATTCGACAAGCCAGCTCCCACACTGATCGCATTTCAAACTCAGGTCCGCGCTGCCTGTCAGATCACGCGTTTTCCAGCAGGTTATGCAACTCCACAAACTGCTGCGTCAGCTTGTGCCGTGGGTCGAGATGGATCAGCGGCCTGCTCTCCTGGTGCGACTCACGCATACGCACGGAACTGGCCAGGTACACCGGCAGTACCGGCAACCCTTCTGCAATCAGCTCATCAAGCATCTGCTGGGGCAGGCTCGCCCGGGCCTGGAACTGGTTGACCACAATGCCTTCCACTTCAAGTCCTTCGTTGTGGTCTTCTTTCAACTCTTCGATTTCCGCCAGCAGGCCATACAGCGCCTGGCGCGAAAAACTGTCGCAGTCGAAGGGAATCAGCACGCGATCAGCGGCAATCAGCGCCGAAACCGCATAAAAATTCAACGCCGGCGGCGTATCCAGGTAAATCCGGTCGTAATCCTCACTCAGATCATCCAGCAGCTTTCTCAGCTTGTTGATCTTGTGCTTGGCCTCGAGCTTGGGTTGCAGGTCGGCCAACTCCGGGGTCGCGGTGATGACGTGCAGGTTGTCGAACGGTGTTTCGTAGATATCCACCTTGTTCTTCTTGGAAAACGGCCCGGAAGACAGGGTTTGCTTGAAAAAATCCGCGATCCCCATGGGAATATCGTCACCGGTCAACCCGGTGAGGTACTGGGTTGAGTTGGCTTGTGCATCGAGGTCCACCAACAGGGTTCGATAGCCTTCGCTGGCGCTGACCGCCGCCAGGTTGCAGGCAATGCTGGACTTGCCAACACCGCCTTTCTGATTGAACACCACACGCCGCATGGAAAAACCTCCGTGTATCAATGAATGTCCGAGTGTAGAGGGCAAAAGCGCCTGTTAGCTACCTCGTTCATCCATGCACGCCTGCATCAACGGCAGTGGGCGACCCGACTGTCATACGCAACCGACATCTGAAGAGGAAGGGTCCGACAATCCAGTCAGCGGTCTGGTAAAGGACAATCTGTAATTCTTTCCGACCAATTTGTAATCATCCGTGAACAATTCTTTACCAAAGTTTGCTAGAACCCCGCAGCACCGGGATAATGCGCGCCACTCGGCTCTTGCTCTCTGTCCCGGTAAACCGGGCCAACGGCCGCACATGGAAGCCCGCAGGGGCGGGATAACTTCTCAGTGATCACTTTCAACATCGCCCAATGGCGCGCATGGGCGCCTGGCCTGGACAGCGCGGACGACTGGCACGCCTGGTGCCGGGACCCGGTGTTGCTGCCCGCAAGCGATTCGGCCCCCGACGTGTCGTTCCTGCCGGCCATGCAGCGCCGCCGCCTGAGCCGCCTGGCACGCATGGCGTTCAGCGTCGGCTGGCCATTGGCCGAGGGCCTGCAGAATCTGCCGCTGGTGTTCATCTCCCGGCACGGCGAAACCCCGCGTACCCTCGACATCCTCAGCGACCTGGCCAATGACCAGCCGCTGTCGCCGACCCAATTCAGCCTGTCGGTACACAACGCCGTGATTGGGCTGTGGTCGATCCTGCGCAATGAAACCAGCGAAATGACCGCCCTCGCCGCCGCTGGAGACGGTCTGGAGCACGGCATGCTCGAAGCCGCCGCGCTGCTCAACGAAGGCGCCCCGGCGGTATTGCTGGTGATCACCGAAGAACAACCGCCTGAAGCCTACAGCCGCTGGATCAGCGATGTGCCTTTCCCCTATGCCCTCGGCCTGCTGCTGACCCCGGGCGACGAGTGGCAGCTGGAACTGCGCACCGGCACTGTCCAACCCACGAAAACCCAGTGGCCACACGCCCTGGACCTGCTGCGCACCCTGCTCACTGAACAGGTCGCCTGCCAACATGCCTGGAAGAACCGCGTATGGAACTGGCAACGCAAGCCGTGACCGATAAACCACGGGACGCCTATTACTGGCGCCTGTTCGCCACCGCCGCCAGCTTCTTCCTGTTTGGCGTCGGCGGGCTGTGCCTGCGTCTGCTGGTGTTTCCGCTGCTCAGTTGCCTGCCGGGCGGTGTGGAAAAACATCGGCGCCGTGCCCGCCATACCGTCAGCAAGCTGTTCTGGTTCTTCATCCGGTTGATGCAGCGTGCTGGCGTGCTCACCTACAGCGTCGAAGGTGCCGAGAAACTGGGGCGCCCCGGCCAGATGATCATTGCCAACCACCCATCGCTGATCGACGTGGTGTTTCTGATCGGCCTGGTGCGCCAGGCCAACTGCGTGGTCAAGCAGAGCCTCTGGAAAAACCCCTGCACGCGAGGCCCGGTGCGGGATGCCGGCTATATCAGCAACGACGGCAGCGCCGACATGCTGGATGCCGCCGCCGATGCGCTGCTGGCCGGCCAGACCCTGATCATCTTTCCCGAAGGCACCCGCACCACACCCGGCGCGGCGCCTGCCTTTCATCGCGGGGGCGCCGCCATCGCACTGCGCGGTGCGACAATCATCACCCCTGTGGTGATCAAGGTCAGCCCCACCACCCTGACCAAGGCCGAACCCTGGTACCGCATCCCCAAATGCCGCGTGCACTTCAGTTTGCGGGTAGGTGCCGATATAGAACCACACGCGTTCAGTGCGCTCGGGCCCGCGCCCCAGGCGTCACGCAAGCTCAACGATTACCTGCATCACTATTTCATTAAGGAGCTCGCCGAAGATGAGCGACCAACACCGCCTTGAGCACGATATAAAGGCCCTGATCATCGAGGCCCTGGGCCTGGAAGACATCAGCGTCGACGACATTGGCAGCGATCAGATCCTGTTCGGCGAAGGCCTGGGCCTGGACTCGGTCGACGCCCTGGAACTGGGCCTGGCCATCCAGAAAAAGTACGGCATCAAGATCGACGCCGACGCCAAGGACACCCGCAATCACTTCACCAACGTGGCCAGCCTCGCGGCGTTCGTCACGGCCAGACAGGCAGCTTGAGACCGGACCATGCAAACTCGTGACGATATTTTCAACACCCTGCGCGATGCTCTGGTGGAACTGTTCGAACTGGACCCTGCACGCGTCACCCTTGACGCCAACCTGTACCAGGACCTGGAAATCGACAGCATCGATGCCGTGGACCTGATCGACCATATCAAGCGCCAGACCGGTAAGAAGATCGCCACCGAAGAATTCAAGGCCGTACGCACCGTGAACGATGTGGTTGAGGCGGTATACCGCCTGGTGCAACCGGCCGCATGAGCCGGCTGATCGGCCTTGGCCTGTTGCTGGCGGGGCTGCTGTACCCCTTTGCGGTGTATTACGGCACTGAGCACTTCGCCCCCTGGCAATTCGGCCTGCTGCTCGGCGGCCTGTGGCTGTTGCGCGCACTGACGGGCGCGCGCCGCCCCGGCAGCCGCTGGATGGCAGTCGCGGTGATCCTGTTCTGCCTGCTGTTGGCCTGGTTCGATGACCCGCACCTGTTGCGCTGGTACCCGAGCCTGGTCAACGGCTTCATGCTCGCGCTGTTCGGCCTGAGCCTGAAATACGGCCCGCCCATGGTGGAACGCCTGGCCCGCATGACCGACCCGGTGCTGCCGGCCCACGCCATTGTGTATACGCGCCAGGTCACCGTGGTGTGGAGTGTGTTTTTTCTGTGCAATGGCCTGCTCGCCACCGCCCTCACCCTTTGGGCGCCGCTGAGCTGGTGGACGTTGTACAACGGCCTGATCGCCTACGGGCTGATGGGGCTGTTGTTTGCCGTGGAATGGCTGGTACGACAAAGGGTTCGAGGCCGCGTATGAATGGGTTGAAACTTGAGCACGTGCTGCTTGAGCCGCTGGAGCAGCGTCCGGTCACCACCGAACCTGCGATGAATCACGCCCAGTTGTGGGCGCAATCCCTGAGCCTGGCGGCAGGCCTGCAAGCGCGCGGCATCCGGCGCCTGGCCGTGTACCTGGAAGACGCCGGCCTGCTGGCGATTGCCCTGCTGGGTGCCTGGCGCGCGGGCGTCAGCGTACTGCTGCCCGCCGACCTGCAACCCCAGACCCGCCAGCGCTGGAGCGATGCCGTCGACGCCTGGCTGGTTGCGCCCGACGATCTCGACGCGCTGTATCAAGCTCCGTTGAGCGCCGCTGCGCTGGACCTGGACACCTGCCAACTGAGCCTGTGCACTTCCGGCTCCAGCGGCGAGCCCAAGCGTATCGACAAGACCCTGCGCCAGCTGGCCAATGAAGTGCAGGCCCTGGAAGCCTTGTGGGGTTCGGACCTCAAGGACGCCTGCATCATTGGCAGCGTCGCCACCCAGCACATCTACGGCTTGCTGTTCCGGGTGCTGTGGCCGCTGTGCGCTGGCCGTACTTTCGTGCGCAGGCAACTGGCGTTCCCCGAAGACCTGCAGCGCGCCAGCCGCGAGCACCAACAGTTCGCCTGGGTGGCAAGCCCGGCACTGCTCAAGCGCATGGGCGACAACCTCGACTGGCCGGCCCTGAGCCGAGTGGCGCGGGTGTTCTCCTCAGGCGGCGCCTTGCCTATCGAAGCGGCGGGCGAGCTTTACGACCGCTTGCAGCAATGGCCGACGGAAATCCTCGGCAGTTCGGAAACCGGCGGCATCGCCTGGCGCCAGGGTGCGCAACCCTGGCAGCCTTTCGCCGATGTGAAACTGAGCCAGGATGCCGACGGCGCCCTGCGCATCGCATCGCCCTACCTGCCTGCCGGGCATATCGAACAGACCGCCGACGCTGCGCGCATCCATGCCGATGGCCGTTTCGAGCTGCTGGGGCGTCTGGACCGCATCGTCAAGCTGGAAGAAAAACGCATCTCCCTGCCCATGCTCGAACAGGCGCTGATGAGCCACCCGTGGGTCGCCGAAACCCGCCTGGGCGTGGTGCGGGAAAACCGCGCGTCCCTCGGCGCGCTGGTGGTACTCAGCGCCGATGGCTTGCACGCCTTGCGCAATCAGGGCCGGCGCAGCGTCACCCACACCCTGCGCGAGCATTTGAGCCAGCATTGTGAAGCCCTGGCCCTGCCCCGTCGCTGGCGCCTGCTGCGCCAGTTACCCCTGAACAGCCAAGGCAAATTGCCCCAGGCCGACATCGAAACGCTGCTGCTGGCGCCGCGCCCCAAGGCGCCAGAGGTGCTGGAGCAAGTCGAAGCCGACGGCGAATGGACCCTGCAACTGAGCGTCCCGCCGGATCTGGCCCATTTCAGCGGACACTTCCCGGTGACCCCGGTGCTGCCGGGCGTGGTGCAAGTGGAATGGGCGTTCAACCTGGGCCAGCAACTGCTCGACCTGCCGCCGACCTTTGCCGGGATGGAAGTGCTCAAGTTCCAGCAGCTGGTGCGCCCGGGCGATGCGATCGAACTGCACCTGCGCTTTGATCAGGAGCGCGGCAAGTTGTACTTCGCCTATCGCAACGGTGTCGCGGCGTGTTCCAGCGGGCGGATTTTGCTGGAGACCGTCGATGCATAACCCCTGCGCCCTCATCCCGGTCTACAACCACGAAGCCGCCGTGCCCGCCGTGGTCCACAGCCTGCTGAACAGTGGCCTGCCCTGCCTGCTGGTCGACGACGGCAGCAGCCCGGCCTGCGCGGCAGTATTGGCACAGCTGGCCACGCTGGAGAACGTCACCCTGCTGACCCTGCCGAGCAACCAAGGCAAAGGCGGTGCGGTAATGGCCGGTTTCCGCGAGGCCGCGCGCCTGGGCTTCAGCCACGCCCTGCAAGTCGACGCCGACGGCCAACACGACCTGCGCGAAGTCGAGACCTTTCTCGACAGCTCGCGCCGTCACCCCAACGCCATTGTCTGCGGCTACCCCGAATATGACGACAGCGTGCCCAAAGGCCGCCTGTACGCGCGCTACCTGACCCACGTGTGGGTGTGGATCAACACCTTGTCCCTGCAAATCCGCGACTCCATGTGCGGCTTTCGCGTGTACCCGCTGGCGCCGGTGCTGGCACTGATGGACGCGGCCTACATCGGCACGCGCATGGACTTCGACTCCGACATCCTGGTACGCCTGGCCTGGCGCAACCAGCCGATGCGCTGGTTGCCGACCCAAGTGCATTACCCTGCCGATGGCCTGTCGCACTTCCGGCTGTTTCGCGACAACGTGCGCATCTCGGCGATGCACACCCGGCTGTTCTTCGGCATGCTGGTGCGCGCGCCGATGATCCTGTGGCGACGGTGGCAAGCATGAGCGACAGCGGCAAACACTGGGCAGACCGCGAGGAGCGCGGCAGCTACTGGCTGATGAAGCTCACCGCCTTCGCCGCCAAAGTGCTGGGCCGTCGCCTGCTCAGCCCATTGCTGTACGGCATCGTGCTGTATTTTTTCCTGTTTGGCCGCACCGCGCGCCAGAGCGCCTGGCAGTACCAGCAGCGCCTGGCCGACTGGAGTGGCCGCGACGAACTGCGCCCCAACCACCGCAAGGTCTTCGGCCAGTTCATAGCCTTCGCCGACTCCTTGCTCGACAAGCTCGACGTGTGGAACGGCAAACTGCGCATCGAACAAATCGAGATCGACGACCCCGCGCAATTGCGCGGGCAACTGCGTGGCGAGCGCGGGCAGATGCTGGTGGGCGCACATTTGGGCAACCTGGAAGTGTGCCGCGCACTCGCCGAAATCGGCGAACAAGTCACGATGAACGTGCTGGTGCATACCAAGCACGCCGAGCAATTCAACCGTCTGCTGGGCGAAGCGGGTGCCACCCATTTGCGCTTGATCCAAGTAAGCGAACTGGACCCGGCCACCATGCTGTTGCTCAGCCAACGCCTGGACGACGGCGAATGGCTGGCGATTGCCGGCGACCGCGTGCCGCTGCACGGTGGGCGCACGGTGCGCGTGGATTTCCTCGGTCATGACGCCGCTTTCCCCCAAGGCCCGTGGCTGCTGGCCGGCCTGCTTAAATGCCCGGTCAACCTGCTGATGTGCCTCAAACACCAAAACCGCTATCGCCTGACCATCGAACCGTTCACGCAACGGATCGAATGGAAACGCACCAGCCGCGAGCAGGTCATAGCCCTGTGGACCGCGCGCTATGCCGCACGCCTGGGCCAGTTCTGCCTGGAAGCGCCCCAACAATGGTTCAACTTTTACCCTTTCTGGAAGACCGATGACGACGCATCTTGAGCCAGTCACCTTTGGCGAACGCCCCCTGCGCATCGAAGACGTACTGGCCCTGGCCAACCGTCAGGCGCCCACCCGCTTGCAGGACGATGCCGCGTATCGCCAACGTATCGCCAAGGGTGCGCAGTTTCTGGATTCGCTGCTGGACAAGGAAGGCGTGATCTACGGCGTGACCACCGGCTACGGCGACTCCTGCGTAGTGGCGGTGCCGTTGCAGCACGTCGAGGCGTTGCCGCGTCACCTGTACACCTTCCACGGTTGCGGGCTGGGCAAACTGCTCGATGCCCAGGCCACCCGTGCGGTACTGGCGGCGCGTTTGCAGTCGCTGTGCCATGGCGTGTCCGGGGTGCGTGTGGAATTGCTGGAGCGCCTGCATGCCTTCCTGGAACACGACGTGCTGCCACTGATCCCGGAAGAAGGTTCGGTGGGCGCGAGCGGCGACCTGACACCGCTGTCCTATGTGGCCGCAACCCTGTCCGGCGAGCGTGAAGTAATGTTCCGTGGCGAACGCCGCCAGGCCGCCGACGTGCACCGCGAGCTGGGCTGGGACCCGCTGGTGTTGCGCCCCAAGGAAGCCCTGGCGCTGATGAACGGCACCGCCGTGATGACCGGCCTCGCGTGCCTGGCCTTCGCCCGCGCCGACTACCTGTTGCAACTGGCCACGCGCATCACCGCGCTGAACGTGGTGGCGCTGCAAGGCAACCCGGAACACTTCGACGAGCGCCTGTTCGCCGCCAAGCCGCACCCCGGGCAGATGCAAGTGGCCGCCTGGCTGCGCAAGGACCTGGCCATCGACGCGCCGACCGCGCCGCTGCATCGCTTGCAGGACCGTTACTCGCTGCGCTGCGCGCCCCATGTGCTCGGCGTGCTGGCCGACAGCCTGGGCTGGTTGCGCGGTTTCATCGAGACCGAACTGAACAGCGCCAACGACAACCCGATCATCGACGCCGAAGAAGAACGCGTGCTGCACGGCGGTCATTTCTACGGCGGCCACATTGCTTTCGCCATGGACAGCCTCAAGACCCTGGTGGCCAACGTCGCCGACCTGCTCGACCGTCAACTCGCGCTGCTGGTGGACGTGCGCTACAACCACGGCCTGCCGAGCAACCTGTCGGGCGCGCCAGCCGACCGCGCCATGATCAATCACGGCTTCAAGGCCGTGCAGATCGGCGCCAGCGCCTGGACCGCCGAGGCGCTGAAAAACACCATGCCGGCCAGTGTGTTCTCGCGCTCCACCGAGTGCCATAACCAGGACAAGGTGAGCATGGGCACCATCGCCGCCCGCGATGCGATCCGCGTGCTGGAACTCACCGAGCAGGTCGCCGCCGCCACGCTGCTCGCCGCCAACCAGGGCGTGTGGCTACGCGCCCAGGCCGACGATGCACGCCCCTTGCCACCGGCCCTGGCCGCCATGCATGAGCAACTGGCCAAGGACTTCCCGCCGGTGATCGAAGACCGCGCCCTGGAAGGCGAGCTGCGCCTGTGCCTGCAACGTATTGCCGAGCAACACTGGAGGCTGCATGCGTAGCCCTGGCGTACTGCATTGCGACACCAAGATCCTGGTGCCGTTTTTCGACGTCGACACTATGAACGTGGTGTGGCACGGGCACTATGTGAAGTACCTGGAAGTGGCGCGCTGTGCGCTGCTGGACAAGCTCGGCCACAACTACACGCACATGCTCGAATCGGGCTACGCCTGGCCGGTGATCGACCTGCAACTGCGCTACGTGCGCGGTGCCGTGTTCGGCCAGACGATCAACGTGCGTGCGAGCCTGGTGGAATGGGAGAACCGCTTGAAGGTCAATTACCTGATTACCGACCTGGCCAGCGGCGAGCGCCTGACCCGCGCCAGCACCGTGCAGGTGGCGGTGGAAATCGCCAGCCGCGAGATGCAGTTGGCATCGCCCAAAGTATTCACCGACACCGTAGAGAGAGCCTTGAAATGAGATCCCCTGTGGGAGCGGCGGTGCGACGACTCGACTTGCCCGCGATGGACGTCAACGATAACGCGAGCCGCCTGACACTGCGCGGCGCCCTCAGGTTCATCGCGGGCAAGCCCGCTCCCACATTTTTGATCGGGTTGTTCTTGAGCTTTAGCGCTCATGCTTTTGACTTGCAGCAGCTCAGCGACCAACTCGCCAAACCCTCCGTGATCCACGGCAACTTCATCCAGGAAAAACACCTGCGCGCCCTGCCCCAGCCCCTGGTCAGCAAAGGCACCTTCGTGCTCGCCAAAGACCACGGCCTGTTGTGGCTGCTCAAGACGCCCTTGCAACAGGACTACCGCATCAGCGCCCAGGGCATTGCCCGTCGCGATGCCAACGGCTGGCAACTGCTGCCGAACAAAAGCGCCGGCGCCGAACAGAATCGTCTGTTCCTCGCCGTGCTGCAGGGTGACAGCAGCGGTTTGCAGCGCGACTTCGAATTGCAACTGCAAGGCGAGCCCAAGCAGTGGACGCTCACGCTGATCCCGCGCTCGCTGTTGCTCAAGCAGGTCTTCACCCGGATCAATATCGACGGCGGCGAACTGGTGCAGACCATCGAACTGCTGGAAACCCAGGGCGACAGCACCGTGTTGCGTATGCAAGACAGCACCGCCGGCCAGCCCTTGAGTGATGCGGAGCAGCACGACTTTGCCCAGTGAACGCCTGTTGCCGCGCCTGTTCCTGATCCTGCTGGTGGCCGTGCTGGCCCTGGCCGGCTGGCAGTGGCGCCAGGGCGCGCCGTTGTCGGCCAACCTGATGGAGCTGGTGCCGGGCAACACGCCGGACGCCCTGGAACAACAGGCCGAGCAGCGCATGCAGGAACCCCTGAACCGCGAAATGCTGGTGCTGGTGGGGCATGCCGATCGCCAGCAAGCGCTGGCCGTGGCGCAGCAACTGGGTGAGCGCTGGCAAGCCAGCGGGCTGTTTGAAAAGGTGCAGTGGAACCTGCAAGCCGACTTGCCGGCACTGCGCGAACAACTGCTGCGCGGTCGCCTGGCGATGCTCTCGGCCAAGGATCGCGAACAACTGATCGAACACCCCGATGCGTTTATCCAGCAGCGGGTGCAAGCCCTGTTCGACCCCTTCACCGGCTTCAGCCTGGTGCCGAGCCAGGACGACTGGCTGGGCCTCACCGGACGCATCCAGAACAGCCAGCCGCAGCACGGCTCGGTGCAACTGGACATTGGCAGCGGTGCATTGATCGCCGATGCCGACGGTAAAAGCTGGGTGCTGCTGCGCGCGCGTACTACCGGCAATGCGTTCGACATGAAGCTGCCGCTGCAAGTGGCGGATCTGCTCCAGGCCAGCCGCGAACACGCAGCAGGACAAGGCGCGCAACTGCTGGCCGCCAGTGGCTTGCTCTACGCCGCCAACGGGCAACAGCAGGCCACGCGGGAAATCACCTGGGTCGGCGGCGGCGCGACCGTCGGCATCCTGTTGCTGCTATTGCTGGCCTTCCGGCGCTGGCGGGTATTGCTGGCGTTCGTGCCGGTGCTGGTGGGCATGCTGTTTGGCGCGGTGGCCTGTGTGGCGCTGTTTGGCCACATGCATGTGATGACGCTGGTGCTGGGCTCCAGCCTGATTGGCGTAGCGGTGGACTACCCGCTGCACTACCTGTCGAAGAGCTGGAGCCTGAAGCCGTGGCGCAGTTGGCCGGCGCTGCGCCTGACACTGCCGGGGCTGAGCCTGAGCCTGGCCACCAGTTGCATTGGCTACCTCGCACTGGCCTGGACGCCGTTCCCGGCCCTGACGCAAATCGCGGTGTTCTCCGCCGCCGGCCTGGTTGGCGCCTACCTGTCGGCGGTGTGCCTGTTACCGGCACTGCTCAAAGGCGTGGAACTGCGCCCGGCGCAATGGCCGCTGCGCATCGCCGAGGTCCTGTGGCTCGCGCGCAGCGCCTTGCTCAAGCGCGTGCCGAGCCCAGTGCTGCTGGCGCTGGTGCTGCTGTTTTGCGCCGGTGGCCTGTGGCACCTCGACAGCAAGAACGATATCCGCCAATGGATCGGCGCACCGCCGCAGTTGCTGCAAGAAGCGCAGGCCGTGGCGCGCATCACCGGATTCCAGCCCACCAGCCAGTTTTTCCTGGTACGTGCGCAAAACCAGCAACAGTTGCTGGAGCGCCAGGCCGCACTGGGCCAACGTCTGGATCAACTGGTGAGCATGGACAAGCTCCAAGGCTATCTGGCGCTCAATCAACTGGTCAGCCCGCCCGCCGAACAGCAACGGCTGCGCGATGCGCTGAACAGACTGCCGCAACACTGGCAACCGCTACTGGACCTTGGCGTGCCCGTCAGCGCCCTGCAAACCGAAGTGGCGCAACTGCAAGCACTGCCCGCCCAAGACATCGACGCTGCGTTGGCAGGCCCGCTGGCCGAGCCCTGGCGCACATTGTGGCTGGGCCAGGTGGATGGCGGCGTCGCGGCCATGGTCAGTTTGCAAGGCTTGAACAACCCGGCGTTATTGCGGGTGCAGGCGGTGGATTTGCCCGGCGTGCAACTGGTGGATCGCCTGGGCGATCTGAACCGGGTGTTTGCCGATACGCAGGTCAGCGCCGCTGAACTGAAGTTGATGTCGTGCGTGCTGATCGTGCTGCTGCTGATACTGCCCTTCGGTTTTGGCGGTGCCCTGCGCATCGTTGCGCTGCCCTTGCTGGCAGCGCTGTGCAGCCTGGCCAGCCTTGGCTGGCTCGGCCAGCCACTGACCCTGTTCAGCCTGTTCGGTCTGCTGCTGGTCACCGCCATCAGCGTGGATTACGCGATCCTCATGCGCGAGCAGATCGGCGGCCCGGCGGTGAGCCTGCTGGGCACTCTACTTGCCGCCGTGACCACCTGGTTGTCGTTCGGCCTGCTGGCGATCTCCAGCACGCCGGCGGTGAGCAATTTCGGCCTGTCGGTCAGCCTTGGCCTGGCGTTCAGCTTTATGCTGGCGCCCTGGGCCGGTCAGCAGAAGCACGCCTCATGATGATTAACGCCAACGCGGCAAGGAGCCCATGTGCCAACAGTTGAAATGGAACGCCGCCAAGTGGTGGTGATCGGCGCCGGGCCGTCCGGTGCCATCGCCGCCGCGCTGCTCAAGCGCAACGGGCACGATGTGCTGGTCATCGAACGCCAGCACTTCCCGCGCTTCTCGATCGGCGAAAGCCTGCTGTCCCACTGCATCGACTTCATCGAAGAAGCCGGCATGCTCGAGGCCGTGCAAGCCGCAGGTTTCCAGCTGAAGACCGGTGCGGCGTTCGCCTGGGGCGAGCGCTACAGTGCGTTCGATTTCAGCGATACGTTCAGCCACGGCAAGCCGACCACCTTCCAGGTGCAGCGCGGTGAATTCGACAAGTTGCTGGCGGACCAGGCCGCCTTGCAGGGCGTGGAAATCCGCTACGGCGAAACCCTCGTCGGTGTGGACTTCAAGGACGAGTGCCGCTACCTGCACGTGCGTCGCGAGAACGGCAGCGAGTACCACCTCAAAGCCAGGTTCGTGCTCGACGCCAGCGGCTATGGCCGCGTGCTGCCGCGCCTGCTGGACCTGGATATACCGTCTGATTTCCCCGTGCGCCAGGCGGTGTTCACCCATATTGAAGACCGCATCGAACACCCGGGCTTCGACCGCACCAAAATCCTCGTCACCACCCACCCGACGAAGCGCGATATCTGGTTCTGGACCATCCCGTTCAGCAACGGTCGCTGCTCGGTGGGCGTGGTCGCGGCCAAGGCGCACTTCGACGGGCGGGACAGCGACCTCGACGCCTGCCTGCGCGGCTTCATCGACGAAACCCCGAGCCTGTCCGGCGTGCTGCAAAACGCTGTGTGGGACACCCCCGCGCGGACCATCGGCGGCTACGCGGCCAACGTCAAAACCCTGCATGGCCCGGGCTTTGCGCTGCTGGGCAACGCCGCGGAATTTCTCGACCCGGTGTTTTCTTCCGGCGTGACCATCGCCATGCGCTCGGCCAGCATGGCCGCCGGGCTGCTGCACCGTCAGTTGCAGGGTGAAACCGTGGACTGGCAGACCGAATTTGCCGAGCCCTTGAAACGCGGGGTCGACACTTTCCGTTGCTACGTCGAAGGCTGGTACGCCGGTACGTTCCAGGATGTGATTTTCCACCCGGGCAGTTCACCGGAGATTCGCCGGATGATCAGCTCGATTCTCGCCGGTTACGCGTGGGACGAACGCAACCCGTTTGTCAGCGAGCCGAAGCGACGGCTACGGATGCTGTCTGAAATTTGTGCAGGGGATGCCGCATGAGCACTCACTATCTGAGTAAAAACTACGTCGAAGAAACCCGTTTCGGCTTCTGGTTCCTGCGTAGCCATACCTGGCAGCACCATGTCTTGCGCGTCGCGATCAACGACCTGCGCGGCCTGTTCAGCGAGCCATTGCCACAGGCTCCGGTGCTGCTGGACGCCGGTTGCGGCCAGGGCAAGTCTTTCAAGCTGTTGCAGCAGGTGTTCGCGCCCGAACGCTTGATCGGTCTGGACGCCGACCCCCACAGCCTGACCCTGAGCCGCGCGGAAGCCGAACGCCAGGGCCTGGCCGTCGAGCTGATCGGCAGCGACTGCGCCACCCTGCAAATGCCCGACGAAAGCGTCGACATCCTGTTCTGCCACCAGACTTTTCATCACTTGGTGGAACAGCATCGCGCCCTGAAAGAGTTCTACCGGGTGCTCAAGCCCGGCGGCTATCTGCTGTTCGCCGAATCCACCGAGGCGTACATCGATACCTGGGTGATCCGCTGGCTGTTCCGTCACCCCATGCACGTGCAGAAAAGCGCCGAGGAATATCTGGACATGCTCCGCGAGCAGGGTTTTGAGTTCGGCCCGCAGAACGTTTCGTATCCGTACCTGTGGTGGAGCCGTTCCAGCGATTTCGGTCTGCTGGAGCGCTGGGGCCTGCGCAATCCGCCGCCGGTGGGCCAACGCGAAGAGACCCTGGTCAACTGCGTGGCACGCAAACCCCTGGAGGCTGCTACACCATGATCCGTTTGCTGTTGATGGCGTGCGTGTTACTGCTGGGCGCTTGCGTCAGCCAGCCGCCGCTGCCCGAAAAAACCCCGGCGCTGGCGTTGCCCATGCAGTTGCATGTGCAGCGCCTGGCCGAGGGTCAGCGCCAGGACTGGTTATTGGTGATCCAGCGTGAAGGCAGCGGCATCCGCTGGTCGATGATGGACCCGCTGGGCATCCCCCAGGCGCGGCAGAAACTGATCGACGGCCAATGGCAGGCCGACGGCCTGTTGCCGCCCAACCCTCAGGCGCGGGCGCTGTTCGCCGCCCTGCTGTTTGCCCTGACCTCGTCGGATGACGTGCGCGCGCTCTACCCCAGCGCCCAGGCGATGGACCTGACGCGCACCCTGCCCGGCCACTGGCAGATCGTGTACCAGTCTTCCGAGGTGTTCACCGTGAACATGAGCGTTCAGCCGCCCTTGAGCTATCGCATCACACCGCTGGGAGCGGGCCAATGACGGCCTACCTCAACGCCCTCGGTGTCATTTGTGCACTGGGCCGGGGCCAGGCCGAAGTCAGCCGCAATTTGTTTGCCGGCGACTGTTCCGGCATGCGCGCCGAAGGCGGCTGGGTGCCGGAGCGCGTGTTGCCGGTGGCCGGCGTGCACAGTGAACTGGCGCCCCTGCCGGCACACCTGAGCCAGCACCACAGCCGCAACAACCAGTTGCTGCTGGATGCCGCGTTGCAGATCGAGGACGAGATCCGTCAGGCGATCCACACCCATGGCGCCGCGCGGGTGGCTATCGTGCTGGGCACCAGCACGTCGGGCATCGACGAGGCCAGCCAAGGCATCGCTCACTACCTGCGGGACCAGCACTTCCCCGCCGACTACGACTACCAGCAACAGGAACTCAGCGCCCCGGCGACCTTCCTCGCCGACTGGTTGCAGGTAAGCGGCCCGGCCTATGTGATTTCCACTGCGTGCACCTCCAGCGCCCGCGCACTGATGAGTGCCCAGCGCCTGTTGAACCTGGGACTGTGCGACGCGGTGATCTGCGGTGGGGTCGACAGCCTGTGCAAATTGACGCTCAACGGCTTCGTCTCGCTGGAGGCCGTGTCGAGCGAACGGTGCAACCCATTTTCGGTGAACCGCAACGGCATCAACATCGGTGAAGCGGCGGTGCTGTTCCTGATGACCCGCGAACCTGCGCCCATCGCCCTGCTCGGCAGCGGCGCCAGCTGCGACGCCCACCATATTTCTGCGCCCGAGCCCACCGGCAAGGGCGCGCTGCAAGCCATGCGCAAGGCACTGGTCAGCGCAAAACGACAGCCCGAGCAGATCGGTTACCTGAACCTGCACGGCACCGCCACGGTGCATAACGACGCCATGGAAAGCCTGGCCGTCGCCAGCCTGTTTCCCAAAGGTGTGGCCTGTTCGTCGACCAAACCCATGAGCGGCCACACCCTGGGCGCCGCCGGCGCGCTGGAAGCGGCGTTCTGCTGGTTGAGCCTGGTACACGACCGCGTGCCGCCCCATGTGTGGGACGCTCAAACCGACCCGGAGCTACCCGTTCTGCGCTGGGCGCAAACGGGAGAGGTCCTGGAACAACGCTGCCTGATGAGCAACTCGTTTGCCTTCGGCGGCAACAACGTCAGCCTGATTATCGGAGAGGCCCCATGATCGATTGGCCACTCGCCGAACTGCTGCCCCATGCTGGCGACATGATCCTGATCGATCAGGTGCTGTCGTTCGATGAGGAGCAGATTCACACCCGCGTCACCGTCAAGCCCGGTGGCTTGTTCAACCACCCGGATGGCAGCCTGCCGGCCTGGGTCGGCATCGAGCTGATGGCGCAGAGCGTGGCCGCCTACGCGGGTTGTCACGCACGCCGCAACGGTGAAGCCGTGGCGCTGGGTTTTCTGCTGGGCACTCGCAAGTTCGCGTGCAACGTGGCGCATTTTCCGGCAGGTGCCGAACTGAGCATCCACGGCATGCGCTCTCTGGAAGACGACAACGGCATGGGTGTGTTCGAATGCCACCTGACCGGTGATGGCATTTTGGCCAGCGCCCGCTTGAATGTATTTCGACCGCCCCAGGCGGCCAATTATTTAGATGAATCGAAGGACGTAACGCCATGACTGAATCCGTACTGGTCACCGGCTCCAGCCGTGGCATCGGTCGCGCCATTGCCCTGCGCCTGGCCCAGGCCGGCCATGACATCGTGCTGCATTGCCGCAGCGGTCGCGCCGAAGCCGACGCGGTGCGGGCCGAGGTCGAGGCCCTGGGCCGCCAGGCGCGGGTACTGCAATTCGATGTGGCGGATCGTGCTGCGTGCAAGGCAATCCTTGAGGCTGACGTGGAGCAGCACGGCGCCTACTACGGCGTGGTGCTCAATGCCGGCCTGACCCGTGACGGCGCCTTCCCGGCCTTGTCGGAGGACGACTGGGACGACGTATTGCGCACCAATCTCGACGGCTTCTACAACGTGCTGCACCCGGTGATGATGCCGATGATTCGGCGCCGCACCGCCGGGCGCATCGTGTGCATCACCTCGGTTTCCGGCCTGATCGGCAACCGTGGCCAGGTCAACTACAGCGCCTCGAAAGCCGGCCTGATCGGCGCCGCCAAGGCCCTGGCCATCGAGCTGGGCAAGCGCAAGATCACCGTCAACTGTGTCGCCCCCGGTTTGATCGACACCGCGATGCTGGACGAAAACGTGCCGGTGGAAGAACTGATGAAGATGATCCCGGCACAGCGCATGGGCACCCCGGAAGAGGTGGCGGGCGCGGTGAATTTCCTGATGTCGGCGGAAGCCGGCTACATCACCCGCCAGGTCCTGGCCGTGAATGGGGGCCTGTGCTGATGAAGCGCGTCGTCGTCACCGGCATGGCCGGCATGACTTCCCTGGGCAGCGACTGGGACACCATCGCCGCCAACTTCCGCGCCAACCGCAGCGGCATTCGGCGCATGGACGAGTGGGATCGCTTCAGCGAATTGAACACACGCCTGGCCGGGCCCATCGATGACTTCGTGGTGCCCGCCCACTGGACACGCAAGCAACTGCGCAGCATGGGCCGTGTGTCGCGCCTGGCGGTGTGGGCAGCGGAACGCGCGTTGCAAGACGCCGGTTTGCTTGGCGATGAGTCGATCAAGGACGGGCGCATGGGCGTGGCGTGCGGCTCGTCCACCGGTAGCACCGACGAGATCAAGGCGTTCGGCAACATGCTGCTGAACTCGGTGGCCGAAGGGCTCAATGCCAACTCCTATGTGCGCATGATGCCCCATACCACGGCGGCGAATATCAGCATCTTCTTTGGCCTCACAGGGCGGCTGATCCCCACGTCCAGCGCCTGCACCAGTGGCAGCCAGGGCATCGGCTACGCCTATGAAGCGATCAAGTTCGGGCGCCTGCCGTTGATGCTCGCCGGCGGCGCTGAAGAACTGTGCCCCACCGAAGCCATGGTGTTCGATGCGCTCTACGCCACCAGCCTGAAGAACGATGCGCCCCAGAGCAGCCCACGCCCGTACGACAGCGGTCGCGATGGCCTGGTGATCGGCGAAGGCGGTGGCATGCTGGTACTGGAAGAACTGGAACATGCCCTGGCGCGAGGTGCGCATATTCATGCCGAAATCGTCGGGTTTGGCAGCAATGCCGACGGCCAGCACACCACCCGCCCGGAACAACAAACCATGCGCCGCGCGATGGAACTGGCCCTGGAAGACGCGGGGCTGGCACCGGCGGCCATCGGCTACGTCAACGGGCACGGCACCGCCACCGACCAGGGCGATATCGCCGAAACCCTGGCCACCAGCAGCCTGTTCGGCAGTCGCATGCCCATCAGCTCGCAGAAAAGCTTTCTTGGACACACCCTGGGCGCGTGCGGCGCGCTGGAATCGTGGTTCAGCATCGAGATGATGAACCGCGACCAGTACGTGCACACCTTCAACCTGGACAGCGTTGACCCGCAATGCGGCGAGCTGGATTACCTGCAGGGTGAGTTCCGCGAGATGCACCACGACTACGTGATGAACAACAACTTTGCGTTTGGCGGCGTCAACACGTCGCTGATCTTTCGCCGCTGGCCCTGAATTTCAATCGACTGGAGAAAACGGAATGTCTTCCTTGCTACGCGCCACCCTGATCACCCTGGCCTTGCTGACCGCCGCGGGGTGCACCAACAAGCCGATCCTCAATACCCAGCACGATATCCCGGCCACCGGGCAGGTCAGCGAAGAGAAAGTCCGGCAGGTCATCGTCAATGCCCTGCAAAAACGTGAATGGTCCGTGCAGCGCCTGAGCCCGCAACTGGTGCAGGCCGAGATCACCGTGCGCAATCAGTTCCATGCTGAAATCGACATCCGCTACACCCGCAACAGCTACGCCATCACCTACCGCGACAGCCGTGACCTGGGCTACAAGAACGGCACCATCCATCGCAACTACAACCGCTGGGTTAGCATGCTGGACCGGGACATCCTGGCGGGGCTGCGCGCCTACGGAGTGAACGAGGCGAATACGTCGCAGCAGAACTGAAGCGCGCTTGACCGGCAGGGCGCCAGAAACGACAAAGGGCGCCTTTCGGCGCCCTCTTCACAAACAGGTTGGCTTGTCATCGCCGCGTCCTGCCTGGCTCTGCGATGGCTGGCGGCGGTGCGACGATTCGACTTGCCCGCGAATGCGGAATGTCAGTCGACACACCTGCCAACTGGCCCACCGCTTTCGCAGGCAAGCCAGCTCCCACAAAGAGCTGCTTCGTTTTAAAGTCCGTTTTTTATTGAACAGCCTTGCGCGTCAACAACTCCACAAACGCCTCGGCCATCGGGGTTTGCCCTCCTTTGCGTTGCACCAGCCACACGGACGTTACCGCGTCCGGGTCGAGGAGCGTGCGATACGCCACCCCATCGATTCGAATGCGCTGGTACGAGGCCGGCAGCACTGACACCCCCAACCCCGCTGCAACCAGGCCGATGATGGTCATGGCCTCGCCCGCTTCCTGGGCGAAGTGCGGGCTGAAGCCGGCGTCACGTGCCAGGTTGAGCAGTTGGGCGTACAGGCCGCTGCCGTAGGTTCGCGGGAAAAACACGAACGGCTCTTCAGCCAACTGCGCCAGATGCAAACCGCGCTCACTGCCCGTCACCAGCGGATGGCCGGCATTCAACACGGCCACCAGCGGCTCGCGCATCAGTTCGATCAGGCTGAGGGAGTCGGGCAACGGCAGTGGCCGCATCAGCCCCACCTGGATCGACTCATCCACCAGAGATTCGGCCACTTGGGTACTGCTCATCTCCTGCAGGTTCAGATGCACCGCCGGGAACGCCTGGCGAAACGCAAAGATCGCCTGGGGGATGCTGGCGTTGAACGGTGCCGACGACGTGAAGCCGATCTTCAGTTCGCCCAACTCACCCAACTGCGCCCGTCGCGCGACATCCGCAGCCTTGTCGACCTGCGCCAGCGCCAGCCGCGCTTCATGCAGGAACAATCGTCCCGCCTCGCTCAGCTCGACCCGACGATTGGTACGCTCAAACAGCCGTGCGCCGACCTCCTGCTCCAGCGCCTGGATCTGCTGACTCAATGGCGGTTGAGAGATGCCCAGCACCTGTGCGGCGCGGCCAAAGTGCAGTTCCTCGGCGACGGCGATGAAGTAGCGCAGATGTCGTAATTCCATCTAAACCTCATTAGGTCGTAAAAGCTATCAAACAGGTCGAACAATATATTGGAAAGAATCGTTAGCCAGCTATATTCTTTTTTGCAGTGCCGATTTCGGCGCACTCTTGCTCCCCGAGGTCCCCCGTGAAAGCTGCTGTCGCGCCCTACGCCCAAGAAGTCCCACCGAACGCCCTGGATGAGGTGGTGGCCCAGCTCAACGAGCAATACATCGAAAAAGACACGCCCATGTTCATGCGCACGGTACTGGCGCTGTTCTCTGGCGGTTTCGCGACCTTTGCTCTGTTGTATTGCGTGCAGCCGATGATGCCGGCGCTGTCCCGGGAGTTTTCCATCAATGCGGCGCAAAGCAGCCTGATTCTGTCGGTGGCCACGGCGATGCTGGCACTTGGGTTGCTGATCACCGGGCCGATTTCCGACACCCTGGGACGCAAGCCGGTGATGGTCGCCGCGTTGTTCAGCGCCGCGCTGTGCACCATTGCCAGCGGTCTGATGCCGACCTGGGAGGGCATCCTGCTGATGCGCGCGCTGGTGGGCCTGTCCCTGAGCGGCCTGGCCGCCGTGGCGATGACCTACCTGAGCGAAGAAATCCATCCACAACACATCGGCCTGGCCATGGGTCTGTACATCGGCGGCAACGCCATTGGCGGCATGAGCGGACGCCTGATCATCGGCGTGTTGATCGACTTCGTCAGCTGGCACACCGCAATGCTGATCATCGGCGCCCTGGCGCTGATCGCAGCGACCGTGTTCTGGAAAATCCTCCCCGAGTCGCGCAACTTCCGCGCCAGCAGCCTCAAGCCGCGCAACCTGCTGGACGGTTTTGTCATGCACTTCAAGGACGCGGGCCTGCCGTGGCTATTCCTTGAGGCGTTCCTGCTGATGGGCGCGTTCGTGACGATGTTCAACTACATCGGCTACCGCTTGCTGGCCTCGCCCTATGAACTGAGCCAGGCGGTGGTCGGTCTGCTGTCGCTGGTGTACCTCACCGGCATCTACAGCTCGGCAAAAATCGGCTCGCTGGCCGACCGCCTCGGTCGCCGCCGCGTCCTGTGGGGAACGATCGTGCTGATGCTCGCCGGTATGAGCCTGACCCTGTTCACACCGCTGTGGCTGGTGGTGCCAGGCATGCTGATCTTCACCTTCGGCTTCTTCGGCGCCCACTCGGTGGCCAGCAGCTGGATCGGGCGCCGCGCGGTGAAAGCCAAGGGGCAGGCGTCGTCGCTGTACCTATTCTGCTACTACGTGGGATCGAGCATTGCGGGGACGGCGGGCGGGTTCTTCTGGCACTTTGCCGGGTGGAACGGGATTGGCGCGTTCATCATCGCGCTGTTGATCGGCGCGTTGCTGGTGGCGTTGAGACTGGCGAAGCTGCCACCGTTGGGAGAAGTGAAGGTCTAAGGCTATTTTGCTTTTATGTGGGAGCTGGCTTGTGTTCAGCCATGAAAAAGCCCGGCATTTGCCGGGCTTTTTCATTATTCGTGGTACTGCGCCGACAGTTCATGCACCGCGCGCAGGAACGCGCCGGCATGCTCCGGGTTCACTTCCGGCGTGATGCCATGGCCCAGGTTGAACACATGCCCTGAGCCCTTGCCGTAGCTGGCGAGGATGCGGCCCACTTCAGTGCGGATCGCTTCCGGCTTGGCATACAGCACGGTCGGGTCCATGTTGCCTTGCAGCGCAACGCGGTTGCCGACGCGCTGGCGGGCTTCGCCGAGGTCGCAGGTCCAGTCCAGGCCGAGGGCGTCGGCACCTGCATCGGCGATGCTTTCCAGCCACAGGCCGCCGTTTTTGGTGAACAGGATCACCGGCACTTTGCGGCCTTCGTGTTCGCGGATCAGGCCGCCGACGATCTTGCGCATGTAGGCCAGGGAAAATTCCTGGTACGCCGCCGCCGACAGGTTGCCGCCCCAGGTGTCGAAGATCTGCACCGCTTGCGCACCGGCCTGGATCTGGCCGTTGAGGTAGGCGGTGACCGACTGCGCCAGCTTGTCCAGCAGCAGGTGCATGGCTTGCGGATTGTCGTAGAGCATCGCCTTGGTCTTGCGGAAGTCTTTCGACGAACCGCCTTCGACCATGTAGGTGGCCAGGGTCCACGGGCTGCCGGAGAAGCCGATCAGTGGCACGCGGCCGTTGAGTTCACGGCGGATGGTGCTCACGGCGTCCATCACGTAACCCAGGTCTTTGTGCGGGTCGGGGATCGGCAGCGCTTCGATGTCGGCCAGGGTGCTGACGACCTTCTTGAAACGCGGGCCTTCGCCGGTTTCGAAATACAGGCCCTGGCCCATGGCGTCAGGGATGGTGAGGATATCGGAGAAGAGGATGGCCGCGTCCAGTTCGGGGTAGCGGTCCAGCGGCTGCATCGTGACTTCGCAGGCGAACGCCGGGTTCATGCACAAGCTCATGAAGTCGCCGGCATTGGCACGACTGGCGCGGTATTCCGGCAGGTAGCGACCGGCCTGGCGCATCATCCACACAGGGGTGACGTCCACGGGTTGCTTGAGCAGGGCACGAAGGAAACGGTCGTTCTTGAGGGCAGTCATGTCGGCATCCGCAAAAAAAGTGCGGGCATTTTCTCAGAGCGCGACGCAAAAGGCACGGAATGCACCGTGCCTTTTATCTATCGGGTCAATTTGTCGCGGACATAAAAGCGCTGCAAAACAAATGTGGGAGCTGGCTTGCCTGCGATTGCGGTAGTTCAGTCGAGACATCCGGTGACTGTTACAGCGCTATCGCAGGCAAGCCAGCTCCCACCGTTTGATCCCATTTCAAGTTGGGATCGGGGTCAGACTTGCAGGTAATCCAGGATCCCTTCGGCGGCGTTGCGGCCTTCGAAGATCGCCGTGACCACCAGGTCCGAGCCGCGCACCATGTCACCACCGGCGAAAATCTTCGGGTTGCTGGTCTGGTGCTTGTACCGGCCTTGCTCAGGCGCCACGACGCGGCCCTGGCTGTCGGTCTGGATGTCGAACTGCTCGAACCACGGCGCCGGGCTTGGGCGGAAACCGAAAGCGATGACCACGGCGTCGGCCGGGATGATCTCTTCGGAACCCGGGATCGGCTCGGGGCTGCGACGGCCACGGGCGTCCGGCTCGCCGAGACGGGTCTCGACCACCTTCACGCCTTCGACCCGGTCTTCACCGACGATGGCGATCGGCTGGCGGTTGTAGAGGAATTTCACGCCTTCTTCCTTGGCGTTCTTCACCTCTTTGCGCGAGCCCGGCATGTTCGCTTCGTCACGACGATAGGCACAGGTCACAGCCTTGGCGCCCTGGCGGATCGAGGTCCGGTTGCAGTCCATCGCGGTGTCGCCACCGCCCAGCACCACCACCTTCTTGCCTTTCATGTCGACGAAATCTTCCGGCGACTTTTCAAAGCCCAGGTTGCGGTTGACGTTGGCGATCAGGAAGTCCAGCGCGTCATACACACCCGGCAGGTCTTCGCCGGCAAAGCCGCCCTTCATGTAGGTGTAGGTGCCCATGCCCATGAACACGGCATCGTATTCGGCGAGCAGTTGCTCCATGGTCACGTCTTTGCCGACCTCGGTGTTCAGGCGGAACTCGATGCCCATGCCGGTGAACACTTCGCGACGGTTGCTCAGTACGGTTTTTTCCAGCTTGAACTCGGGGATGCCGAAGGTCAGCAGACCACCGATTTCCGGGTTCTTGTCGAACACCACCGGGGTCACGCCGCCACGCACCAGCACGTCGGCACAGCCCAGGCCGGCAGGACCGGCGCCGATGATGGCGACGCGCTTGCCGGTCGGCTTGACCTTGGACATGTCCGGGCGCCAGCCCATGGCGAACGCGGTGTCGGTGATGTACTTCTCCACCGAACCGATGGTCACCGCGCCGAAGCCGTCGTTGAGGGTGCAGGCACCTTCACACAGACGGTCCTGCGGGCACACCCGGCCGCACACTTCCGGCAGGGTGTTGGTCTGGTGCGACAGCTCGGCGGCCGCAAGGATGTTGCCCTCGGCCACCAATTTGAGCCAGTTGGGAATGAAGTTGTGCACCGGGCACTTCCATTCGCAATACGGGTTGCCGCAACCCAGGCAACGATGTGCCTGGTCGGACGACTGCTGGGGTTTGAAGGGCTCGTAGATTTCCACGAACTCTTTCTTGCGTTGACGCAACAGTTTCTTCTTCGGATCTTTGCGCCCGACATCGATGAACTGGAAGTCGTTATTCAGACGTTCAGCCATGTTAAAACCTCATCAAACTCTTCAGGCGCATATCACTGCGGGTTGGCACGGATGCTGGAAAGCAACGATTTCAGGTTGGCAGCCTTGGGCTTGACCAGCCAGAAACGACGCAGGTAATCATCGAGGTTCTCGGCGAGGTTACGCCCCCATTCGCTGCCGGTTTCCTCAACGTATTCATCCAGCACGTGTTGCAAGTGGTTCCGGTAGGACTCCATGGCTTCGCCGCTGATGCGCTGGATCTCGACCAACTCGTGGTTGACCTTGTCGACGAAGGTGTTGTCCTGGTCGAGCACATAGGCGAAACCGCCAGTCATGCCCGAACCGAAGTTGTAACCGGTCTTGCCCAGTACCGCGACAAAGCCTCCGGTCATGTACTCGCAGCAGTGATCGCCAGTGCCTTCCACCACGGTGTGGGCACCGGAGTTACGCACGGCGAAACGCTCACCGGCGGTACCGGCGGCGAACAGCTTGCCACCGGTGGCGCCGTACAGGCAGGTGTTGCCGACAATGGCGCTGTCCTGGGTCTTGTACACGCTGCCTTTGGGCGGAACGATGACCAGCTTGCCGCCGGTCATGCCCTTGCCCACGTAGTCGTTGGCGTCGCCTTCCAGGTACATGTGCAGACCGCCGGCGTTCCACACGCCGAAGCTCTGGCCCGCAGTACCCTTGAAGCGGAACGTGATCGGCGCCTTGGCCATGCCTTGGTTGCCGTGCTTGCGCGCGATTTCGCCGGAGATACGTGCACCGATGGAACGGTCGCAGTTACAGATATCCAGTTCGAACTCGCCACCGCTGGCGTCGCTGATCGCGCCACCGGCAATTTCCACCATCTTCTCGGCCAGCAGGCCCTTGTCGAATGGCGGGTTGCGCTCCACACCGCAGAATTGCGGTTTGTCAGCCGGGATGTGATCGCTGCCGAGCAACGGCGTCAGGTCCAGGTGGTGTTGCTTGGCGGTCTGGCCTTCGAGAACTTCCAGCAGATCGGTGCGGCCGATCAGCTCTTCGAGGGAGCGCACGCCCAGCTTGGCCAGCCACTCACGGGTCTCTTCGGCGACGTAGGTGAAGAAATTCACCACCATGTCGACGGTGCCGATGTAGTGATCCTTGCGCAGCTTTTCGTTCTGGGTCGCCACGCCGGTGGCGCAGTTGTTCAGGTGGCAGATACGCAGGTATTTGCAGCCCAGGGCGATCATCGGCGCAGTACCGAAGCCGAAGCTTTCGGCGCCAAGAATCGCGGCCTTGATCACGTCGAGGCCGGTTTTCAGGCCACCGTCGGTCTGCACACGGACCTTGCCACGCAGGTCGTTGCCGCGCAGGGTCTGGTGGGTTTCGGCCAGGCCGAGCTCCCATGGTGCGCCGGCGTACTTGATGGAGGTCAGCGGCGATGCACCGGTGCCACCGTCGTAACCGGAGATGGTGATCAGGTCGGCATACGCCTTGGCCACACCGGCGGCGATGGTGCCCACGCCGGCTTCCGCCACCAGTTTCACCGAGACCAGCGCCTGCGGGTTGACTTGTTTCAGGTCGAAAATCAGCTGCGACAAATCTTCGATCGAGTAGATGTCGTGGTGCGGCGGTGGCGAGATCAGGGTCACGCCCGGTACCGCATAACGCAGCTTGGCGATCAGGCCGTTGACCTTGCCGCCAGGCAGCTGACCGCCTTCGCCGGGCTTGGCGCCCTGGGCCACTTTGATTTGCAGCACTTCGGCGTTGACCAGGTATTCCGGGGTGACACCGAAGCGACCGGTGGCCACTTGCTTGATTTTCGAGCTCTTGATGGTGCCGTAGCGCGCCGGGTCTTCGCCGCCTTCGCCGGAGTTGGAACGCGCACCCAGGCGGTTCATGGCTTCGGCCAGGGCTTCGTGGGCCTCGGGCGACAAGGCGCCCAGGGAAATACCGGCGGAGTCGAAGCGCTTGAGGATCGCGTCCAATGGTTCGACTTCGCTGATGTCCATCGCGGTGTCCAGGGTCTTCACCTTGAACAGGTCGCGGATCATCGACACCGGGCGGTTGTCCACCAGCGCGGTGTATTCCTTGAACTTGGCGTAGTCGCCCTGCTGCACGGCGGCTTGCAGGGTGTTCACCACGTCCGGGTTGTACGCGTGGTATTCGCCACCGTGCACGAACTTGAGCAGGCCGCCTTGCTGGATCGGCTTGCGCGCGCTCCAGGCTTCGGCGGCCAGGGCTTTCTGTTCGGCTTCGATGTCGACGAAACGCGCGCCCTTGATACGGCTTGGCACGCCACGGAAGCTCAAATCGCAGACTTCTTCGGACAGGCCGATGGCCTCGAACAGCTGCGCGCCCCGGTACGACGTGATGGTGGAGATACCCATCTTCGACAGGATTTTCAGCAGGCCCTTGGTGATGCCTTTACGGTAGTTCTTGAACACTTCGTAGAGGTCACCCAGCACTTCGCCGGTACGGATCAGGTCGCCCAGCACTTCGTAGGCCAGGAACGGGTACACCGCCGAGGCGCCGAAACCGATCAGCACCGCAAAGTGATGCGGGTCGCGGGCGGTGGCGGTTTCCACGAGGATGTTGGAGTCGCAGCGCAGGCCTTTTTCGGTCAGGCGGTGGTGTACCGCGCCAGTGGCCAGCGACGCGTGGATCGGCAGTTTGCCCGGCGCGATATGACGGTCGCTCAGTACGATCTGGGTACGACCGGCGCGCACGGCTTCTTCGGCCTGATCGGCGACGTTGCGCACCGCGGCTTCAAGGCCGACGCTCTCGTCGTAGTTCAGGTCGATGATCTGGCGATCGAAGCCCGGGCGATCCAGGGTCATCAGCGAGCGCCATTTGGCCGGGGAAATCACGGGCGAACTGAGGATCACGCGGGAGGCGTGCTCAGGCGATTCCTGGAAGATGTTGCGCTCGGCACCGAGGCACACTTCCAGGGACATCACGATAGCTTCGCGCAGCGGGTCGATCGGTGGGTTGGTCACCTGGGCGAACTGCTGGCGGAAATAGTCGTACGGCGTGCGCACGCGCTGGGACAGTACGGCCATCGGCGTGTCGTCGCCCATGGAACCTACCGCCTCGTAGCCTTGCTCGCCGAGCGGACGCAGCACCTGGTCGCGCTCTTCGAACGTGACCTGGTACATCTTCATGTACTGCTTGAGCTGGTCGACGTCGTAGAAAGCCGAACCGTGGTCGTTGTCTTCCATGGTCGCCTGGATACGCAGGGCGTTCTTGCGCAGCCATTGTTTGTACGGGTGACGCGACTTCAAGCGGTTGTCGATGGCGTCGGTGTCGAGGATCTGCCCGGTTTCGGTGTCCACGGCCAGGATCTGGCCAGGGCCCACGCGGCCTTTGGCGATGACGTCTTCGGGCTTGTAGTCCCACACGCCGATTTCCGACGCGAGGGTGATGAAACCGTTGGTGGTCGTGACCCAACGCGCCGGGCGCAGACCGTTACGGTCGAGCAGGCACACCGCGTAGCGGCCGTCGGTCATTACCACGCCGGCCGGACCGTCCCACGGCTCCATGTGCATCGAGTTGTACTCGTAGAATGCACGCAGGTCCGGGTCCATGGTCTCGACGTTCTGCCACGCTGGCGGAATGATCATCCGCACGCCACGGAACAGGTCGATGCCGCCGGTAACCATCAGCTCGAGCATGTTGTCCATGCTCGAGGAGTCGGAACCCACGCGGTTGACCAGCGGGCCGAGCTCTTCCAGGTCCATCAGGTCGTTGGTGAACTTGGTGCGACGGGCCTGGGCCCAGTTGCGGTTACCGGTGATGGTGTTGATCTCGCCGTTGTGGGCGAGGAAGCGGAATGGCTGGGCCAGCGGCCATTTCGGCAGGGTGTTGGTGGAGAAGCGCTGGTGGAACACGCAGATTGCGGTTTGCAGGCGCTCGTCGCTCAGGTCCGGATAAAAGGCGGTGAGGTCCGCCGGCATCATCAGGCCTTTATAAATGATGGTCTTGTGGGAAAAGCTGCAGATGTAGTGATCGACATCCGCGGCATTGGCCACGGAAGAACGGCGACGGGCGCTGAACAGCTTGATCGCCATGTCCTGGTCGCTCAGGCCGTCACCCGCGATGAACACTTGCTCGATCTGCGGCAGACGCTCGTGGGCCAGACGGCCGAGTACGCTGGTGTCGATCGGCACTTTGCGCCAGCCGACGAGCTGCAGGCCTTCGGCCAGGATCTCGCGGTTCATGTTCTCGCGAGCGGCTTCGGCTTTGACCGGATCCTGGTTGAAGAACACCATGCCCACGGCGTACTGCTTGGGCAGGTCGACAGCAAATTGTTCTTTTGCGACAGCGCGCAGAAACAGGTCGGGCTTTTGAATCAGCAAGCCACAACCGTCACCGGTCTTGCCGTCGGCGTTGATCCCACCACGGTGGGTCATGCAGGTCAGGGCCTCGATGGCCGTTTGCAAAAGGGTATGACTGGGCTCGCCCTGCATATGGGCTATCAGGCCGAAACCGCAGTTATCCTTGAATTCATCGGGTTGGTACAGACCTGCTTTCATAGACACTTTCTCACCAGGCTGCCTCTTCTATCGAGGCAAATTTCTTTTCAATTCAACCGGTTACCTTCCACGCCGAACGTACGCCGGCTTAGCGGGGGCAAAAGGGAGGTCATTGTACACACCGACACGAACGCTCACAAATTTAGCGACGAAATGTCGCAAATCTATGTCGCATTTATGAAAGGTTTAAAGCGATACGCTGTGCTAGTCAAAACTTTTTTAATTCTGACTGCCGCGACTCAAAAGCTACTGTGACGCAGACACCACAAAGCGCGCGGCCTTCAGGGCTGCACGCTGTTGTAGTTTTTTTGAGGTGCCGGGAGGGCGGCCTGGGTAAGGCCGCCGGATCTTCAGCGAGTTGTTGCGAGTTCTTGTTGAACGCTGGCAACAGTGCGAGGCCAAGGTTTACCAGCCTGAACCTTCGCTGGCAAGGCTTTGATGGCAGAATCAGCCGCGGCACGGCTTGCGAAGTTGCCATAAGTGATCACGTAGAGAGGCTTGCCGTTGAGCACTTTCTTGAAATAACGGTACTCGCCGCCCTGCTCTTTCACGAACGCCTGGGCGTTGGCTTCGGAGCTGGTGCCAAGGATCTGCACCACAAAGTTGCTGGCCGGCTGGCTGCCGTACCAGCCACTGCCTGCGGCGCCAGCCTTGGCGACGGTGGCAGCGGGCTTCTCAGCCGGTTTGGCTGCGGGTGCTGGCGCTGGCTTGGCGGCAGGTGCAGGCGCAGCCGGCTTGGTCACTGGCGCAGGCTTGGCAGTTGCGACCGTAGGTGCCGGTGTGGGCTTGGCGGCTGGCTGGCCGGCTGGCACGCCTGCAGGTGGCGCAGTGGTGGTGACCGTCGGCGGGGTGGCGCTGGAACCTTCCACCGGCACACCGTCGTCCCCCTCGGAGATACCACCGGCCTCTTCAGCCAGCGGGCCGCGCATCACGGGCTGGCCGACCATCGGCAGGTTGGTCGGCTGGCCGGAGTTGGCGAATTCGACATTTGGCGTGGGTTTGCCCAGTGGCAATTGCGCCTGTTCGGTTGGCGTGCCGGCAGTTGTCGGTGCCTTGCTGCGCCCCGGAATCAACCAGGCGGCGGCAACGGCGACCACGACAACGGCGGAGATAGCCAGTACGTGCTTCTTAGGCATAGTGAACCCCATCTTTGGACGCTTCACCGCGGAACGGCTGGCAATCATGGCTTCGATCATGGCATCGCGGGCGACCTGGTTGATGGTGCCAGGCCAGCCGTCGGAGCTTTCGTGAATATCAGAGATCTGCTGAGCGGAGAAAAGTTCGATACCCGCCCCTGCGCCTTCGAGGCGTTGAGCCAGGTATTCGCGGGTTTCTTCCTCTTCGTACGGCTGCAATTCGATGACGTGGAACAGTTCCTGGTCGCCACTGATCTGCTCCAGCTCGGCGATCAGCGAAGACTCACCGAACAGGAACACATGGGGACGGCCTTCCGGTGTGCCCGCCGCCAGCGCCAGCAACGCCTCAAGGGCGGACTCGTCGAGCTGCTCGGCGTCGTCCACCAGCAGATAGACTTCCTGGCCGGTCAGGCCCAGCTGCACCACCTGCTTGAGGATCGCGTTCGGCTCGGCGGTTGCCACGTCCAGGGCCTGGGCCACTTGGCGCAACACTCCCGCCGCATCACCGGCACCACGGGCCGACACCACCACGCTCTGCACCGACTGCTTGTTGGTGCTGGCCACCAGCGCCTGGCGCAGCAGGGTCTTGCCACTGCCCAACGGGCCGGTCACGACCAGCAGCAATTGGCTATAGCGCGCCAGGTGGTGCAACTGGCCGAGCACCGGCTTGCGCTGGGCCGGGAAAAATTTGAAGCCGGGCACCCGTGGAGCAAAAGGGTCATGGCTCAGGTGGTAATGGCCGAGGAACGCCTCGTCGGCATGCAAACTAGTCATCGGGATCTTATTAACCTTTAAGCTGGGCCAGGGCGCGGTAATCCGCTCCCAGCGTGGCCTGTAAAATCTCTTTCGGATAATCGTCGGTCACCACCGCTTCGCCCATGTGGCGCAGCAGCACCAGTCGCAGTCGACCGTCGATCACTTTCTTGTCTATCGCCATATGTTCGAGGAAGTCGGCCTCGGTCATCTCCTCCGGCGGGATAACCGGCAAGCCGGCTCGCTGGAACAGACGGATGCCACGGTCCCGCTCCTGGGCGGTGATCCAGCCCAGACGCTGCGACATCTCCAGCGCCATCACCGTGCCAGCCGCTACGGCCTCCCCGTGCAACCAGACACCATAGCCCATGTGCGTTTCGATCGCATGGCCGAAGGTGTGGCCCAGGTTCAAGGTGGCCCGCACGCCGGACTCCCGCTCGTCGGCATTTACCACCAGCGCCTTGGCGGCACAGGAACGGGAAATGGCTTCGGTGAGGGCCGCCTGGTCGAGGTTGCGCAGCGCATCCACATGCTCTTCCAGCCAGGTAAGGAACGGCTCGTCGCAGATCAGGCCGTACTTGATGACTTCCGCCAGGCCCGCCGACAACTCGCGCGGCGGCAGGGTGTTGAGGGTGGCAGTGTCGATCAGCACGGCATTGGGCTGGTAGAAAGCACCCACCATGTTCTTGCCCAGCGGATGGTTGATACCGGTCTTGCCTCCCACCGACGAATCGACCTGGGACAGCAGGGTGGTCGGCACCTGGATAAAGTCCACGCCACGCTGGTAGCAGGCAGCCGCGAAGCCGGCCATATCGCCGATCACACCGCCGCCCAGGGCGATCACAGTGGTGCGGCGGTCGTGGCGAGCGGTGAGCAGGCCATCGAAGATCAGTTGCAGGGTTTCCCAGTTCTTGTGGGCTTCACCGTCGGGCAGGATCACGGAAATCACCGAATACGCCGACAGGCTGCGGCTCAGACGCTCAAGATACAGCGGCGCGACCGTTTCATTGGAGATGATCGCCACCTGCCGCCCGGCAATATGCGGCGCGAGCAACTCGGGCTGGTCCAACAGCCCCTCGCCAATATGGATCGGGTAGCTGCGCTCGCCTAGATCGACCTTAAGTGTCTGCATGTGTCCCCGCGTTGAAGATGTATTGACGACCGGTAACATTGAAATCTGACGCCACCTAATGGCTCTACGCCACACTCCGGCGGGTGATAGCGCGCCGCCGAGAATAGCGCATTTCGGGCCAGGCTTTAACGGGGTGGCAGTTGCTGCAAGCGCTCGAGAATATCGAGCACCACCATCCGCGGCGGCCGCTCATCGGTTTCCACCACCAGGTCGGCGATTTCCCGATACAGCGGATCGCGCAGCGTCAGCAGGTCTCGCAGGGTTTTCTCCGGGTTGGCCGTGCGCAGCAACGGACGATTGCGATCGCGGGCAGTGCGGCCCACCTGCTGCTCGACCGACGCATGCAGATAGACCACCCGACCACCGGCATGCAATGCGCGACGGTTTTCATCGCGCATTACCGCGCCACCGCCGGTCGCCAATACCACGCCGTCGCAGCCGCACAGCTCGGCGATCATCGCCTGCTCGCGGTCACGAAAGCCCAGTTCGCCTTCCTTATCGAAGATCCATGGGATATTGGCGCCCGTGCGCAATTCAATTTCCTTGTCGGAATCTTTGAACGGCAGGCGCAGCTCTTTGGCCAGCAAACGGCCGATGGTGCTTTTTCCAGCGCCCATCGGACCTACAAGAATCAAATTTCGCACAGAATCAACGACTCACAGCAATCGCCTGGTTATTCATGATACGCGGAGTCAGGAATACCAGCAGCTCGGATTTTTTCTCCGCCAGCACATCGCGCCGGAAAAGGCGGCCAAGATACGGCACATCGCCCAAAAATGGCACTTTATCTACCACTTTGCTTTGGGTATTGGAGAAAACACCGCCAATGACGATGGTCTCGCCATCCTTGACCAGAACCTTGGCGTTAACCTCGTTTTTCTTGATCGGCGGCACGTCGTTGAGCTTGTTCAAGTAGTCAGGCTCATCCTTGGTGACCTTGACCTCCATGATCACGCGGTCATCCGGGGTGATCTGCGGGGTCACTTCCAGCGAGAGCGAGGCCTCCTTGAACGACACCGATGTGGCGCCACTGGAGCTGGATTCCTGATAGGGAATTTCGGTGCCTTTGAGGATGCGCGCGGTTTCCTTGTCGGACGTAACCACCTTGGGTTGGGAAACAATTTCCCCGTTACCGGTCTTTTCCATGGCGGTCAGTTCCAGATCCAGCAACAGGTTGTCGGTGATGAAGGCGAGACCCAGCCCCGACGTGCCGGTAAAGGCTCCCATATCGACGAACGGCGAACTGGGCGGGTTTTCCGGCGGCGTCGCCCCTTCGGGCAAAGGTTTGTCGATGCCGCCCGCCGACCAATTCCCGCGATTGAGCCGCCCGCCCCAGCGCACTCCCAGGCTTTTGTCATAGTCGACGTTGGCCTCGACGATCCGCGCCTCGATCATCACCTGACGCACCGGAACATCCAGTTGCGCCACGATTCGCCGCAACTCCTCCAGGCGCTCGCCGGTCTGGTAGGCGATGATGTTATTGGTGCGATCATCCACCGCCACCGAGCCACGTTCATCGGCGCCGTCTTCCAGCCCCGTCACCGACTGGAACAGCTTGGCCAGGTCCGCCGCCTTCGCGTAGTTGACCTGCAACAACTCCCGACGCAACGGCGCCAATTCGGCCATTTGCTTGCGCGCCTCCAGCGTCAGGAGCTCGCGAGCCGCCAATTCATCGGCAGGCGCCACCAGCAAAACACCCGCCTTGACCCGCTTGTCCAACCCCTTGGCTTGCAGCACCAGGTCCAGCGCCTGGTCCCAGGGCACGTCCTTGAGTCGCAGGGTGATCGTGCCCTGCACATCGTCGCTGGCAACCAGGTTCAGGCCGGCCACATCGGCAATCTGCTGCAAGACCGCACGCAGGTCGATGTTCTGGAAGTTGAGGCTCAGTTTGCCTCCGGTATAGGTACCCTGAGCCGCGCTGCCAGGGGGTGGCAGCTGGATCAGGTCCACGCGATTGGGCACAGCGACAGCCATCGGTGCCGTGAACGCTATCCATAGCGCCGCACCGAAGGACGAGAAAATCCTTTTCATTGATTCGATTCCGTTATGAGTTGACGTTCAACACAAGACTGCGCGAGCGCTCCAGCCAGGCGCCCTGTTCATCAGGAAAAAGCTCGACCAGTTCGACATGGTCGTCATGAATGGCCGTGATGCGGCCATGGTCCGGCCCGAGATAGTCGCCGACAGCCAGTCGGTGCACCTCCGAGGCGGCACGCAGCAGAGCGAAGGTCTGCGCACCGCGGGACAAGGTGCCGACCATTTCGAACCGGTCGGTAGCCACTCCTTCCAGCGCCCCTCGCGGACGGGCGAGGTCCGGCGCCGGAACGGTACGGCCAGGTGCCCGAGCGACCTGCACAGCCAGCGGCCGAAACGGGTCGCGCAGCGCAGCGGCGTCGTAGGCGAAGCCAGGCACCGGCGCAATGATGTCTTCGGACACACCGTGCCTTCCAGCCTGCTCACGCCAGTAACTGCTGGCCAACAGGTCGAGCCGCAGTCCCGGGCCCACGGAGCGCAGGGTCATGTCGCGCACGATGACCAGGCGCCCCAGCCCGCCCAGGGCACTGACGAATGTCGCCAGGTCGTGATAGCCCCCAGCGACCGTCACTTGCAAGGACTGCTCGGAATACAGCGACTGCGCCTGCTGCTCCAGGGGAGCGACCGCCTCGACCAGCAGACCGTTGACTGCCGCCAACCGGGCGATATCGTCCAACAGGGCAGGCACTTCGGACCTGCCGGGCAATGACTGCCATAACATTTCAACCTTTTCCTGCATGACCTGCAGTCGACGCACACGGTCTTCAAGGCTGGCAGACAAGGTCGTCTTGTGTGCGAGTTGCTGCTGCAACTCCCCTTCCCGCACCTCGGCCTGCTGCAAACGCTCCCGGGACGGCCCCAGAGACAGGCACTCACCCACCACCAGCACCAGCCCCGCCAGGGCACAGCCCAGCAGGACCTTGCCAGGCAAGGGCCATTTTGCAGCGTTGTGAGAAAGTGCGGAAAAGTCGAGCCCCGACAGGCTCAAGGTTGCGCCTCGGTCGAGTCGCCCTGACGCACCATCAATTGAAATTCATTTTGACCGTGCTCACCTTCAGCGCGCACATGCTGCAAGCGGGTGGCATGGGTCCCTTCGGACGCCTCCAGCCGGCGCATCAACTGGGCGATATCCTGGCTGGATTCGGCACTGCCGCTGATGCTGACCGTATCCCCCCTGGCGACCACTTCGTGCAGATGAACGCCTTCAGGCACCGCACGGGCCAATTGATCGAACAATCGGGCATTGGTCGAGCGGCCATCATGCAGGTCTTGCACGACCCTCATGCGCTCCGCCAGCTGCTGGCTTTGCTCCTGGAGATCATCAATGGTCTTGATACGCGCATCCTGGACAGCGACTTCCTTGACCAGGTGGTTATTGCGCGCTGCTTGCCGGTCGATCGCCTGATCGATCACCTGGTCCGCCAGCCACACTGCCGCGAGCGCCGCGCAGGCGAACGCCAACAAAAAGATGAGGAAATATTTGCGCCGACGTTCGGCCAGTACCTGGCGCCAAGGCAAAAGGTTGATTCGTGTCATCAAGCGAAACTCCTCAGGGCCAACCCGCAAGCAATTCCCATCCCTTGGGCATCCACGGCCCATTGTGCACCATCGACTCGATGGCCCGGCGTGAAGCTGGCGAAATCCTGACGGCAAGCGCGCTCCAATGCAAACGCTTCGACATCCACCACCCGCGGCACCAGCCCGGCCAGGGCCAAAACGGCCTCGCGCGCTTCGACCTGCTCCTTCAGGCAAGCCGCCAGCAGCACCTCCACGCGCGCCGGGTCCCGGGGCGAAACACCCTTGACCTGAAAGTCGATGGCCACCTCGTCCAGGGGATAAGGAATGTATTGGTCCGCCTCCATCTGAATCTTCCAGACCATCTCGTCGTCGCTGAGCCCCGCCTCCAGCTCGATCACCCGCGTGATGACCGACGGCCCCGCCACGGCAACCGCAGCGCCCCGGGCGACAGTATTCATTTTTCCCCACGCCTCGCGCAGCGCCCGCCCGACTCCGTCGAGGTCCAACAACGTGCCATCGACCACCGCATGGGCCGGCAATGCCTGGGAAACGTAGCCTTGAACACGGTAACCGTGACCCGAACGTTCCAGCTCGACGAGCCGCAAGCTCGTGTCATTGATGTCGACACCCAGGACGGCATCGACTTTTCGCCTGAAAAATCCCTTTATCATAAAACTCCCCAAAACTTTCCCTGTCATACCGCCTGATCGGCGCCGGGCAACGTGCAATCGGTCGACTTGTTTGAGTGGCGCGAATGACGCCCCAAGCCGAAAAATGCTTTAATGCCCAGCGTTTTTTCCCGCTTTTATCTGCAGCTCGGGTCGATCCATCGTTTGCCATGCATGCCCCGGCGCCTAACCCATTCTTTTCTCTGGAAATCCAAAAGCCTTGATTCGTCTGCTGAAGTTTTTCGGGTACTCCATTGTCGCCATCGTCTGCGGGCTGCTGCTCGTACTCAGCGGTGCCTACCTCTACCTTAGTCCGGGTTTGCCCTCCGTAGAGGCGCTTAGAAGTATCCAGTTGCAGATTCCTTTGCGGGTCTACAGCAGCGATGAAAAGCTGATCGCGGAGTTCGGCGAAATGCGCCGCACACCGATCCGTTTTGCCGATATTCCGCCCAATTTCATCAGCGCCCTGCTCTCGGCAGAGGACGATAATTTCGCCAACCACTACGGTGTCGACCCCAGCAGCCTGGTGCGTGCGGCGACTCAATTGGTAAAAAGCGGACACATTCAGTCCGGCGGCAGCACCATTACCATGCAGGTGGCGAAGAACTTCTTCCTTACCAGCGAACGCAGTTTTTCACGCAAGGCCACCGAGATCCTGCTGGCGCTGCAAATCGAACGTCAGCTGACCAAGGACGAGATCCTCGAGCTGTACGTCAACAAGATCTATCTGGGTAACCGCGCCTACGGCATCGAAGCCGCGTCCCAGGTCTACTACGGCAAGTCGATTCGCGAAGCCAGCCTGGCGCAGATGGCCATGATTGCCGGCCTGCCCAAGGCGCCGTCGCGCTTCAATCCCCTGGCCAACCCGGCGCGCAGCAAGGAGCGCCGCGACTGGATCCTGGGCCGCATGTACAAGCTGGGCAAGATCGACCAGGCAGCTTATGAAAGTGCCGTGGCCGAACCGCTGAACGCCAGCTACCACGTGCCGACGCCGGAAGTGAACGCCCCCTACATTGCCGAGATGGCCCGCGCCGAAATGGTTGGCCGTTATGGCAGCGATGCCTATACCGAAGGTTTCCGCGTCACCACGACCGTTCCAAGCGACCTGCAGGAAATCGCCAACAACTCGGTGCACGAAGGCCTGATCACCTACGACCAGCGCCACGGCTACCGCGGCCCCGAGTCGCGCCTGCCTGGCAAGACCCTGAGCGCCTGGGCCACCGAACTGGGCAAACAGCGCCCGATCAGTGGCCTGGAGCCAGCCATCGTCACCCAAGTGAAGAAGGACGGTCTGCAAGTGCTGACCCGCACCGGCGAAGCGCATGTGTCGTGGGACAGCATGAAATGGGCGCGCCCGTTCCTGAACACCAACAGCATGGGCGCCCTGCCCAGGCAGCCGTCGGATGTGGCGCAGGTGGGCGACTTGATCCGCGTGAAACGCCAGAAGGACGACAGCCTGAAATTCAGCCAGGTGCCAGTGGCCCAGGGTGCCCTGGTGTCCCTCGACCCGCAAAACGGTGCCATCCGTGCCCTGGTGGGCGGTTTTGCTTTCGAGCAGAGCAACTACAACCGCGCCACCCAGGCCAAGCGCCAGCCGGGTTCGAGCTTCAAACCGTTCATCTACAGTGCCGCGCTGGATAACGGCTACACCGCCGCCAGCCTGGTCAACGACGCCCCGATCGTGTTCGTCGACGAGTACCTGGACAAGGTCTGGCGCCCGAAGAACGACACCAATACCTTCCTCGGCCCGATCCGCGTCCGCGAAGCCCTGTACAAGTCGCGCAACCTGGTGTCGATCCGCCTGCTGCAAGCGATGGGCGTCGGCAAGACCATCGACTACATCACACGCTTCGGCTTCAACAAGTCCGACCTGCCGCCGAACCTGTCCCTGGCACTGGGTACGGCGACCCTCACACCGATGGAAATCGCCACCGGCTGGAGCACCTTCGCCAACGGCGGCTACAAGATCAGCCCGTACCTGATCGACAAGATCGAGAGTCGCAACGGCGAAACCCTGTTCACCGCCAACCCGCCACGAGTGCCGGGCGACGTGGTCAACGGCGTGGCCGCCACCGATGGCCTGGCCGCTCCGAGCCATGGCGGCATCACCATTGAGCCGACGCCGGGCGTTGCAGCAGCGGCCACTGCCGCCACAACACCGAACGAGCCACAGGCACCCGCCGTGGCCGAGCGTGTGGTGGATGGGCGCACCACGTTTATCCTCAACAGCATTCTCGAGGACGTGATCAAGAAAGGCACCGGCCGTCGCGCCCTGGCCCTGGGCCGCGCAGACATCGCGGGCAAGACCGGTACCACCAACGAATCCAAGGACGCTTGGTTCTCCGGCTACAACGCCGACTACGTGACCACCGTGTGGACCGGCTACGACCAACCGGAAAGCCTGGGCCGCCGCGAGTTCGGCGGTACCGTGGCCCTGCCGATCTGGATGAGCTACATGGGCGCAGCCCTGAAGGACAAGCCGCTGCATACCCAGCCGGAGCCGGAAGGCATCCTCAGCTTGCGAATCGATCCGGTAAGTGGCCGGGTGGCGTCGCCCAGCACGCCAAACGCCTTTTTCGAACTGTTCAAGAGCGAGGACACGCCGCCGTCGGTCAACGAGTTGGGCAACGGCGTTGCACCGGGCAGCCCATTGCCGGCAGATGAGGCGGCGCCGATTGATCTCTTCTAACCAGTGATATCCCGTGTGGGAGCGGGCTTGCCCGCGAATGCGGTGGGTCAGTCGCCAGATTTTATTGACTGACATTGCGCTTTCGCGGGCAAGCCCGCTCCCACATTGTGATCGTGCGCAGGCCTTGAGCTTATCGCCAGGCAACAAAAAGCCCCGACTCGCAAGAGCCGGGGCTTTTTGTTGGTGCGCTACAACGGCTTAGCCGTTGAACACATCATCCACGCTTTTCAGCGGGTAGTGCTTCGGATACGGCAGGGTCGCCACGCCAGTCTCGATGGCAGCCTTGGCCACAGCATCGGAGATCAGGGTGATCAGGCGCTTGTCCATCGGTTTCGGGATGATGTACTCACGACCGAATTCCAGCTTGATGCCACCGTAGGCGTCGCTCACTTCCTGAGGCACCGGCAGCTTGGCCAGTTCACGCAGGGCGTTGGCGGCAGCGACTTTCATCTCTTCGTTGATACGCTTGGCGCGAACGTCCAGGGCACCACGGAAGATGAACGGGAAGCCCAGTACGTTGTTGACCTGGTTCGGGTAGTCCGAACGACCGGTGGCCATGATCACGTCGCTACGGGTGGCGTGAGCCAGTTCCGGCGAAATCTCTGGATCCGGGTTGGAGCAGGCGAACACGATCGGGTCGGCCGCCATGGACTTGAGGCCTTCGGCGCTCAGCAGGTTCGGGCCGGACAGGCCGACGAACACGTCTGCACCGTCGAGGGCGTCTGCCAGGGTGCGCTTCTCGGTCGCGTGGGCAAACATCGCCTTGTACTGGTTCAGGTCGGTACGCTCGGACTGGACCACGCCCTTGCTGTCGACCATGAAGATGTTTTCCAGCTTGGCGCCCATGCTCACCAGCAGTTTCATGCAGGAGATGGCGGCAGCACCGGCACCCAGGCAGACGATTTTGGCGTCAGCCAGGGTTTTGCCGGCGATTTCCAGGGCATTGATCATGCCCGCAGCGGTCACGATCGCGGTGCCGTGCTGGTCATCGTGGAAAACCGGGATGTCGCATTGTTCGATCAGGGCCTTTTCGATCTCGAAGCACTCAGGTGCCTTGATGTCTTCCAGGTTGATGCCACCGAAGGTGATGGAAATGCGCTTGACCGTGTCGATGAAAGCCTGCGGGCTTTCGGAGTCGACTTCGATGTCGAAAACGTCGATGCCGGCAAAGCGTTTGAACAGCACGCCCTTACCTTCCATGACTGGCTTGGAGGCCAATGGGCCGAGGTTGCCCAGGCCGAGAATCGCGGTGCCATCGGAAATCACTGCAACCAGGTTGCCCTTGCCGGTGTACTTGTACGCCAGTTCAGGGTCGCGGGCGATTTCACGTACGGGCTCGGCAACACCAGGGCTGTAGGCCAGCGACAGGTCGCGGGCAGTGGCAGTGGCTTTGGTGAGCTCTACACTCAGCTTTCCTGGACGAGGATTGGCATGATATTCGAGAGCGGCAGTTTTCAAATCAGACATATCGGCATTCCGCTTTTACTGTTGGTCGACGGACCGCCGAGGATACGCGTGTCGTAAAGTCCCTACAAGACTGGGCAGTCACAGGTGTCAAGGGCCCTGCGCTACGACTTTCGGCCAAGAGCCACGGGATACAAGGGCTCAACTGTTCACAATCACAAGTAAAAATGTCTACAATTTTTTCTTGCAGTGCCCCGGGGTCAAATCCCGGGTACAAAAAAGGCGCCCCTGGGGACGCCTTTTTCATCAGCCTGGAAAAACCGCAGGGGTTTCCCAGGTTGATCGGCCTCAGGCCTTTTTGGCACCGAAAGCACCGAAGCGATCGGCGAACTTCTGAACGCGGCCGCCGGTGTCCAGAGTCTTCTGCTTGCCGGTGTAGAACGGGTGGCATTCGTTGCACACGTCAGTGCTCAGCGGCTTGGCCAGGTTCGAACGGGTTACGAACGAGTTGCCGCAGCTGCAGGTAACTTGGATTTCTTCGTATACAGGATGGATATCGGCTTTCATGGCACTTCCTCAGGCTAGCGTGCCGCCACTCGACACTATTGTCGAATACCGCACGTAATTAGGCCGCGGATTCTACCAGAGCTTTTTAAACGCGCAAGCGGCGGTGCCGGTCGATTCCGCACATATAAGCCCCTTTCATCAGAAATTCCTATGCACACCCTACTTCCCTGTGGGAGCGGGCTTGCTCGCGAATACGGTAGAACAGCCGCTATCTCCAGCGACTGATACAGCGCCTTCGCGAGCAAGCCCGCTCCCACAATGGATGGCAGTGTTCTGAAGGCCCAATTCCGGCACCCGAGACGGGACACCCCCACCGCAGGTCTGCTAGGCTCCCGCCCCTGCGCCACCGCCTGCCTTCATATGAGACCCCCGCGTGCCCGACGCCATTTTGCGCCTAGCCCTGCCCTCGCCCCTGCGCCGCCTGTTCGATTACCAGGCCCCCGCCGGCGTGTCGCGCGCCAGCTTGCAACCCGGCATGCGCGTGCGGGTGCCGTTCGGTCGGCGCGAGATGATCGGCATCCTGGTGGAAGTCGCCGACCACAGCGAAGTGCCCGCCGACAAGCTCAAACCGGCGCTTGCCATCCTCGACACCACGGCGCCGTTGCCGCCGGCACTGTTCAAGCTGTGCCTGTGGACCGCCCAGTATTACCAGCACAGCCTGGGTGACACCCTGAGCTGGGCGTTGCCGGTACTGTTGCGCCAGGGCGAGTTGGCCGAAGCGCGCCAGGAGCGCTTCTGGTCGATGGTTCCCGGCGCGCGCCTGGACGATCCGCGCATCGCCCGCGCACCGCGCCAGCGCGAAGCCTTGGCAACCCTGGGCCAACACCCCCACGGCGTGGCCCATCAGTTGCTGAGCAAGCTGATGCTAAGCAAGGACAGCCTCGACCTGCTGCTCGCCAAAGGCCTGGTGCAAGTGGAAATCCGCAAGCACGCCCCCGACGCACGCCATGAACACTGGCTGGCCCAACCGGAACTGCCGCTGAACAGCGAGCAACGCGCAGCGTATGAAGCGATTCGCGCAGGCTTCGACAGTTTTCACGCCTTCCTGCTGGCCGGCGTCACCGGCAGCGGCAAGACCGAAGTCTATTTGCAGTTGATCCGCGAAACCCTGCAGGCCGGCAAGCAAGCCCTGGTGCTGATTCCCGAGATCAACCTCGGGCCGCAGACCCTGGCGCGTTTCGAGCAGCGCTTCAACGCCCGTATTGCGCTGGTCCACTCGGCGGTCAATGACCGTGAGCGCCTGGAGTCCTGGCTGGCCGCGCGGGACGGCGAGGCTGACATCATTATCGGCACCCGTTCGGCACTGTTCACTCCGATGAAGCACCCCGGGCTGATCATCATCGACGAGGAACACGACGGCTCCTATAAACAGCAGGAAGGCTTGCGCTACCACGCCCGCGACCTGGCACTGGTTCGGGCGCGCCAGGAAGACATCCCGATTGTGCTGGGTTCGGCCACTCCTTCCCTGGAAAGCCTGCACAACGCTTACACCGGCCGTTACGGCCTGCTGCGCCTCAACGAGCGGGCCGGCGGCGCCAAACAGCCGCGCTTCCTGCGCCTGGATGTGAAAAGCCGTCCGCTGGACAGCGGCATTTCCGGGCCGATGCAGCAAGTCATCGGCCAGACCCTCGCCGCCGGCCAGCAAGTCCTGGTGTTCCTCAACCGCCGTGGCTTTGCGCCGACGCTGTTGTGCCATGACTGTGGCTGGATGTCCGAGTGCGAGCGCTGCGACGCCCGCATGACCGTGCACCAACGCTACGGCGAGTTGCGCTGCCATCACTGCGGCCATGTGGAACGGGTGCCGCGCCAGTGCCCGCAGTGCGGCAAAGTCGACCTGCGCCCCGTCGGCGCAGGCACCGAACGGGCCGAGGAGCGCCTGGGCATTTTGTTCCCGGACTACCCGGTGCTGCGGGTCGACCGCGACAGCACCTCACGCAAGGACGCAATGAACCAGCTGTTCGCCACCATCCAGAAGGGCCACCCGTGCATCCTGGTCGGTACGCAGATGCTCGCCAAGGGCCACCACTTTCCCCGGGTGACCCTGGTGTCGATCCTCGATGCCGACGGCGGGCTGTTCTCCGGTGATTTCCGCGCCAGCGAGCGCATGGCGCAGTTGATCGTGCAGGTGGCAGGCCGCGCCGGGCGTGCCGAAGAGCCTGGCCGGGTGATCATCCAGACACACCTGGCCGACCACCCGCTGTTGATCCAACTGACCGAGCAAGGCTACTTCGCCTTCGCCGAGCAAGCGCTGAGCGAACGCCGCGCCGCCGGCCTGCCGCCCTTTGCCCATCTGGCCCTGCTGCGGGCCGAGGCCCACAAGCCAGGGCAAGCCGAGGGTTTTCTCGATGAAGCGTGCAGCGCCGCCGAGGGTTTGCTGGGAGAACTGGGTTTGACCGGCATCGAATTGCTCGGTCCGGTCCCCGCCCCCATGGAGCGCCGCGCCGGGCGTTATCGCGCTCAGCTACTCTTGCAGGCAACCGCTCGCGCGCCACTGCATCGGTTATTGAGCAGTTGGTTGCTTGCGCTGGAGCAAATGCCCAGTGGCCGGCAAGTGCGATGGTCGCTGGATGTAGACCCGGTAGATTTGTACTAACCCTGGCCACAGGTCCCGCGAAGGTTGGCAAGCCCGCCCTCGCCACGGATAATGCCCAGTTTTTCCACCCGCGCATCGCGCGCCGCCGCTTGCGGCACACAGAGAACACCATGAAAGACACCATTCGCCAGCTGATCCAACAAGCCCTCACCCAACTCGTCAACGAAGGTGTGTTGCCTGAAGGCCTGACGCCGGCGATCCAGGTGGAAAACACCCGCGACAAGACCCACGGCGACTTCGCCAGCAACATCGCGATGATGCTGTCCAAGCCGGCCGGCATGAAGCCACGCGACCTGGCGGAGAAAATCATCGCGGCGCTGCCTGCCGACGAGAGCGTCACCAAGGCTGAAATCGCCGGCCCCGGCTTTATCAACTTCTTCCAGAACACCCAGGCCCTGGCTTCGCGCCTGGACGCCGCCCTGGCCGACATCAAGATCGGCGTGCGCAAGGCGGGCCCGCTGCAACGCGTGGCGATTGACCTGTCCGCACCTAACCTGGCCAAAGAAATGCACGTGGGCCACCTGCGTTCCACCATCATCGGCGACGGTGTGGCGCGGGTGCTGGAGTTCCTCGGCGACACCGTGATCCGCCAGAACCACGTGGGCGACTGGGGCACCCAGTTCGGCATGCTGATGGCATACCTGCAGGAAAACCCGATCACCAGCAACGAGCTGTCGGACCTGGAGAACTTCTACCGCGCCGCGAAAAAACGCTTCGACGAATCCGAGGCGTTCGCCGACCGCGCCCGTGGCCTGGTGGTCAAGCTGCAAGCCGGTGACGAGGAATGCCTGGCGCTGTGGAACCGCTTCCGCGAGATTTCGCTGTCCCACTGCCAGGAAATCTACGAACTGCTCAACGTCAAACTGACCATGGCCGACGTGATGGGCGAAAGCGCCTACAACGACGACCTGATCAATGTGGTCAACGACCTCAAGGCCAAGGGCCTGCTGGTGGAGAGCAACGGTGCACAGTGCGTGTTCCTCGACGAATTCAAGACCGCCGAGGGCGAGCCGCTGCCGGTGATCATCGTCAAGGCCGATGGCGGCTACCTGTACGCCACCACCGACTTGGCCGCCGTGCGCTACCGCAGCGGTGTGCTCAAGGCAGACCGCGCGCTGTATTTCGTCGACCAGCGCCAGGCCCTGCACTTCCAGCAGGTGTTCGAAGTGGCACGCCGTGCGGGCTTCATCACTCACCCGATGCACATGGAGCACATGGGCTTCGGCACCATGAACGGCGCCGACGGCCGTCCGTTCAAGACCCGCGACGGCGGCACCGTGAAGCTGATCGACCTGCTGACCGAAGCCCAGGAGCGTGCCTACACCCTGGTGAAGGAAAAGAACCCGGAACTGGCCGAAGCCGACTTGCGCAACATTGCCCGCGTAGTGGGTATCGGCGCGGTGAAATACGCCGACCTGTCCAAGCACCGCACCAGCGACTACAGCTTCAACTTCGAACTGATGCTCAACTTCGAAGGCAACACCGCGCCGTACCTGCTGTACGCCTACACCCGTGTATCCGGCGTATTCCGCAAGCTGGGCAAGGACTTCAGCGAAGTCGACGGCCAGATCGTCCTGCAAGCGCCACACGAACAGGACCTGGCCGCCAAGCTGGCGCAATTCGGCGAAGTACTGAACAGCGTCGGCGAGAAAGGCACGCCGCATATCCTGTGCACCTACCTGTATGAAGTGGCCGGCCTGTTCTCCAGCTTCTACGAGAATTGCCCCATCCTCAGCGCCGACGACGAAGCGCAAAAGCAAAGTCGCCTGCGCCTCGCCGCACTGGCCGGACGGACCCTCAAGCAAGGCCTGGAACTGTTGGGCCTGGAAACCCTGGAGCGTATGTAAGTTGGCTGCCAAGAAAAAACCTGCACCCAAGCGCGGCGCCAGCCGCTACCAGGCCCCGGCGAAGAAACCGATCCCGGGTTGGCTGTGGATGGCCATCGGCCTCACGGTCGGCGCATTTGTGGTCTTCCTGATGAAGCTGGACCCGGGCAAGGGCGATGACGTCAAGCGGGTCAAGCAGGAACAGCAGAAGGCCACGAAAATCGCCGAAGCCAACAAGACCACGCCCAGCCCGACTGCACCGGTGAAGCCCAAGTACGACTTCTACACCCTGCTGCCGGAATCGGAAGTGATCGTGCCGCCCGACGCCGTGCCGGAGAAAACCCTGCCGACGCCGCAGGTGCCGACCACCCCGGTCACCCCTGCCGAAGCGGCCAAGATCGATACCGCCCGCGCCCAGGCTGCGCTGGCGGGGATCACTCCGCCGCCGGCGCCCCCGGTGGCGGAAACCAAGGCAGCGCCGGTGACCAAGTTCTTCCTGCAAGCGGGTTCGTTCCCCAAACAAGCGGATGCCGACCGCGTGCGGGCGCAGATCATTCTGCTGGGCCAGTCGGTATCGGTGGAGTCCGGCACGGTGAAGGATGCGACCTGGTACCGCGTGCTGGTCGGGCCGTTCAGCAATCGTGAACAGCTGACCGTGGCGCAGAAACAATTGGCTGGCGCAGGGTTTAGCAACCTGTTGTTACAACAACGCCAGAGTCGCTGAGCCAAGCTCCACACAGGTCAAAATGTGGGAGCAGGCAAGCCAGCTCCCACATTTGGCTTTGAGGTGCTCTCAAAAATGTGCAGGACCTATAAACACCACTCGTCTGCACACCCTTCCTACGGTTGAAATCCCCCCTGCCAACCCCATATGAGTGTTCATCAGGGCATTTTCGCCCCGCTGCGTGGAGACTCTCCCCTTGACCACCATCGTTTCAGTTCGTCGCCACGGCAAAGTCGTCATGGGCGGCGATGGCCAGGTTTCCCTGGGCAACACCGTGATGAAAGGCAACGCCAAGAAAGTGCGTCGCCTGTACCACGGCCAGGTTCTTGCGGGCTTTGCCGGCGCCACCGCCGACGCCTTCACCCTGTTCGAACGCTTCGAAGGCCAGCTGGAAAAACACCAGGGCCACCTCGTGCGTGCCGCCGTCGAACTCGCCAAAGAATGGCGCACCGACCGCTCCCTCAGCCGCCTGGAAGCCATGTTGGCCGTGGCCAACAAAGACGCCTCGCTGATCATCACCGGCAATGGCGATGTGGTTGAGCCCGAACATGGCCTGATCGCCATGGGTTCCGGCGGTGGCTACGCCCAGGCGGCCGCCAGCGCACTGCTGAAGAAAACCGATCTGTCGGCCCGGGAAATCGTCGAGACCGCCCTGGGCATCGCCGGCGATATCTGCGTGTTCACCAACCACAACCAGACCATTGAGGAGCAGGACCTCGCCGAATAAGCCGTAGGCTTATTCCCGCTTGAGGCCGCCAAACACTATGTCCATGACTCCCCGCGAAATCGTCCACGAACTCAACCGCCATATCATCGGCCAGGACGATGCCAAGCGCGCCGTTGCCATTGCGCTGCGTAACCGCTGGCGCCGGATGCAATTGCCCGAAGAGTTGCGTGTTGAAGTCACGCCGAAGAACATCCTGATGATCGGCCCGACCGGCGTCGGTAAAACCGAAATCGCCCGTCGTCTGGCCAAGCTGGCCAACGCGCCGTTCATCAAGGTCGAAGCTACCAAGTTCACCGAAGTGGGCTATGTGGGTCGCGACGTCGAGTCGATCATCCGCGACTTGGCAGACGCTGCCCTGAAACTGCTGCGCGAGCAGGAAATGACCAAGGTCAGCCACCGCGCCGAAGACGCCGCCGAAGAACGCATCCTCGACGCCCTGTTGCCTCCGGCGCGCATGGGTTTCAACGAGGACGCGGCGCCGGCCTCGGATTCCAACACCCGCCAACTGTTCCGCAAGCGCCTGCGTGAAGGCCAGCTGGACGACAAGGAAATCGAGATCGAAGTCGCCGAAGTCTCCGGTGTCGACATCTCCGCCCCGCCTGGCATGGAAGAAATGACCAGCCAGTTGCAGAACCTGTTTGCCAACATGGGCAAGGGCAAGAAGAAAAGCCGCAAGCTCAAGGTGAAGGACGCGCTGAAACTGGTGCGCGACGAAGAAGCCGGGCGCCTGGTGAACGAAGAAGAACTCAAGGCCAAGGCCCTGGAAGCGGTCGAGCAGCACGGCATCGTGTTTATCGACGAGATCGACAAGGTGGCCAAGCGCGGCAACGCTGGCGGCGTTGATGTGTCCCGTGAAGGCGTGCAGCGCGACCTGCTGCCGCTGATCGAAGGCTGCACCGTGAACACCAAGCTGGGCATGGTCAAGACCGATCACATCCTGTTCATTGCCTCCGGTGCTTTCCACCTGAGCAAGCCGAGCGACCTGGTGCCGGAGTTGCAAGGCCGCCTGCCGATTCGCGTGGAGCTCAAGGCCCTGACCCCGGGCGACTTCGAGCGCATCCTCAGCGAACCGCACGCGTCGCTCACCGAGCAATACCGCGAGTTGCTGAAAACCGAAGGTCTGGGCATCGAGTTCCAGCCGGACGGCATCAAGCGCCTGGCGGAGATCGCCTGGCAGGTCAACGAGAAGACCGAGAACATCGGTGCCCGTCGCTTGCACACTTTGCTTGAGCGTCTCCTGGAGGAAGTGTCCTTCAGCGCCGGCGACCTGGCCGGTGCGCAGAATGGCGAAGTGATCAAGATCGACGCGGATTACGTCAATAGCCACTTGGGCGAATTGGCGCAGAACGAAGATCTGTCGCGCTACATTTTGTAAGCTTCACGCAGAACCGCTTTGCTTTATTGTGGGAGCGGGCTTGTGTGGGAGCTGGCTTGCCTGCGATAGCATCACCTCGGTGTGACTGACACACCGAGGTGCTTGCATCGCGGGCAAGTCGAGACGTCGAACCGCCGACTCCCACACAAGCCCGCTCCCCCAGTTTGAAGCCGGTTCCTTCAGGACTATCTTTGGGCGGTTCTCCAATGACCAAATTCCCCACTGCCGTAAACCTGCACAAAACCTCCAACACCCTCGGCCTCACCTACGGGCCCGACGAGGTGTACCAACTCTCCGCCGAGCTGCTGCGTACCCATTCGCCGTCCGCCGAGGTCCAGGGCCACGGCAAGCCCATCCTGCAATTCGGCAAGCTCAACGTTCGCCTGACCCGGGTAGAACCGGCCGGTCAGTACGCACTGAAATTGACCTTCGACGACGGACATGACAGCGGACTGTTCACCTGGGACTACCTCTACCAGTTGGCCGTGCGTCAGGACGCGCTGTGGGCCGATTACCTGGCCGAACTCAAAGCCGCCGGCAAAACCCGCGATCCGAGCGAATCGGTCGTGCGCCTGATGCTCTAACACAAGCGTCTTGCTCTTTAGAGGGCATTTTCTAATTTCATCTGCTTGAATGCGCTCTCCCGTGGCCAACGATTGGCCTGCTTGCGAAAAAAATTAAACTCGGGTAACCAATGGAACTGGCAAGTTCCCTGCATTTGACGATGCGGTATCAACGGTCACCCGAGTCGCAGTACCTGGCTTGTGTTGTGTATCGAAACCCGGTGCACAGCGGTACCCGGTACTCGTCTTTCGGACAATGGAGCGTCGTAGATGAGTAACAAGAGCAACGATGACTTGAAACGCCAGGCCTCGGAAAACACCCTGGGGCTGAACCCGATCATCGCGTTACGGAAAAAGGATTTGCTCGCCTCGGCGAGAATGGTGCTGACCCAAGCCATCAAGCAACCGTTGCACAGCGTCAAACACGTCGCTCACTTTGGCGTCGAACTCAAGAACGTCATGTTTGGCAAATCGCAGTTGGCGCCCGAGGGCGACGACCGCCGCTTCAGCGACCCGGCCTGGAGCCAGAACCCGCTTTACAAGCGCTACCTGCAAACCTACCTGGCCTGGCGCAAGGAACTGCACGACTGGATCGGCGACAGCAACCTGTCGGAACAGGACATCAGCCGTGGTCACTTCGTGATCAACCTGATGACCGAAGCCATGGCTCCCACCAACAGTGCGGCCAACCCGGCGGCGGTCAAACGCTTCTTCGAAACCGGCGGCAAGAGCCTGCTCGACGGCCTGTCCCACCTGGCCAAGGACCTGGTGCACAACGGCGGCATGCCGAGCCAGGTGAACATGGGCGCCTTTGAAGTGGGCAAGACCTTGGGCACCACCGAAGGCGCGGTAGTGTTTCGTAATGATGTGCTGGAGCTGATCCAGTACAAGCCGATCACCGAACAGGTGCACGAGCGCCCCCTGCTGGTGGTGCCGCCACAGATCAACAAATTCTACGTATTCGACCTGAGCCCGGATAAGAGCCTGGCGCGCTTCTGCCTGCGCAACGGCCAGCAGACCTTTATCGTGAGCTGGCGCAACCCGACCAAGGCCCAGCGCGAGTGGGGCCTGTCGACCTATATCGAAGCCCTCAAAGAGGCGGTGGATGTGGTCACCGCGATCACCGGCAGCAAAGACATCAACATGCTCGGCGCCTGCTCGGGTGGCATCACCTGCACCGCGCTGCTGGGCCACTATGCGGCGCTGGGGGAGAAGAAGGTCAACGCGTTGACCCTGATGGTGAGTGTGCTGGACACCACCCTGGACACCCAGGTGGCGCTGTTCGTCGACGAGCAGACCCTGGAAGCCGCCAAGCGCCATTCCTACCAGGCCGGCGTGCTCGAAGGCCGCGACATGGCCAAGGTGTTCGCCTGGATGCGCCCCAACGACCTGATCTGGAACTACTGGGTCAACAACTACCTGCTGGGCAACGAACCGCCGGTGTTCGACATCCTGTTCTGGAACAACGACACCACGCGCTTGCCCGCCGCCTTCCACGGCGACCTGATCGAGCTGTTCAAGAACAACCCGCTGGTGCGCGCCAACGCGCTGGAAGTGTGCGGCACGCCTATCGACCTCAAGCAGGTGACCGCCGACATCTACTCCCTGGCGGGCACCAATGACCACATCACGCCGTGGCAGTCTTGCTACAAGTCGGCGCAGTTGTTCGGTGGCAAAGTGGAATTCGTGCTGTCCAGCAGCGGGCATATCCAGAGCATCCTCAACCCGCCGGGCAACCCCAAGGCGCGCTACCAGACCAGCGAAGGCTTGTCGGGAACGGCGCTGGAATGGCAGGAAAACGCTACCAAACACACCGATTCCTGGTGGCTGCACTGGCAGGCATGGCAGGCGGATCGGGCCGGCAAGCTGAAGAAGGCGCCTACGAGCTTGGGGAACAAGACCTACACCGCAGCTGAGGCGGCGCCAGGCACTTACGTACACGAACGCTAAGCAACGCTTGAAGTTGAAATGAGGTCAGTGTGGGAGCTGGCTTGCCTGCGATAGCGGTGGGCCAGTCAGCCAATGGGTGACTGACAGAATGCAATCGCAGGCAAGCCAGCTCCCACATTGACCGAGTTCCTACAGATAAATAGCACCACTTCACAGGGCTTGAGCATGCCGCAACCGTTCATCTTCCGTACCATCGACCTGGATGGCCAGACCATCCGCACGGCGGTACGCCCGGGCAAGCCTCATCTGACACCGTTGCTGATCTTCAATGGCATCGGCGCCAACCTTGAGCTGGTGTTTCCGTTCGTCCAGGCCCTGGATCCGGACCTGGAAGTGATCGCCTTCGATGTGCCCGGCGTGGGTGGCTCGTCGACGCCCAGTCGACCCTACCGCTTTCCCGGCCTGGCCAAGCTCACCGCGCGCATGCTCGACTACCTCGATTACGGCCAAGTGAACGCGGTAGGGGTGTCCTGGGGCGGTGCGCTGGCGCAGCAGTTTGCCTATGACTACCCGGAGCGCTGCAAGAAGTTGATCCTGGCCGCCACAGCGGCGGGCGCGGTAATGGTACCGGGCAAACCGAAGGTGTTGTGGCTGATGGCAAGCCCCCGGCGCTATATCCAGCCCTCCCACGTGGTGCGCATTGCGCCGATGATTTACGGCGGTTCATTCCGCCGCGACGCCAAGCTTGCCGCCGAACACGCCAGCAAAGTGCGTTCGGCGGGCAAGCTGGGTTACTACTGGCAGCTGTTCGCGGGGCTGGGCTGGACCAGCATCCACTGGTTGCACAAGATCCGCCAGCCCACCCTGGTGCTGGCGGGGGACGATGACCCGCTGATCCCGTTGATCAACATGCGCATGCTGGCCTGGCGCATTCCCAACGCGCAGTTGCATATCATCGATGACGGCCACCTTTTCCTGATCACCCGGGCCGAAGCCGTTGCACCGATCATCATGAAGTTTCTCGAAGAGGAGCGCCTGCGCGCCGTGATTCACCCGCGCCCCGCGGTGTAAGGACTGCACCGCCGCGCAACTTGCCAGGAACCGGCTATGGTTCTGAATTGGCGTGCCTGTTGATGGCTTGACGAAGGAGTGTTGGCTCATGCGAGAAAGACCCGTGACGAACCCGGCGCCCACCCCAGCCGCGTTCATCAATGCGCAAAACGCGATCACAGGCCTCAGGGGCCGGGATTTGCTGTCGACCCTGCGCAGTGTCGCTGCCCACGGTTTGCGCAACCCGGTGCACACCGCCCGTCACGCCCTGGCCCTGGGCGGCCAGTTGGGCCGCGTACTGTTGGGTGAAACCCTGCACCAGCCAAACCCCCACGACAGCCGCTTCAGCGACCCCACCTGGCAGCTCAACCCCTTGTATCGACGCAGCCTGCAAGCATATTTGAGCTGGCAGAAACAAACGCGTCACTGGATCGACGAAAGCACCCTGAATGCCGACGACCGCGCCCGTGCGCACTTTGCGTTCTCCCTGCTCAACGATGCCGTCTCGCCCTCCAACACCTTGCTCAACCCGTTGGCGGTCAAGGAACTGCTCAACTCCGGCGGCCACAGCGTGGTGCGCGGTGTGAGCAACCTGTTCGAAGACTTGCTGCACAACAACGGCCTGCCCCGCCAAGTGAGCAAACATGCCTTCGAAGTGGGCAAGACCGTCGCCACCACCCCGGGATCGGTGGTGTTTCGCAACGAGCTGCTGGAGCTGATCCAGTACAAGCCGATGAGTGAAAAACAGTACGCCAAGCCACTGCTGGTAGTGCCGCCGCAAATCAACAAGTACTACATTTTCGACCTGAGCCCGGCCAACAGCTTTGTGCAGTACGCCCTCAAGAACGGCCTGCAGACCTTTATGGTCAGCTGGCGCAACCCGGATGTGCGCCATCGCGAATGGGGCCTGTCCACTTACGTTGCGGCACTGGAAGAGGCGCTCAACGTCTGCCGGGCGATCACTGGCGCCCGTGAGGTCAACCTGATGGGCGCCTGCGCCGGCGGCCTGACCATCGCGGCGCTGCAAGGTCACCTTCAGGCCAAGCGCCAATTGCGGCGCATCTCCAGTGCCAGTTACCTGGTGAGCCTGTTGGACAGCCAGATCGACAGCCCCGCGACCCTGTTCGCCGACGAACAGACCCTGGAAGCCGCCAAGCGCCGCTCCTACCAGCAAGGCGTACTGGACGGTCGCGACATGGCCAAAGTCTTCGCCTGGATGCGTCCCAACGACCTGATCTGGAACTACTGGATCAATAACTACCTGTTGGGCAAGGAGCCGCCGGCCTTCGACATCCTCTACTGGAACAACGACAACACGCGCCTGCCCGCAGCACTGCACGGCGACCTGCTGGACTTTTTCAAGCACAACCCGCTCAGCCACCCCGGCGGCCTGGAAGTGTGCGGCACCCCCATCGACTTGCAGAAAGTCACGGTGGACAGTTTCAGCGTGGCCGGTATCAACGACCACATCACACCATGGGATGCGGTGTATCGCTCCACCCAACTGCTGGGTGGCGACCGGCGCTTCGTGCTGTCCAACAGCGGGCACATCCAGAGCATCCTCAACCCGCCGGGCAACCCCAAGGCCAACTACGTCGAGAACCCCAAGCTGAGCAGCGACCCCCGCGCCTGGTACTACGACGCCAACCACGTCGAGGGCAGTTGGTGGCCGCAATGGCTGGCGTGGATCCAGCAGCGCTCCGGCGTACAACGCGAAACCCTTACCGCCCTGGGCAACCAGAACTACCCACCGATGGAAGCGGCGCCCGGCACTTATGTGCGCGTGCGCTGAGCTCAACGATCACATTAAGAAGACTGGATGAAGACCCGCGACCGTATCCTTGAATGTGCCCTGCAGTTGTTCAACCAGAAGGGCGAACCGAACGTGTCGACCATGGAGGTGGCCAATGAAATGGGGATCAGCCCCGGCAACCTCTACTACCACTTCCATGGCAAGGAGCCCTTGGTGCTCGGGCTGTTCGAGCGCTTCCAGAACGAACTGGCGCCGCTGCTCGATCCGCCGGCAGACGCGCAACTGGAAGCCGAGGATTACTGGCTGTTCCTGCATCTGATCGTCGAGCGCATGGCCCATTACCGGTTTCTGTTCCAGGACCTGTCGAACCTGGCGGGGCGTCTGCCGAAGCTGGCCAAAGGCATTCGTAACTTGCTGACGGCACTCAAGCGTACGCTGGCGTCGCTGTTGGCACGATTGAAGACCTCGGGGCAATTGGTCAGCGGCACCCAGGCACTGGGGCAACTGGTGGAGCAGATCACCCTGACCCTGCTGTTCTCCCTGGATTACCAGCGGATTCTCGATCGCGAAGGTGAGATACGGGTGGTGGTTTACCAGATCATGATGCTGGTGGCGCCGCACTTGCAGCCACCTGCGCGGCTGGCGACCGAGAAGTTTGCACTGAAGTATCTGGATGAAATCGATTAAAACTGTGGGAGCCAGGGTTTCTTGAGAGTGTGCCAATAAAAATGCCCGACCTTTACAGGCCGGGCATTTTTGTTTCCTGAAAAAATCAGGACTGACTGGATGGCGTCGGGGTTGCCGGCGTTGCAGTCGGGGTCACAGACGGAGTCGGTGCAGACACCGAGTTGGCTGTGGAAGCGGTTGGCGCTGCAGTCGCAGGCTTGGCTGCAACAGCTGGCTTGGCAGCTGCAGGTTTTTTCGCTACGGCGGGCTTCTTCGCGGCGGCTGGTTTTGCCGCCGGCTTGGCGGCCGCAGGTTTGGCAGCGGGTTTTGCCGCAGCCGGCTTGGCGGCTGGCTTGGCAGCCGGTTTTGCGGCTGCGGTTTTAGCCGCTGGCTTGGCGGCCGGTTTTGCGGCGGCTTTGGCGGCCGGTTTAGCAGCCGGCTTGGCAGCGGCTTTAGCCGCGACCGGTTTAGCGGCAGGCTTGGCAGCCGGTTTTGCAGCTGCAGTTTTTGCCGCTGGCTTGGCGGCAGGTTTCGCTGCTGCTTTGGCAGGTGCCTTGGCAGCCGGTTTCGCAGCCGGCTTGGCGGCAGCTTTAACCAGTGGCTTGGCCGCAGGCTTCGCTGCAGGTTTGGCCGCTGCGGTTTTAGCAGCTGGCTTGGCAGCCGGTTTAGCGGCGGCGGTTTTGGCCGGAGCCACTTTGGCACCGGTGAGTTTCTCGATTTGCTTGGTCAGGGTATCGACCTTGCTGTGCAGCGTCTTCAGCTCTGCCTTGCTTGGTACGCCCAGTCGCGAAATGGCACTGTTGAGGCGCTTGTCGAAAGTTTCTTCCAACTTGCCCCAGGTGTCAGAAATGCTCGACTTGGCGGAACCGGCAGTTGCCTTGGCCGCTTCAACTTTTTTACCGACTGTGCTCTTGGTCAACTTCTCGGCCTTTTCGCCGTCCTTGACCAAAGTCTCGAAGTATTTGCCGCCGTCACTGCTAACCTTCGAGTACACGCCTAAACCAGCAAGCCAGATCTTACGGGAATATTTTTCAACTTCCCCGACCCACGAGCTGCCTTCTTTCTGAGTAGTCTTTTTAACAGCCATCCCGATGTCTCCTTAGTGTTTACGCGCGACACGTTCTAGCAATGCCGTCAGCTCTTCGAGCTTAGCAGAGAGTGTCTCAACGTCATGTTTAGACGCAATGCCGATCCGATTCAAGGCACTTGCAACACGCATGTCAAAAGCTTTTTCAACTTTATCCAGTTGAACTTCTACCAGACCTTTGACGCTGGAGACATTACTCTTTACTTGGTCAATCTGACTGTTGGCGGCTTCAAGTTGTTCAACTGCAACTTTTTTGCCTTTACTTTCAACATGTTGACCGGCTTTAACCAGCTCTTTGAAGTACTCGCCGCCCTCACTGCCGACCTTGGCGTAGGCACCCAGACCTGCCAGCCAGATCTTGCGGGCATAGCTTTTAACCTCGCTCAGGGCGTTGCTCTGAACATCGATTTTTTTCTTCAAAATAACTTTGGCCATGGTGCACCTCACGCAGGAAAGGGGGGAGGATCCGCCCGCAGGAGTTGAGGGCTTGGGCACAAAGTAGGATGAAAAATTAGAATCGGCACCCTAAGAACACTTCGGTCAGGCCAGCGCCTTATCCAGGGCCTTCTCGATTTCGGACTTGATGGTGCCACTCATGGCCGACATCAACAGACCCAGTTCCACATCGATACGCAATGAATCCTGCGCCACTTGCACCGTGCCTTTAACCCCCGAACGCTTGAGGTTGAGGGTATCGCCGGACCACGACGACTCCAGGCCATATTGCTCCTGGAGTTTGTGCGCCAACTTCTCGGCCTTTGCCCGCGCGCCTTCCTTGCCCAGGGTATGTGCACGCTCAACGGTAATACGGGCCATTGCAATGACTCCTCTTTTATAACGGTATGGATACCTTCCATGCGGCAAAAGGTCTCGGTCGCCGCCTATCTTACCCATACGCCTCATATACCTGTAGTGAGCGGGCTTGCCCTGCGCCGGGTGGCGAAGCCGCCCCAACAAGGACGCCGCAGTGTTTCAGAAAGACCGAGGTGCCTGGTTTTGGGGCGGCTACGCCACCCGGCGCGGGCAAGCCCGCTCACTACAGACAAGCCTTGCCAAGACAAAGCAGGCCTTGGGGATTATCATGTCCCGCATTCTCTTTTGGTGACAGCGATATGACTGATCAGCGCAAAGGCAGCGATGCCGAACCCACCACTCACTTCGGCTTCAAGAACGTACCGGAAAGCCAGAAAGCGGAAAAAGTCGCTGAGGTGTTCCACTCCGTAGCCGCCAAGTACGACCTGATGAACGACGTGCTCTCCGGCGGCATGCACCGCCTGTGGAAGCGCTTCACCATCGAGCTGTCGGGCGTGCGTGCCGGCAACCGGGTGTTGGACATCGCCGGCGGTACCGGCGACCTCGCGGCCAAGTTCTCCAAGCTCGTCGGCCCCACCGGCCAAGTGGTACTGGCCGACATCAACAGCTCGATGCTCAAGGTCGGTCGCGATCGCCTGCTGGACAAAGGCGTGGCGGGCAATATCGAGTTCGTCCAGGCCGACGCCGAAAAGCTGCCGTTCCCGGACAATCATTTCGACTGCGTGACCATCGCCTTCGGCCTGCGCAATGTCACCCACAAGGAAGACGCAATCCGCTCGATGCTGCGCGTGCTCAAACCGGGTGGCCGCCTGCTGGTGCTGGAGTTCTCCAAGCCCACCAACGCGGTGATGTCCAAGGTCTACGACACCTATTCGTTCGCCTTCATGCCACTGGTGGGCAAACTGGTACTCAATGACGCCGACAGCTACCGCTACCTGGCCGAATCGATCCGCATGCACCCCGACCAGGAAACCCTGAAGTCGATGATGGTAGAAGCCGGTTTCGACCGCGTGACCTACCACAACATGACGTCGGGCATCGTCGCCCTGCACCGCGGCATCAAGCCCTGATGCTGCTCGCAGGCCTCCTCGCCAGCGTCGAACACGGCCTCAACCGTGTACTGCGCCTGGACAGCACCGCCCTGGCGCGGCTCGCGCACCTCAACGGCAAGATCATTGCCGTGGACTGCCGCAGCCCCGCCCTGCAGCTGTTTATCCTGCCCAGCGACGAAGGCCTGCTGCTTGCGACCCACTGGGCTGCCGATGCCGACTGCACACTGCGTGCACCGGCCTCCAGCCTGTTGCACCTGGCCCTGAGCCGCAACAAGACCGCCATTCTGCACAGCGCCGAAGTGGAACTCGAAGGGGACAGTTCGGTGCTGATGGACCTGGCCGCCGTGCTGCAAGACCTGGAACTGGACTGGGAATACGAACTGTCGCGCTGGATCGGTCCGGTGGCCACCCAGTTGATCAGCGGGCACCTGCGCAGCCGCACGCGCTGGTACCAACAAGGGTTCGCCAGCCTCAACCAGAACCTCGCCGAATACCTGAGCGAAGAATCGCGCACCCTGGTCGGGCAGCGGGAAGCGCAAGCGCGCTTTCGTGAGCTCGACAAGGCCAAAATCGACCTGGAACGCCTCGAGGCCCGCTTCGAGCGCCTGAGCCGTTCCCTTGAGCCAAGCGATAACGCATGAAGCTGCTCGCCGTCCGCCGTTTGTTCCGAATCCAGCGCGTCGTAATCCGCTACCGCCTCGATGACCTGCTGTTTGCCCTGCCCCTGCCGTGGTTCCTGCTGGCGGTGCGCTACGTACTGCCATGGCGCTGGCTGCCGCGCAAACGGCTGGAACTCAGCCGTGGCGCGCGCTTGCGCCTGGCGTTGCAGGACCTGGGGCCGATTTTCATCAAGTTCGGACAGATCCTTTCGACCCGCCGCGACCTGTTGCCCGAAGACATCGCCGACGAGCTGATGCTGTTACAGGACCGCGTGCCGCCGTTCGACTCCCAGCAGTCGGTCAAGCTGATCGAAGAACAGTTGGGCAAGCCCATCAGCGAGGTGTTCAGCCGCTTCGACATCGAGCCACTAGCCTCCGCGTCGGTCGCGCAAGTGCACGCGGCGCAGCTCAAGAGCGGCGAAGAGGTGGTGGTAAAGGTGATTCGCCCAGGCCTCAAGCCGATCATCGGCCAGGACCTGGCGTGGCTGTTCATCCTCGCCCGCGCCGCCGAACGCTTCTCCGCCGATGCACGCTTGCTGCACCCGGTGGACGTGGTCGCCGACTACGAAAAAACCATCTACGACGAACTCGACCTGCTGCGCGAAGCGGCCAACGCCAGTCAGCTGCGACGCAACTTCGAAGGCTCGCCGCTGCTGTACGTGCCACAGGTTTATTGGGACTGGTGCCGCCCCAAGGTGCTGGTGATGGAGCGCATCTACGGCGTGCAGGTCACCGACCTGGCGACCCTGGCCGACCAGCGCACCGACATGAAGATGCTCGCCGAACGCGGCGTGGAGATCTTCTTCACCCAGGTGTTCCGCGACAGCTTCTTCCACGCCGACATGCACCCGGGCAACATCTTCGTCAGCACCGTCAGCCCATGGAGCCCGCAGTACATTGCCATCGACTGCGGCATCGTCGGCAGCCTGACCCCGGAAGACCAGGACTACCTGGCGCGCAACCTGTTCGCATTCTTCAAACGCGACTACCGCCGCGTGGCGCAGTTGCATATCGACTCGGGCTGGGTGCCGGCAGAAACCAAGCTCAATGAGTTCGAAGCGGCGATCCGCACCGTGTGCGAGCCGATCTTCGAAAAACCGTTAAAAGATATTTCCTTCGGCCAGGTGCTGATGCGCCTGTTCCAGACCGCGCGGCGCTTCAATATGGAAGTGCAGCCACAGTTGGTTCTGCTGCAGAAAACCCTGCTCAATATCGAAGGCCTGGGCCGTCAGTTGTACCCGGACCTCGACCTGTGGAACACCGCCCAGCCGTTCCTGGAACGCTGGATGCGTGAGCGGGTCAGCCCGAAAACCTTGCTGGGCAACCTGCACAGCCAGTTCGAACAGTTGCCGCACCTGGCCAACATGACACGCGACTTGCTGGAGCGCATGTCCCAGCCCCACGCCCAGGACCCGCCACCGCCATGGCAACGCCGCAAGGATGACTGGTTCCTGCGCCTGCTGGGCGCTGCGCACCTGGTCGGCGGGGCAGTGCTGGCCCTTGGCGGGCCACTGGATACGTTGGGCCACTGGCCGGCCGGGATCATGGTCGCCGTGGGTGTTTATCTGATCGTGCGTCGATAGCCAATCCGGTTATACACTGTCGCAAATTGCCGGAGCCGAACATGAAAGACTGGCTGGACGAGATCAAGTGGGACAGTGACGGCCTGGTGCCGGCCATTGCCCAGGACTACAAAACCGGGCGCGTGCTGATGATGGCCTGGATGAACCGCGAGGCCCTGAGCCTGACTGCCGCTGAGCAGCGGGCCATTTACTGGTCACGTTCCCGTGGCAAACTGTGGCGCAAGGGTGAAGAGTCCGGGCATGTGCAGACCCTGCACGAGATGCGCATCGACTGCGACGCCGATGTGGTGATCCTCAAGGTCGAGCAGATCGGCGACATCGCCTGTCACACCGGTCGCCACAGCTGCTTCTACCGCGTGTTCGAGAACGGCGAATGGAAGACCGTCGAGCCGGTGCTCAAAGACCCGCACGCCATCTACTCGGCAGGACACTGAACATGAGCGATACCCTCAACCGTGTGGCCCAGGTGCTGGAAGAACGCAAAGGCGCGGACGCCGACAGCTCCTACGTCGCCAGCCTGTACCACAAGGGTTTGAACAAGATTCTGGAAAAGCTCGGCGAAGAATCCGTCGAGACCATCATCGCGGCCAAGGATGCGCAGCTCAGCGGCGACTGCAGCGATGTGATCTACGAAACCGCCGACTTGTGGTTCCACAGCCTGGTCATGCTCGCCCAACTGGGGCAGCATCCGCAGGCCGTGCTGGATGAACTGGACCGTCGCTTCGGATTGTCAGGGCATGCCGAAAAGGCCTCGCGCCCGTCCGCCTGAATAACTATTACAGAGGAACTGCAGCATGGGCATTTTTGACTGGAAACACTGGATCGTCATTCTGGTGGTGGTGGTCCTGGTGTTCGGGACCAAGAAGCTGAAAAACCTCGGCACCGACGTGGGTGAGTCGATCAAGGGCTTTCGCAAGGCCATGAACGACGACGAAAAACCCGCCGATCCAGCTGCCAACCCGGTACCGCCGGCCCAGCCTGTACACCCGCAGGCCACTCAGCCGATCACCGAACGTCGTACCTTCGATGTGCAGGCTGAAAAAGTCGAAGAGCCGACCCGCAAAGACTCGTGAGCACTGACTAATGTTTGGTATCAGCTTCTCTGAACTGCTCCTCGTCGGCCTGGTGGCCCTGCTGGTACTCGGGCCGGAACGCCTGCCCGGTGCCGCACGCACGGCCGGCCTGTGGATCGGGCGCCTGAAACGTAGTTTCAACGCCATCAAACAGGAAGTTGAACGGGAAATCGGCGCCGACGAGATTCGTCGGCAATTGCACAACGAACACATCCTGTCGTTGGAGCAAGAGGCGCGCAAGATTCTGTCGCCGGTGCAGGAGCCTGCCAAACCGGCGGAGCCTGTGACCGAAAACAGCATCGCGCCGGCGGTCGAAGCCGCTCCCGTGGCCCCCGCAACGCCCACCGAGCCTGCGCCGACGCCCGCTGCGTCGCCCGCACCCCATGACCCTACATTGCCGCCGCGAGCCCCATGAGCGCTGATAAACCGGAAAACGACCAGCACATGCCGCTGGTCTCGCACCTCACCGAGCTGCGCACCCGCCTGCTGCGTTGCGTAGCGGCGATCTTCATCATCTTTGCCGGGCTGTTCGCCTTCACCCAGCAGATCTACACCTTCGTCTCCACGCCGCTGCGCCAGTATCTGCCAGCCGGCGCGACGATGATCGCCACCGACGTGTCGTCGCCGTTCCTCACGCCGCTGAAGCTGACCATGATGGTCTCGCTGTTCCTGGCGATCCCGGTGATCCTGCACCAGATCTGGGGCTTTATCGCACCGGGCCTGTACAAGCACGAAAAGCGCATCGCCGTGCCGCTGCTGGTGTCGAGCATCCTGCTGTTCTACACCGGCATGGCGTTCGCCTACTTTCTGGTGTTCCCGCTGATCTTCAAATTCTTCGCCGCCGCCACCCCGGCCGGCGTGGAGATGATGACCGACATCACCAGCTACCTCGACTTCGTGATGACGCTGTTCTTCGCCTTCGGCGTGGCCTTCGAGATCCCGGTGGCGGTGGTGCTGCTGGTGTGGATCGGCGTGGTCGACGTGAAGTACCTGAAGAAGATCCGTCCGTACGTGATCATCGGCTGCTTTGTGGTCGGCATGATCCTCACGCCGCCGGACATCTTCTCCCAGACCCTGCTGGCTGTGCCCATGTGGATGCTGTTCGAGATCGGCATCCTGTTCAGCGGCCTGATCAGCAAGCGCGGCGAACACCCGGATGACCAACCCGCCGACGACGACCAGCCGCCAGCGACCCAGCCGTGAACCTGCTGATGCTGGAAGAGGCCGATTTTATCGCGGCCGACCGCGTGATCCTGCGTGATCGCCGACTGGTACACATGCAGGACGTCCACCGCGCGGCGGTGGGCGACAGCCTGCGCGTAGGCCGCATCGATGGGCTGATGGGCACGGCGCAACTCGTGCGGCTGGAAGCCCGTGAAGCCGAGCTGCAAGTCAGCTTCGACCAACCGCCGCCGGCCAAGCTGCCCCTGACCCTGCTGCTGGCCCTGCCGCGCCCGAAGATGCTGCGTCGGGTGCTGCAGACCGTAGCCGCCATGGGCGTGCCCCGCATAGTGTTGGTCAACAGCTATCGGGTGGAAAAGAGCTTCTGGCAAACCCCGTTCCTGGAGCCCGAGGCGGTCCGCGAGCAACTGATCCTCGGCCTGGAGCAGGCACGGGACACGGTGCTGCCGGAAATCATCATCGAGAAACGCTTCAAGCCGTTTGTCGAAGACCGCCTGCCGGCGATGACCGAGGGCACCCTGGGCCTGATCGGCCACCCCGGCGATTACCCGCCCTGCCCGCGCGGGCTGGATGAGCCGGTAACCCTGGCCATTGGCCCGGAAGGCGGCTGGATCCCCTACGAGGTCGACCTGCTGGTCAAGGCCGGGTTGCAGCCGGTCCAACTCGGCGCACGCATCCTGCGCGTCGAAACCGCCGTCACCGCCCTGCTCGCCCGCTTGTTCTAGCCCTACCTACGCCGGATGGACAGGCTTTTTGTAGTGAGCGGGCTTGTCCCGCTCACCACACAAACCCTCACCGACATTCGACCTTGCTCCTACAGAACCAGCCTACGCTGCCGATAGCCTTTGAATAAGTCCAAGCCTTGTTTCAGGGGAGTTCGCCGCATGTATCGTTGGTTAGCCGAAAAGCTGGGGAATGTCAGCGTCAAAACCAAGCTGGGCCTGGGGTTCGGCCTGGTCCTGCTGCTGACGCTGTTGATCACGTCCACTGGCTGGACCGGCCTGGGCGATGTGATCAGCCGGGGCGACAAGCTGGGGTACATCTCCAGCCTCAACAGCCTGACCCGCGACCTGCGCCTGGCGCGCCTGGACTTCGAAATGCGCCGTGGCGAACAAGGCACCGACGCGGTGAACAGCCTGCTCGCACAGCTGGACAGCGGCCTGAAAAAAGCCGCCGAGCTGATCGAGCAGCCCGATGACAAGGCCCTGGTGGAACAGCAGCAGGAGGCTTTGGGGCAATACAAAAAAGCCTTCGGCGCCATGGTCCAGGCCGGACTCAAGCGTGAGGGCGCGCGCAGCAAACTCGGCGACACCGCCGACAACGCCGTGGCCAAGACCAACGAAATCGAAAAGAACCTGCTGCAAGGTGACAGCGTCACCCAGTTCAACAGCGTGGTCGACCTGAGCAAGCTGATCCAGCAAGCGCGCTTCCAGGTGCGCGGCTACACCTACAGCGGCAAGACCGACGCCGAGCAGCCCGCCCTGGATGCCATCGACAATGCCCTGAAGAAAATCACCGAGCTTGAGGGCCAATTGCCGGCGCCCTTCCAGGCCAACCTGCAAGAAGCCAGCACCTCGCTGCAAGCCTATCGCGCCGCCGTCAGCCAGTACCGTGACTCCCAAGTGGCAAGCGCTGCCGCCCTGCAAACCATGAAAGCCCAGGGCGATATCCTGCTGGGCAACAGTGACAAACTGACCACCTCCCAAACCCAGGTGCGTGACACCGACGCCGCTCAAGCCAAGCAACTCTTGCTGCTGGCTACCGTGCTGGCGCTGATCTTCGGCCTGGTCGCCGCCTGGGCCATCACTCGTCAGATCATCCTCCCGTTGAACCAGACCCTCACCGTGGCTGAGCGGGTAGCCTCCGGCGATTTGAGCCATAACCTCGAATCAGCCCGCCAGGATGAACTCGGGCAGTTGCAACGCGCCATGCAGCGCATGACCGTGGGCCTGCGCGAACTGATCGGCGGCATCAGCGACGGTGTCACTCAAATTGCCAGTGCCGCCGAACAATTGTCGGCCGTAACCGAACAGACCAGCGCCGGGGTCAGCAGCCAGAAGGTGGAAACCGACCAGGTCGCCACCGCCATGAACGAAATGGCCGCCACCGTGCAGGAAGTGGCACGCAACGCCGAAGAAGCCTCCGAAGCCGCCGTAGCGGCTGACCAGCAGGCTCGAGAAGGCGACAAGGTGGTCGGTGAAGCCATCGCCCAGATCGAGCGCCTGGCCACCGAGGTCGGCAACTCCACTGCCGCCATGGGCGAACTCAAGCGCGAAAGCGACAAGATCGGCAGCGTGCTCGATGTGATCAAGTCCGTGGCCCAGCAAACCAACCTGCTGGCCCTTAACGCCGCCATCGAAGCGGCGCGCGCCGGTGAAGCGGGACGCGGTTTCGCGGTGGTCGCCGATGAGGTGCGCAGCCTGGCCCAGCGTACCCAGAAGTCCACTGAAGAGATTGAAGAGCTGATCGTTGGCCTGCAAAGCGGCACCCAGCAGGTGGCCGCGATCATGGACAACAGCCGCGAACTCACCGACAGCAGCGTCGAACTGACCCGGCGGGCCGGCAACGCGCTGGGCAGCATCACCCGCACGGTCTCGACCATCCAGGCGATGAACTCGCAGATCGCCACCGCCGCCGAGCAACAAAGCGCCGTCGCCGAAGAGATCAACCGCAGCGTCCTGAACGTGCGGGATGTGTCGGAACAGACCTCTTCGGCCAGCGAAGAGACCGCCGCGTCCAGCGTCGAGTTGGCGCGCCTGGGCAATTACCTGCAAACCCTGGTGGGCCGTTTCCGCATCTGACGATGCTTGCTGGCGGCGACGACGAAAGTCGTCGTCGCGCAACTTATGAAACGTCCTACGCGTTTATCATCCGGCCGTTCCCCCGTTCGCCTCCGAATCACTTTAGCGTTTGCACTGTTGCAAAACGCCATCACTGATTTGGAGATTTCCCATGTTTCGTCGGCTGACCCGCCTGCTGGGCAATGCCAGCGTCACACTCAAGCTGGCCCTGGGTTTTGGCCAGGTGCTTGTACTCTGCCTGATGATCGCCGGCACCGGCTGGCAAGCCCTCAACGCTGTACTCCAGCGCTCGAGCAACCTGACGACCCTGGGGCAACTGTCCATCGCCGCACAGGCGATGCGCGCGGATCGCATCGTGTACCGCGTACTCACCGACGCCGCCAGTCTGGGCAAAATGGCCACCCAGATCAGGACCCTCGACCAGCACCTCGCCACCCTGTCGCGCACGCTGAAAGCGCCCGCCGATGTGCAGCGACTTCAGGACGCGACCCGTCTGGTCGATCGATTCAAAGCGACGTTGATCGAGCTGCCGCCCCTGATCGATCGCCGGGAAACCGCGCGCAGCCCCTTGAAAAAGACCGCGCTCCAGGCGGGGGACACCCTGGCCCAACTGGCCAGCGAGCTGCCTGACCAGCAAGACCAACAAGCCCTGGATGCCATCGAGGATCTACGCCAGGCCATCGCCGACGCCGAAAAGAACGCCCAGAGTCCCGCCTGGTCAGCCGAGTCTCCGCAAGCCTACGCCCAGGCCGTCAGCCAAGCCCTGGACGCGCTGGACATCGCGCAGGCGACCGTTACCGCGCTGCCCGTCGACTCCACGTTGCTCAAGACCGATCTGGCAAACTACCGCGCGCAGCTTATCCGCCTCAAGGACGCGCAACTCACCACAGAGACGACGCAGAACCGTTTCGAACAACAGCTCAATCAATTGCTCGAACACAGCGACCAACTGAGCCAGGGCCAGATTCGTGCGCGTGACCAGGAGGCCGACCAGACCCGCATTCTATTGGTGGGCGTGACCCTGGCAGCCCTGTTGCTCGGCAGTCTGGCCGCCTGGTGGATTGCCGGGCAGATTGTGCGCCCGTTGCGCAAGGCGCTGGCCAGCGCCAACCGTATCGCCAAGGGCGACTTGAGCCATACGCCCCAAGTAGAACGGCGTGACGAGCTGGGCCAATTGCATCAAAGCATCGCGCAGATGACCCAAAACCTGCGCCACTTGATCGGTGGCATCGACGACAGTGCCCGGCAGATCGCCAGCGCCGCCACCCAATTGTCGACCGTCACCGAACAGACGCGCGCCGGGATCGCCCATCAGAAAGAGGAAACCGACCTTGTGGCCACGGCCATGACGGAAATGCTCGCCACCGCGCAGGAGGTAGCGCGACATGCCGAGCACGCCTCCGTGGCAGCGAACGAAGCCGACGTGCAGGCCAACGCGGGCGACAAGGTGGTCGCACAGGTGGTCGAACAGATCGGCCAACTGGCTGACGAAATGGCACTTTCGGGGCGCGCGATGCTGGCGCTGCGTCAGGAGAGCCAGAAAATCGGCAGTGTGCTGGACGTGATCAAGTCGGTATCCCGACAAACCAACCTGCTGGCCCTCAACGCCGCCATTGAAGCTTCACGCGCGGGCAATGCCGGCGAAGGCTTTGCGGTGGTCGCTGCAGAAGTCCGCAGCCTGGCCCTGCGCACCCAGGAGTCGGCCGAGGAAATCGAAAGCCTGATCCAGGGCCTGCACGACGGCACCCGGCAAGTGGCGGATATCCTGGACAGCAGCCGCAGCCTGACGGACGACAGTGTCGACCTGACACGTGATGCCGGCGAGGCGCTGGCCGCCATCGCCCGCACCGTGGCCATCATCCAGGAGATGAACCCGCAGATTGCCGCCGCAGCCGAAGAACAAAGCGCCGTCGCCGAGGAAATCAATCGCAGTGTCTGGAAAGTGCGCGATGTGTCCGAACAGAACGCCGCCGCCAGTGAGGAAACGGCGGCGGCCAGTGTTCAACTGACAAAGCTGAGCCTGGATTTGCAGGCATTGGTGGGCCGGTTCAGGTTGTGACGGTTACAAACCTGCGGCGCGCCCGTTACAGCACCTGTCGCAGAAACGCCTGGGCTCGGGGGTCCTTGGGCGCATCGAAGAACTCGGCCGGGGCGGCGTCCTCCAACAGCTTGCCGTGATCGAAAAACAGCACGCGGTCAGCCACTTCCCGGGCAAAGCCCATTTCGTGGGTAACGCAGACCATGGTCATGCCTTCCAGGGCGAGGGTCTTCATCACGTCGAGCACTTCGCCGACCATTTCCGGGTCCAGTGCCGAGGTGGGCTCATCGAACAGCATGACCTTGGGTTCCATCGCCAGCGCTCGGGCAATGGCGACCCGCTGTTGCTGGCCGCCGGACAGGCGTGACGGAAACTCATGGGCTTTTTGTGCGATACCGACCTTTTCCAGCAGCGCCAGGGCCTTGGCTTCACGCTCTTGCTTGCCACGCTTGCGCACGACTTTCTGCGCCAGGCACAGGTTCTCCAGCACGGTCATGTGGGGGAACAGGTTGAAGTGCTGGAACACCATGCCGACTTCACGGCGGTAGGCGTTCACGTCGGTTTTCGGGTCGGCCAGTTGCAGTCCGTCGATGCTCACAGAGCCTGCATCGAAGGTCTCCAGGCCGTTGAGGCAGCGCAGGAAGGTCGACTTGCCGGAGCCGGACGGGCCGATTACCACCAGCACTTCGCCCTTGGCCACCTGGGTACTGACGTGGTCCACCGCGCGCACCACCTGGCCACGGGTATCGAAGACTTTTACCAGATCGCGAACTTCAATCACTTTGCGCGAGCCTCCGCTCAAGCCGGCTGGCCATTTTCGACAGCGGCAGGTTGATCAGCAGGTACAGGCCTGCGACGCAGAACAGGATTTCGAACGGCGAGAACGAGGTGGTGATCACCTCGCGGCCGCTCTTGAGCAGTTCGGTGATGGCGATCACCGAGACCAGCGATGTGTCCTTCACCAGGCTGATGAATTGCCCGGCCAGCGGCGGCAGTACCCGTTTGAACGCCTGCGGCAGTACCACATGGCGCATCGACTGGCTCGCGCTCAGGCCCAGGGAGCGCGCGGCTTCGTTCTGGCCACGGGCGATGGACTGCACGCCGGCGCGGACGATTTCCGCCACGTAAGCGCCGGTAAACAGCGACAGCGCAGCGATCCCGGCAAATTCCCGGGACAGGTTGAGTACCGTGCCGATAAAGAAATAGAAAATGAATATCTGCACCAACAGCGGCGTGCCGCGTACCAGTTCGACGTAGATCGTCGACAAATCTCGTAAGGTCGGGTTGCTGGACAAGCGGCACAGCCCGGTCGCCAGGCCGATCATCAAGCCAAGGATGCCAGAGACAACAGACAGCCACAGTGTGGTCCACAAACCCCACATCAGTGGGCCCAACGCCCAATGGCGGGTCACGCCGACCACATCGCCTTCGGCAACATCGTCGCCACGCGCCACTTGCAGGCTGTTATCGGCAACGGTCAGCTTTTGCTCGGCGCCCGCGTCGTTGCGCAAGGTCACTTCGGCGATATCGCCTTTGCGTACCAGCTCGACGACTGTGGAGATATCCGCCGCACGCTGGGAGGTTTCGGCCTGATAGGCGAAATACTGCGGCACACGGTTCCAGCGCCACTCGTAGGACATCAGCGAGGTGGCGTAGTACAACGCGCCGGCCAGGCCGACCAGCACGACCACGGTCAGCAGGTGCCAGGGCCATTGGGCTTTTTTCTGTTTCATTTCAGGTTCCGGGATGGGTGTCGCCTGTAACGCCGCCTTCGCGAGCAAGCCCGCTCCCACACTTGATCGCATTCTCATGTTGGAACTCGGTCAA
>NZ_JBSVWB010000032.1:0-74288 GCF_054071795.1 Pseudomonas sp. SDO5271_S396
GCTGCGGCACTGCTAACACAGATGCCACCTGACCCACCGCTTTCGCAGCCTCGCCGTGGCTCGACAGCTCCTACAGGGGTCTTGCAGTGGCTGAAAAAACGCTATCAGCAGGTCTATCGCGCCGGATACTTTCTCTCCAACCATAGAGCTCCAATGTGGGAGCTGGCTTGTCGGGTCGCCGCATCGCCGCGAAGACGTCGGCACAGCCAATAAAGATGTCGCCTGACCCCCCGCCTTCGTAGCCTCGCTGGGGCTCGACAACTCCCACAGGGTCTTGCAGTGGTTGGAAAAACGCCGTCAGCAGGGCCATCGTGCCGGGCACGCTCTTGCCAACAAAAGAACTCCAATGTGGGAGCTGGCTTGCCTGCGATAGCTGCGGCACTGCTAACACAGATGCCACCTGACCCACCGCTTTCGCAGCCTCGCCCGGGCTCGACAGCTCGCACAGGGGTCTTGCAGCGACTGGAAAAACGCTGCCAACAAGGCCGTCGTGCCGGGCATTTTCTCGCTTACAACTGAATTTTGATCTGGGCACACAAGCCGCCTTCCGGACGGTTGCTCAAGGTCAGTGAGCCGCCAATCGCCACAGCCAGTTGTTGGGCGATGGCCAGGCCCAGGCCGGTGCCGCCGGTGCCACGGTTGCGTGAGCTTTCGACGCGGTAGAAAGGTTGCAGCACTTGCTTGAGTTCGTCCTCGGCAATGCCGGGACCACGGTCGAGGACTTTGATCGAGAGTTCGCCATGGGCCGTGGAGCCGACTTCCAGTTGGGCGGAGCCGGCGAATTTCAAGGCGTTGTCCACCAGATTCACCAGCACTCGCCGCAGGGCGTGGGGGCGGGTGTCGAGGATGACGGCGCTTCTGCCGGTGAGACTGACCTGTTTTTGCATGTCCTGGTAGTCGAATACCAGGCTGTCGAGGAAGGCGTCCAGGTCGATGCGGTGGCTCGCTTCGGTGGCGCCGTGCACGCTGCGCGCATAGGCCACGCCTTCACGCACCAGGTGTTCCATTTCGCCGAGGTCGTTCCAGAGCTTTTCCCGGTCGGCGGACTCTTCCATGAATTCGGCACGCAGTTTCATGCGGGTGATCGGCGTTTGCAGGTCGTGGGAAATGGCCGCCAGAATCTGCATGCGTTCCTTGAGGTATTCGGCGATGCGCTTTTGCATTTCGTTGAACGCGGCGGCGGCGTGGGCCACTTCGGTCGGGCCTTTTTCGTCCAGTGGCGTGGGGTGCGCGTTGGGGTCGAGGGTTTCCACGGCCCGCGCCAGACGCGTGAGCGGGCGGATCGCCAGGCGTACGGCCATCCAGGTGCAGCCGAGCAACAGCGCCAGTTGCAGAACCAGCACCACCGGTAGCCAGTAGGCCACGGGCAGCGGGGCAGGGCGTACGTCGATGGTGAGCGGACTGCCGTCGCCCAGGGTCAGGTGAGCCTGAAAGTGCTTCTGCAAGCCCGGAATGTTGCGGAAAGTCAGGGTGTAATGTTCGCCCAGGGCCTCGGCAATGGAGGTGGCCGCCATGGGTACGTCATCGCTGCTCAACGGTTCGCCGGGCTCGCCGATGTCAAGCAGGTAGCGGTAGTTCTGCCGGTCGATGCGCGTCAGCCAGTCGGCGCGTTCGCTGGCGGGCAGGCGATCGAGGATCGCCACCGAGGTCGCCACGTCGCTTTCCAGATTGCCGAGCATCACCGTGCGGGCGGTGACGTAGCGCTCGTAGAACTGCGCACTGAAAGACAAACCATGGGCGCAGACCAGGCTGATCAGAAAGATCAGCGACAGCTGCGAGGCCAGGGTGCGCGGCCAGCCAAATCTTGGTTTCAAACGTGAGGTCATTGCTCGGCCCCGAGGATTTCCACCGCCAGGGAGAACACATAGCCTTCGCTGCGTACGGTCTTGATGTAGGCCGGTTCGCGGGCGTCGTCCAGCAGCCGTTGGCGCAGGCGGCTCACCAGTAGATCGATGGAGCGGTCGAACAGATCGGCGTCGCGGCCCTGGGTGAGGTTGAGCAACTGGTCACGGTTGAGCACACGCTGGGGATGGTCGAGGAACACCCGCAACAAGCGGTATTCGGCACCGCTCAGGGCGACGAGGGTGTCGTCTTCGTCGAGCAGGTGGCGGGCGGTGGTGTCCAGGCGCCAGCGGCCAAAGCGAATCAGGCGACCGGTCTCGCTGACCACCAGGTTGGGTGGCAGCATGCGGGTGCGGCGCAGCACGGCGTTGATGCGCGCGAGCAGTTCGCGGGCGGCGAAGGGTTTGATCAGGTAATCGTCGGCACCCATTTCCAGGCCGATGATGCGGTCGGTTTCATCGTTGCGTGCAGTCAGCATCAGCACCGGCGTGGCCTTGTGTTTGCCGACCCGCAGTTCGCGGCACAGCTGCAGGCCATCGTCGCCGGGCATCATGATGTCGAGCACGATCAGGTCCACCGGGGTGGTCTCGAGAAAGCTGCGCATCTGCCGGCCATCAGCCACCACGGTGGTGCGCATGCCGTTCTTTTTCAGGTAGTTGCCGACCAGTTCGCGGATCTCTCGGTCGTCATCGACGATCAGGATGTGATCGACATGATCCATGTTGCGTTCCTCAATAAGTAGTCATTGCTGCGCAGTCTAGCCACTGCCCGAGGCGTTGCCTTGTGCCCTTTGTATTGCAGTGTATCTGGCTGTGAGGAGATACACGACGAATCAAAAAAGCCGCTGAGAGGCCGGTTTGAGGCGATTCCAGTGGTGAAGTGCTGTTATTAAACGAGTTATGTACTAATGAATTTTTAATATTTCTAGTTATATGTGCGGCTGGGTAAAGTCACCATCACTTTCTTTATCCCGCCGCCGGAAATTCGTTCATGAACCGTCCCCTCGGGCAGCCCACGCCGGTCCTCACGTTGCCCCAGGGTGAAAAGGACCCGCTGTCGATCCGCGCCAAGGCCCTGGTGTTTTCCGACCCGCGCTCGTTGCAACTGCTCGATTACCTCAAGCGCGTCGGCCCCAGCGAGGCGCCGGTGCTGATCAATGGCGAGACCGGTACCGGCAAGGAACTGGTGGCGCGCTACATCCACAGCGCCAGTGGGCGTACCGGCGCATTCGTGCCGGTGAACTGCGGCGCCATCAGTGAAAACCTGGCGGAGAGCGAATTCTTCGGCCATGAAGCCGGTTCGTTTTCCGGTGCTTCAGGACGGCGAATCGGCTGGTTCGAAGAGGCTGACGGCGGTACGTTGTTCCTCGATGAAATCGGCGACCTGCCGCTGCCTTTGCAGGTGAAGTTGCTGCGGGTGTTGCAGGAACAGGAAGTGGTGCGCGTGGGCTCGCGCAAGCCGATCAAGATCAATATCCGCCTGGTGACCGCCACCAACATCGACCTGGAACAGGCGGTAGAGGCCGGCAATTTTCGCCTCGATCTGTTCTACCGCATCAACGTGGCGCAGGTGCAGGTCCTGCCCTTGCGCGAGCGGCCGTTGGACATTCTGCCGCTGGTGGAGCACTTCCGTCGGCTGTACAGCGCCAGGCTGAAAATCGCCGAGCCGATGCTCTCCGAATCCGCCACCCAGGCGCTGCTCGACTACCCGTGGCCGGGCAATATCCGCGAGCTGGAAAACGTGGTGCACCTGGCATTGCTGGTGGCGGGCGACAAACCGATCATGCCCAATCACCTGAAGTTTTCCGCCGGGCTGAGTGCGTTGCACGCCAGCGCCAACAGTGCAGCGCCGCGTATCCCTCAGGAAGTGATCCGCGAGCAATTGCTGCGTTTGTTCGAGGTGCCGGGCGACACGCTGCTGCATGATATTGAAGACTTGATCGTGCGCGAGGCGTTTGCGTTCTGTGGTTTCAACCAGCTGCGCACGGCAGACCTTTTGGGGATCACCCGCAATGCCATGCGCACGCTGTTGGTCAACCACGGGATGCTCAAGGGCCGCGCGAAGCCTTGACCAGCAGCGCCTCGAACACCCGCTGCGCCCGGGGTTCATCGCTGTGGGCCACGTTGAACCGCATCGAGTCGCGATGGGCGGGGTCGTAGCCGAACAGGGCGCCCGGTGCCAGGACCATGCTGCGTTTCAAGGCTTCCTGCGCCAGCAGTTCACCGTTGACCCCCGGCGGCAGGCGCGCCCAGATAAACATCCCACCCTCATAGGCCATCGGCAATTCGCAGCCGCAGCGCTTGAGCCATTGCTCGACGCGCCCGCCGGATTCCATCAGGCGTTGCACCATGCGTTTGCGGTGCTTGGCGTAGCTGCCTTCGCTGAGCATGCGGTAGACGATCTGCTCGAACAGCTCCGAGGTCACGCCGCCGCTCATCAGCTTCATGTTGGTCAGGTTGGCCGCCAGTTGCGGTGCGGCCACCACGTAGCTGACGCGGCTGTTGGCGCTGAGGATCTTGGAAAAGCCTGACAGATATGTGACCTGTTCCAGCCCGGCCAGAGCCGCCAGGCGTGGTGGCGGGTTGGGGTGCAGGTCGCCGTAGAGGTCATCCTCGACGATATGGCAGTGATACTGCTGGGTCAGTTGCAGCAGGCGAAAGGCCTGGCTGGGGCTGAAGGAATGGCCGGTGGGGTTGTGCAGCACGCTGGTGGTCAGGTACAGGCTGGGGCGATGCTCGGCCAGGCGCTGTTCGAGGGCGGCGAAGTCGAAGCCGTCGGGTCGGCGCTCGATGGTCACGACCTTGACCCCGTGCAGGGCCAGGTTGGCGTGGAAGTTGAAATAGCACGGCGCGTCCAGCAGCACCGTGTCGCCGGGGCGCGCCAGCAGGCGCATGAGCATGTCCAGGCCCTGCACCGTGTTGGGGGTGGTGATGATTTGTTCCACCGGCACCGACAGGCCTTCGCCATGCAGCTTCTGTTGCAGGGCCTGGCGCAGCGGTAACAGCCCGGCCGGCGTGCCCAGCCCGGCGATGCGCAGCGAGGGCGCGCGCACCACGCTGCGCATGGCCTGGCGGATGGCTTCGCCGTTGAGCCAGGCTTCCGGCAAGTGGCCGCCGCCGGGGCGCAGCTCGCCGCCGGCGGTGACCAGCGGGCGACGTAATACGCTGAGCAGGTCTTGGGGCAGCAGGTCGACCCAGGTCACCGACGCCGGGCGGGTCGAGTCCATCGCCACGAAGTAACCCCGGCCCTGGCTCGACGTGAGCAGGTTGCGCCCGCGCAAGCGGTCCAGCGCTTCGTTGAGGGTGAACTTGCTCACGCCCAGCACCTCGGTCAATTCCCGCACCGACGGCAACTTGCTGCCGGGCGCCCAGTCGCCGTTTTCGATGGCCTGGCTGAACGCCTCGACGATCTGTTGGACCTTGGGGGTGCCTTCCTGAAAGGCGATGGGGGATACAAACATAAACCGTCCTTGTCTTTGCCGGTGCTTTTACCGGTGAAGTTAGGCCGGATTAGGCATCACTTTACCTGCCTTGTGCAATGTCGCTCACCTAGACTGCGCGCCATCTGGCCATCACCTGGCCTTTTTCCTACACGCGAGCAATGGATTTCGCATTCTCATGAAGACTTATATGTGCGCCCCCTGCGGTTTTATGTATGTAGAAGAATTGGGCATTCCCGAAGACGGAATCCCGGCAGGCACCCCTTGGGAAGAGGTGCCTGATGACTGGACATGCCCGGACTGCGGCGTGACCAAGGCCGATTTCATGGCCATTGAACTCTAACGCTCCACTTATGAAAGGACTCGCTCCATGGACACCAAGCTGATCACCCCCGCCGTCCCTTTTTGTACCGGCGTCGCTCACCAGAAATACCTGAGTGCCGAAAAGGGCCTGCAAACCGCCGTCGAAGGTGGCTGCACCCATTGGTATATCGACGGCAGCCTGTTTGGCGAAATGGTCGATGACTGGACCGATGAACGCATCGCCAGCTTGCAGGTGCAGATCGAGGCCACCGGGGTCAAGCCGGTGTATCACGGCAACTTCAAGGCGCCGCTGGGCAGTGATGTGGAAGCCTTCCGGGCCGCGGCGGTGGAGTATGTGAAGAAGGAAATCGACATCGCCAGCCGCCTGGGTGCGCCGTTGATCCTTCATGGAGGCTGCATCGTCGAACCGAAAATGGTGTTGATGGCCAAGAAAGTCGCACTGGACCACTACCTCAAGTCGATCCAGGAACTGGCCCGTTACGCCGAGGCCAAGGGCACGGATATCTATCTGGAGAACTTGTCGAACTACGTCAACTATCGGCCATTCCACTACATCTTCACCCATGAAGCGGAATACGCCTTTATCTTCGAGCGCCTGCAAGACCATGCCAATGTGTACTTCTTCCTCGATGCCGGGCACGCCAACATCGAAAACGGCCTGCCGGCGGAAGTGGTGCGCAAGTACCACCACCTGATCAAGGGCATTTCCTTCAGCAACAATAACGGAGTGCAGGACCAGCACTTCGGCATCCATGACGGCAACTGCGATTACGCCGACGTGGTGCAGGCCATTGTCGAAACCAACTGGAAAGGCCTGGTGGCCTTTGAAACCCGCAACCAGAGTGCCAAGGCGGCCCTCGCCGAACTGGCCGTGATGTATCGCGAATCCCTGACGACCGAAATCGCTGTCGCCTGATGGGCTGCGGGGCGGGCACTTGCGTGGCCCGTCCCATTGCCGTTGTTTTACCCAATCCAAGGTCCAGGACCATGACAAGTGCGTTGACGTTATCCTCGTTTCTCTACTTTCTGCTGTTTTGCGCCACCATGACTTTCAGCCCCGGTCCCATGACCCTGCTGTTGTTGAGCCTGGGCCTGAGGGACGGCCTGCGCAGTTCGATCCCGGCGCAGATCGGCGCCAGTGTGTCGTACCTTATTTCCATCCTGATCTTTGCGGTGGGTTTCTCGGAATTGATCAAGGGCAACCTGGCGATCACCCAGGCGATCCAGTTTGTCGGCGTGGCCTACATTTTGTACCTGGCCTACAAGCAGTGGACCAGCAGCGGCGTATCGATCAACAAGGCCGGCAACGTGGAGGGCTCGCGCAGCCTGTTTGGCAAGGGGCTGCTGACCGGGTTTTCCAACCCCAAGACCATCATCATGTTCAGTGCGGTGTTCCCGCAGTTCGCCGGGGCCGGGGAGCACAGTTCGGCGGCGGACATCGCTATTCTCGGGCTGACCTTCCTGTTGCTGCAATTTGCCAGCGGTTGCCTGTATTGCTACTTCGGCCAGCGCATCAAGCACCTGCTGGAAAACCCTCGGCGGCGGGTGTTGTTGCAGCGCATCACGGCGGTGCTGTTGTTGGGGGTGGCGGTGATGCTGGCTCGTGGGTTCTCGCACTGAGTGGCCTGGGCCTGACTGCGTCAATTCGGTACAGAGGAGTTGGTTCTGAACGATCCGGTGGAGTAGGGTGTGGCAGCCCCTCCAACAAAAAACAAGGATCGGTTCATGCTCTTCAACTTCTCCCGTACCCTGCTGGCCGCCACTCTGGCCTTGTCCTTCGCCGTACCGGCCTACAGCGCCGAACCCCACAAACAGATCCAGGCAGATGCCGAGCAGTACAAGGCTGAGGCCCTGAAACTGCTGGAGCGCCTGGTGAATATCGATTCGGGTTCCGGCTATGAGCCGGGCCTGACCCAGGTGCGTGACATTGCCGTCGATGAGCTCAAGCAACTGGGGTTCAGCATCGAATTGGTGCCCGACGCGGCGGCCAACAACAGCCATGTGATCGCCACGCTCAAAGGCACCGGCAAGGCGAAAATCCTGCTGATGGCGCACATGGACACGGTGTTCAAGGAAGGCTCGGCTGCCGAGCGTCCGTTCCATATCAAGGACGGTCGTGCCTACGGCCCGGGCGTGATGGATGACAAGGGCGGCATCGTCGCCGGTATCTACGCGCTGAAAGTCCTGAAAAACCAGGGCTTCAAGGATTACGCACACATCACCTTCCTGCTCGACGCCAGCGAAGAGACCGGTTCCGACACCGCATCGGAGCTGATCCGCAACACTGCCAAAGGCCACGATGTGACATTGAACCTGGAGCCCGGTCGCCCCGCGGATGGCCTGGTGGTGTGGCGCAAAGGCAGCGCGACGGCGGTGGTCGAAGTCAAAGGCAAGGCTGCCCACGCCGGTGTCGCGCCCGAGTTGGGCCGCAACGCGGCGATGGAAGCTGCGCATCAGATATTGCAACTGGGCAAACTGGGCGATGAAGAGAAGAAAACCACCATCAACTTCACCGTGCTCAAGGCGGGCGACCGCACCAATGTCATCCCCGATCAGGCCACGGCCAAGGCCGACGTGCGCGCGGCGCTGCCGGAAGAGTTCGACCGCATCGAGAAAGACCTGGTGCGGGTTTCGGCCAACAAACTGATCCCGGAAACCGAAGTGACCACCAGCCTCAAACGCGGCCTGCCGCCAATGCCACAGACGCCGGAGTCGGACAAACTGGTGGCGATTGCCCAGGGCATTTATGGCGAGCTGGGCAAGAAACTGACCATCGAAGGCAGCGGCGGCGCGGCGGATGCAAGCCTGTCAGCCGGGGTGGGCACGCCGACGCTGGATGGGTTCGGGATTGTGGGCGGGAATATTCATACGCCGGAGGAATATGCGGAGGTGGAAAGTGTATCGCCGCGGATTTATCTGTTGAGTCGGATGATTATGGAATTGTCGAAGCGGTGAGTGGCTGAGCCTGCGTTTCTGCCTGGCCCGCGTCTGTAGTGAGCAGGCTTGCCCTGCGCCGGGCTGCGGAGCAGCCCCAAGATGGTCAGCGCTGATCCAACAGAGTAAACACGTTGCCAGAGTTGGGGCTGCGCAGCAGCCCCAAGATGAACGGCGCTGATCTAACGGAAGAAACGCGTTGGTCAGGGTGAGCAGTTCCTCCCCGATGCCCTCAACCGGAATTGTGTATTCAGGCGAGGGACTTTGCAGCGGTTGTGAGGTGAGGGGAGTAGAGCTTATCCGGCGGTTGCGTGGGAGGTTTCGACAGCTTTTACGTGGGTCCGCCCCAACACCAAACTGCACAGCGCCGGCAGGAACAACAGCGTCAGCACGGTGCCCACCAACACCCCGCCAATCAGCACATACGCCAGGGACGACCAGAACACCGACAGCGTCAGCGGGATAAACGCCAGTGCCGCCGCCAATGCAGTGAGGATCACGGGGCGCGCGCGGCGCACGGTGGCTTCGACGATAGCGTCGCGAATCCCCATGCCGTGCTCCTGGTTCTGGCGGATCTGGTCGGTGAAGATCAGCGTGTTGCGCATCAAAATCCCGCCGATGCCGATCAGGCCGAGAATCGCGTTGAAGCCGAACGGCTGGTTGAACAGCAGCAAGGTCGGCACCGCACCGATCAGGCCAAGGGGGGCCGTGGCGAACACCATGAACATCACGCCGAACGAGCGCACCTGGAACATGATTACCGTAAGGGTCAGCAGGATCATGATCGGGAACAGCGCCGCCAGCGCGACGTTGGCCTTGGCGCTTTCTTCCACGGGGCCGCCGATATCGATCTGGTAACCGGCCGGTAGCTTGGCGATCAGCGGTTGCAGGTCTTTGTAGGCGGCCATTTCCACGTCGGGCGGTTGCACGCCGTCGATGATGTCGGCGCGCACTTCCACGGTGGTCGCGCGGTTGCGGCGCTTGAGAATCGGTTCCTCCATCACCGCCTGGAAATGCCCGACCTGGGCCAGCGGCACTGACGTGCCGGCGCTGTTGGTCAGGGTCATGTTGTTGAGGTTGCCGAGGTTTTCCCGCTGGCTGCCCTGGGCGCGGGCGACCACCGACACGGTGCGGTTGCCTTCGCGCACTTCGGTGATCGGGTTGCCGCTGAGCAGGGCGTTCAGCTGGGATTTGACCTCGTTGGGCGTGAAGCCCAGCAAGCGCAGACGGTCTTGATCCAGCACCAGGCGATAACCACTGGTGCGCTCGCCCCAGTCGAGGAAGGTGTCCTTGGTCAGCTTGTTGGCGGCAACCACTTTGCGCACCTCTTCGGAGATGCCGCGCAGTACGTCCACGTCAGGGCCGGACACGCGGAATACCACCGGGAACGGTACTGGCGGGCCGAACAGCAACTGCGTCACGCGGACCCGTGCCGACGGAAACTCACCCGCCGCGATGCGCTCGCGCATGCGCAGCTTCAAGGCGTCGCGGGCATGGGAATCCGGTGTCTGCACGATCAGCTTGGCGAAGGCCGGATCGGGCAGCTCCGGGTTCAGCGACAGGAAAAACCGTGGCGCACCGCCGCCCACATAGGTGTCGACCAGGGTCGTCTGGGGTTCTTGCAGCAGGGCCTTTTCCAGCTGCGCGGCGACCGCTTCAGTGCTTTTGAACGCACTGCCCGGTGGCATGTACACCTCCAGAATCAGCTCGGAACGATCGGAGTTGGGGAAGAATTGCTTCTTCACCATCCCCATGCCCAGCCCGCACAACACGAATGCAGCCACCACCAGTCCGGTCACCAGCCAGCGTCCGCGCACGCAGGCTTCGACCAGCGCGCGCAATTTCTGGTAGTAATGCCCGGCATAGATCGCCTCATGGCCACCGGGCACCGGCTTGATCTGCGGCAGCAGTTTCACGCCTAGATACGGCGTGAACACCACCGCCACCAGCCAGGATGAAATCAGCGCGAAACCGACGATCCAGAAAATATTGCCCGCGTATTCCCCGGCGCCGGAGCGCGCAAAGCCTACGGGCAGAAAGCCGATGATGGTCACCAGCGTACCGGTGAGCATCGGCGCCGCCGTGGCGCTCCAGGCGAAGGTGGCGGCGTGGATGCGGTCGAATCCTTCTTCGAGTTTCACCACCATCATCTCGATGGCGATGATGGCGTCATCCACCAACAGGCCCAGGGAAATGATCAGGGCACCAAGGGTGATGCGGTCGAATTCACGCCCGGTCAGCAGCATGATCACGAACACCACCGACAAGGTCAGCGGCACGGCGGCGGCCACTACCAGCCCCACGCGAAACCCCAGGGCCAGCAGGCTGATGACCATCACCACGGCCAGGGCGACGAAGAATTTCAGCATGAATTCGTTTACCGCCAGGCTGATATTTTTCGCCTGGTCGGAGACCTTGGCAAAGTTCACGCCGAGGGGCAGGTCCGCTTGGATTTTGGCTTCCTGGGCCTTGAGGCTCTTGTCCAGTTCAAGGCCGTTCCAGTGCTTTTCCATGATCACGCCGAGCATCAGCGCAGGGTCGCCCTGGTGGCGAATGCGGTAGCTGGGCGGGTCCTCATAACCCCGGCTGACGCTGGCCACATCGGCGATGCGCAGGACCCGGCCGTTGACTTCCAGCGGTACGTTTTCAATCAGCGCCAGACTGTCGAAGGCGCCGTCGATACGGATGTAGGCGCGGGCACCGGCGGTCTCCACAAAACCCGACGGCGCCACGGCGTTCTGCGCGGCGAGGGCGGCAAAGATCTGGTCGGGCTTGATGCCCAGGGTCGCCAGGCGTTCATACGAGAACTCGACGAAGATGCGCTGTGCCTGCTCGCCGAGGATGTTGACCTTCTTCACCCCTGGCAGGTTGAGCAGACCCTGGCGCAGTTCTTCGGCCATTTGCACCTGTTGCCGGTGGGGCAGGTGTTCGGCTTCCAGGGCGTACAGCGCGAAGTACACATCGGAATACTCGTCGTTGAAGAACGGCCCGATCACGCCCTTGGGCAGTTTCGAGGCTTCATCGCTGAGCTTTTTGCGGGTCTGGTAGAACAGGTCCTGGATCTCGCTGGGGCGCGTGGATTCCTTGTAGGTCATGCGCATCGACACAAAGCCCGGCTGGGCGATGGTCTCCACGCGGTCGTAGTAGTCCAGTTCCTGCAGGCGCTTTTCCAGGCGGTCGGCCACTTGCTCCTGCATCTCCTGAGCGGTTGCCCCGGGCCAGGCGGCGGTGATGGTCATGACCTTGACGGTAAACGACGGGTCTTCGGCGCGCCCCAGTTTGCCGAACGAGAAGACCCCGGCGGCGAGGATCGCAATGATCAGAAACAGCGTGACGGCGCGGTGCTTGACCGCCAGTTCGGAGAGGTTGATGCCGCGCATGCTCAGTGATCCTGTTTGCGGTTGAGGGCCAAGGCCTGGGCGGGCAGCAGGCGCACCGCGTCACCGTTGTGCAGCAGGTGGGCGCCGAGGGCGACGATGGTCTGGCCGGGGCTGACGCCGCTGTCGAGCAAGGCGTCTTCCTGGCCGAGGCTGGCAACGTTCACCGGAGCGAATGTGACCTTGTTGTCCGCGCCGATCAGCCACACACCGGTGCCTTGTCCCGCATCCTGCAACGCGCCGATAGGCACCCGGGTTTGTTGAGCCTGGCCGTTGCCTTGCAGGCGCACGGTGATGGTGGAACCGAGGGCAAAACGCTCGACGGCGCCGTGCAACACATAGCGGGCGCGGTAGGTGCGAGTGACGGGGTCGGCGCTGGCGGACAGTTCGCGCAGGGTGGCGGTCACCGCCTGGTCCGGCGCGCCGAACGGGAAGGCCAGAGCCTTTTGCGAGGCCTGGTCGCGCTGGTTTTCCGGCAGGTTGACGATGGCTTCGCGGGCGCCGTCGTGGGCCAGCCGCGCGACGATTTGCCCTTCGGCCACCACTTGGCCGCGGTCCACGCGCACGTCGGTGATGATGCCGTCGCCATCGGCCTTGAGCACCGAGTAGGTGCGACGGTTTTCGATCTGGCTGGCATCGGATTGCGCAGCGGCCAGTTCCGCTTCGGCCACCCGCAGATTGGTGGCCGACTGGTCGAAGATCTGCCGCGATACGGCGCCGGTGCTGGCCAGGCGTTGGTAGCGGTTTTCATCGTCACGGCGTTGGCGCAATTGTGCCTGGGCGGCATTGACGCGGTTCTTCGCCGAGCGCAAGGCCAGCTCGAAGTCGCCGATATCCAGCACCAGCAGAGTGTCGCCACGGGAAACGTGCTGGCCGGGGTCGACCTTGCGTTCGATGACCTTGCCGCCGACCCGGAACCCCAGGTCGCTTTCGGTGCGCGCTGCGACCACGCCGGTGTAGGCACTTTGCTGGTTGCCGGCGGCTTCGACGTTGGTGGCGAGGACCGGGCGCGGTTGGGGCACTTCAGCGGCGGTGTCGGCCTTGCTGTTACAGCCATTGAGGACGATCAACAGGGCCAGGGGCGTGAGAAGACGCAAGGGAAGAGGGTGCATGGCGGGCTCCGGGGATAACCATTGGGTAAAAAATTATGGACATAATTTTTTACGCATATTATGGTCGAAATATAAATTAATCCAGCCCCCGGATGTACCCAATGACAAACGCCCCGGTCCCCTCGCGAAGCCTGTTGTTTTTACTGGTGGCCCTGACGGCACTGGGTGAGGTCTCGACGCAATTGATCATTCCCGGCCTCGGCGCCATCGAGCAGGCACTGGCAGCGCCAGCCGGCTCGGCGCTGATGGCGCTGTCGGCATTTGTCGCGGCGTTTGGGCTCGGCCAGTTGTTGTTCGGTCCGCTGTCGGACCGCATCGGTCGGCGCCCGGTGCTCATCGGTGGCTTGGCGCTGTACGTGCTGGCCACTTTGTCGATGCTGCTGGTCAACGACATCACTCAATTCATTGCCGCCCGCGTGTTGCAGGGCTTGGGCGCGTGCGCCGCACTGGTGCTGGCGCGCACGGTGGTACGCGATGTCTGGAAGGCCGAAGCGGGGCCCGCATTGGCACTCACCATGATCGGCATGCTCTACGCCATCGTGGTGGCGCCGATGGTGGGCGGGTTGCTGATCAAGCTGTTCGGCTGGCATGCGCCGATCCTTCTGGCGCTGGTCATCGGTAGCGTGGTGCTGTTGCTCGCGCTGCTGTTCTTTCGTGAAAGCAACCATTATCTCGACCCCCAGGCCGGTCACTGGCGCACGTTGGGAGGCCAGTACCTGGACCTGCTCAAGGGCCGCGCGTACCGCGCCTACGCCGTGACGCTGGCCTGTACCTACGGTGCGATGTTCGCGGTGATCGCCGGTTCGTCGGCGGTGTACATCAACCTGCTGGGCCTGAGCAGCCTGGAATACGGCATCAACTTTGGTGCCATGGTTTCGATGCTGATCGTCGGCTCCACCTACACCCGCCGTAATATCCTGCGTTTGGGGCCGCAGCGGATTGTGGCGATGGGCGTGACGCTGGTGATTATCGGCGGGGTCAGCGCGCTGGTGATCTACGCGCTGTTCGGTCTATCGGTGCCGGGCCTGGATATTCCGATTGCGCTGGTCACCCTCGGCGGTGGCCTGGTGTTGCCCGGCTCCGTCACCGGCGGGGTGATGCCCAATGCCCATCGTGCCGGGCTGGCGGCAGGTTTGATGGGCTTTTCGCAGATGTTCGGTGCCACCTGCAGCGGTCTGCTGCTGAGCCATTTGCGCGATGGCAGCGCCACACCGATGATCGTCATCCAGGCGTGTTTTGCGGTGATGGCTTTCGTATCCTTCCATCTTTTGCGCCAGCGTCAGGCTACCCTGGTGCCGGCGAACTGAGCGTGCATTGTCCTATCAGCGAGACTAATCGAGTCGTTTTTGCCGGCTAGTGCTCAAGTGCCCCGGGCCGTATGGTGTACTCACTTTGGAGGACCACCATGAAAAAACTCATCGGCATCTACACCAGCCCGCGTGCCCATTGGGTCGGCGACGGTTTCCCGGTGCGCACGCTGTTTTCCTACGACTCGATGGGCAAGTACATCAGCCCATTCTTGCTCCTGGACCACGCCGGCCCGGCTGAATTCAGCCCTACCACGCAACGTCGCGGTGTCGGCCAGCACCCCCATCGCGGGTTTGAAACCGTGACCATCGTCTATGACGGCGAAGTCGAACACCGCGACTCCACCGGCGCGGGCGGCGAGATCGGGCCCGGTGACGTGCAATGGATGACGGCGGCCAAGGGCATTCTTCACGAGGAGTACCACTCCGAAGCCTTTGCCCGCAGCGGCGGGGCGCTGGAGATGGTGCAACTGTGGGTCAACCTGCCCGCCAGGGACAAAATGGCCGACGCCGGTTACCAGACGATTGTCGACGGCGACATTCCGCTGTTGCCGCTGGCCGACGACGCCGGGCACTTGCGCCTGATTGCCGGTGAATTCGCGGGTAGCCGTGGGCCTGCGCGCACGTTCACGCCGATCGATGTGTGGGACCTGCGCCTCAGCGCCGGCAAGTCCGTTACCCTGGACCTGCATGCCGGGCGCAACACCGCCCTGGTGATCCTGCAGGGCACGGTGTTGGTCAACGGCGAGGAAGTTGCCCGCCAGGGGCAATTGGCGCTGTTCGAACGGGAGGGCAGCCAGCTCACCCTGGAAGCCAACGACGATGCCAAGGTGCTGCTGCTCAGCGGTGAACCGATCGACGAGCCCATCGTCGGCCACGGCCCGTTCGTGATGAATACCGAGCAGGAGATTCATCAGGCGTTCGAGGACTTCCACTCGGGCAAATTCGGCCAGATGGAAATTTAACGGCTCGCCGCAAAACCCTGTGGGAGCTGGCTTGCCTGCGATCGCATCAGCGCGGTATCACTTGTATACCGAGTCGTCTGCATCGCAGGCAAGCCAGCTCCCACATTTTGTTTTCAGCGTTACCATTTCATGCGATCTTCACGGCATTCGCCCTGGAGACGCCTGGATGCCCTCATTTATCGCCGATCACCCGATGTTTTGCGCCCTGGCGCTGATCCTGATCGACATCGCCGTATGGCGTCTGATTTCCGCCAATCTCGCCAACTGGAAGCTGGCGGCACGCCTGGTGATTTTTGGCGTGTTCAGTGCCGTGCTGTTCAACGATGGCATGAACCCCATGCAGATGGCTCCGTATGCCGAACACACCGCCTTGCACCTGGCTGCCACGGCCTTGCAGATCGGCTGGTGGCTGTTCGCTGCGCGCACCCTCACGGTGTTGCTCGGCACATTGATGATGCAGCGGGTGGGCCACACCGGGCGCCTGTTGCAGGACCTGATGGGCGCGGTGATCTTCCTGATCGCGATCATCGCCGCCATGGCCTATGTGCTCGACCTGCCGGTCAAGGGCGTGCTCGCCACCTCCGGCGCGGTGGCGATCATCGTCGGCCTGGCGTTGCAAAGCACCTTGAGCGACGTGTTTTCAGGGATCGTGCTCAACACCACCAAGCCGTATCAGATCGATGACTGGATCTCCATCGACGGCACCGAAGGGCGCGTCACCGATATCGACTGGCGCGCCACGCGCCTGCAAACCTCCCAGGGCAGCATGGCGGTGATTCCCAACTCCATGGCGGCCAAGGCCAAGATCATCAACTTTTCGCGCCCGGCCGACATGTTCGGTCTGGCGGTCAGCCTGCAAGTCAGCCCCCATGCGCGCCCGCAAACCGTGATCGAGGCGCTGGAACGGGCGATGCAGGGTTGTCGCCCCTTATTGGCCAAACCCGCGCCGAGCGTGGCGTTCAAGACCTCGGCCAGTGGTGGCGTCGAATATGAAATCAGCGGGTTCGTGCCCGCCATGCCGCTCAAGCGCGAAGTCCGCAACCAACTCTACGACCTGGCTTTCCGGCACTTGCAGGCGGCGGGCGTGACCCTGTTGTCCACCGCCGAGGGCGCGCCGCCGGCGATCAAGTCGCGGGCGCGGGCGTTGCTCGACGGTTCGACGATTTTTTCCACCTTGCGCCAGGAGGAAAAGGAAACCTTCAGCCAGAACATGGTCCTGCACACCTACCGCAGCGGCGAGATGATCCTGCCGGCAGGGGAGGTCAGCGATCATCTGTTCATCATCGAGTCGGGCGTGGTCTCGGTGATGCTCAGCAAGGGCGGGCACAAGTTCGAGGCCGGGCGCATGGGGCCGGGAGAGGTGATCGGCGAGGCGGGCATTCTCACGGATCAGGCCGCATTGGCGGATTTTTCCGCCAAGACCTTCTGCACCCTGTACCGCATCGAGAAGGAATACTTGAAACCGTGCCTGGATGCGCGGCATGACATCAGCGAAGCGATGAGAAACATGCTGGATTTTCGCATCCATGCCCCGCAGGCCTTGACTCAGGAGACCCCGGCGATGCCGGTCAAGAAGGGCTTCCTGCAATGGTTGCGCAATCGGGGGCTGTAACGGCCAAAACTCACTAACCTGCGTTTTTTGCACGTTACCCCACGCAATAAATCGTTTGTCCAACGGCTGGCCGATGACAAAACTGCATGTCACTCGGATAACAACAACGTTGGGCGAACCACATGCAACTCGAGCGCAATTTTTTCAACGGTCATTTTGTCGAACCTGCCAGCGACGCCCTGATCGCCGTCTACAACCCGGCCACCGAAACCCTGGTGGGTCACGTCAGCGCCGCCACGGCCGATGAGGCGATTGCCGCCGTCGATGCCGCCGCCATCGCCCAGAAAACCTGGGGCAAGCTCACCAGCATCGAACGCGCCGAACATCTGCGGGCGTTTGCCGATGCCCTGGAGAACGGCGCCGACGCCATCGGCAGCGCCCTGGCCAGCGAGTCGGGCAAAAGCCTCAGCGACGCCAGCAACGAAGCCCGTTACGCCGCACAGATCACCCGTTACCACGCCGAATGGGCGCGTCGCATCGAAGGCGAGATCATCCCCAGCGATACCCCGGACGAAAACCTGTTCCTGCAGCGCGAACCGATTGGCGTCGTGGCCTGCCTGATCCCGTTCAACTACCCGGTCTACACCTTGCTGCGCAAGATCGCCCCGGCGCTGATCGCCGGCAACACGGTGGTCGTGCGCCCGAGCAACAACACGCCGCTGTCGGCGTTCGAGATTGCCCGTGCGGTGGTCAAGGCCGGGATTCCAGCCGGTGTGATCAATATCCTGACCATGGATCACGGCACCGCCGCCAGTGTCTGCACACACAAGGCCGTCGGCCTGATTACCCTCACCGGTAGCGTGAATGCCGGGCGCATTGTGCTGGATTACTGCAAGGCCAACATCGCCAAGCCGTCCCTGGAACTGGGCGGCAAGACCCCGGCAATCATCGAAGCCGATGCCGACCTGGAAAAGGCCGCCAGCGCCATCGTCGCCTCCAAGACCACCCACTGCGGCCAGCTGTGCACGGCGGTGGAGCGCGTCTACGTGCACGAAGCCGTCTACGACCGCTTCCTGGCGTTGCTCAAAAGCAAGATCAGCGCGGTGAAGTTCGGCGACCGCGCCCAGGACGAAAGCCTGATGGGCCCGCTGGTCAATGCCAGCTCGCAGAAGAATATCCACGCCATGGTCGAGCGCGCCGTCGCCGCCGGTGCTGTACTGGAAACAGGCGGCGTGTTGCCCGAGGGGCCGGGGCATTTCTACCCGCCGACCTTGCTCAGCGGCTGCCGCCAGGACATGGAGATCATTCAGGAGGAAATCTTCGGCCCGGTGCTGCCGGTGCTCAAGTACCGCGACATCGACGACGCCCTGGCCATGGCCAACGATCACCAGTTCGGCCTGTCGTCGGTGCTCTACACCGAGAACTACCGCACGGCGATGAAAGTGGCCAACGCCATCGAAGCCGGCGAGTTGTACGTCAATCGCACCCCGGCGGACCCTTATCAGGGCTTCCACGCCGGCTGGAAACGCTCAGGGCTGGGCGGCGATGACGGTAAGCACGGGATGCTCGAGTTCACCCAGACCCGCCTGGTGGTCATGAAGTACTGATTCACGAACACCCGCTGCACCTTCAATAAAAACAATTATCGGGGCACCCGCACATCGGGTGCCTGAGGTCCACACGATGTCCAAGCCTGCACCCGTTGCCCAGGTTTCCGTTGCCGTGCCCGCGGCACCCGGCGACAAAGCCAGTCGCTACTTCCAATTGATGCTGCTGGTGCTTGCCGCCGGCGCGATCTACCCCATCCTCTACCTGCGCCAGGTCTACCAGACCACGATGCTTGAGGTGTTCCACATCAACCACAGCGAGCTGGGCTACCTGTACTCCATGCTCGGCACGATCTTTTTGCTCAGCTACTTGCCCAGCGGCTGGCTGGCTGACCGTTTGCCACCGCGCTTTTTGATCTTCTTTTCGCTGGTGGCCACCGGCGGCCTGGGCCTGTGGTACTCCAGCGTACCGTCGATGACCGGCTTGATGATCATCTTCGGCTGCTGGGGCCTGACCACCGGCCTGACCTTCTGGGCCTCAGTGCTCAAGCGCGTGAAAATGATCGCTCACCAGAGTGAACAAGGCCGCTTCTTCGGCATTCTCGATGGCGGTCGCGGCCTGGTGGAAGCCCTGCTGGCCACCGTGGCCCTGGGCCTGTTCGCCTATGCCACCGAAACCCGCAGCGAATCGGCAGCCGAAGGCTTCAAGCACGTGGTCTATCTGTATTCCTTCGTGTGCATCGCCATCGGTTGCGTGCTGGTGCTGCTCAAGGATCCGAAATCCATGGCCGAGACGGCTGCCGTGGAGAAGGGCAAATTCAACCTGATCGCCGACCTGGCCACCCTGGTGAAAATCCCCGAGCTGTGGCTGGTGACCGCCATCGTGTTCTGCGGCTACCACATGTTCTGGGCCACCTACAGCTTCTCCGACTACCTGCAAGGCAGCGGCATGACCGCCGTGATGGCCGGCACCATCACCACCATCAAACTGTGGATGCGCCCCATCGGCGGTATCGGCGGCGGCTGGCTGGGGGACAAGTTCTCGAACATCTCGGTGCTGATCGTCGCGCTGGCCCTGGTGACGTTGGCGATGGTCGGGCTGATCGTGTTCCCGGCGTTCAACAGCCTGGGGCTGCTGATCGGCACCGTGATCTTCATCGGCCTGATGACCTACGCGATTCGCGGCCTGTACTGGGCGATCCTCGACAGCTGCGACATCCCGCTGCGTATCACCGGCCTGGCGATCGGCATCGTCTCGGTGGTGGGGTACTTGCCCGACACCTTTATCCCGCTGATCAACGGCTACCTGACCGATGCCTACCCGGGCAAGGCTGGTTACAACCTGTATTTCGGCTACATCGCCTTTATCGGCGTGCTGGGCACCCTCGCGGCCCTGACCCTGCGCGCCCGAATCAACCGTAAAAAATTCAACCCGACAGGTGCCTGAGATGAAAATCGTCGCCCTTGAAACCCATATCGTCGCCGTCCCGCCACCCCACGTCGGCGGCATGTACTGGCTGTTCGTCAAGCTCAAGACCGACTGCGGTATCGAAGGCGTGGGCGAAATCTACGCCGCCACCTTCGGCCCCAAGGCCATGCTGCCGATTATCGAAGATGTGTTCGAGCGCTACCTGCTCGACCAGGACCCGCACCATATCGAGCGTTTCTTCCGCCAGGCGTACTCCAGCGGTTTCACCCAGCGTCCGGACCTGACCATGATGGGTGTGGTCAGCGGCCTGGAAATGGCCTGCTGGGACATCATCGGCAAGGCCGCGAACAAGCCGGTCTACGAATTGCTCGGCGGCAAGGTCAACGAGCGCCTGCGTTCCTACACCTACCTGTATCCGGTCAACAGCCAGGGCGAGTACGACTACGACGACCCGGACCTGGCGGCCGAGTGCGCCATCGAGAACATGAACAAGGGCTTCACCGCCGTGAAGTTCGACCCGGCCGGCCCGTACACCGCGTACTCCGGTCACCAGATTTCCCTGGAAGTGCTGGAGCGCTGCGAAACCTTCTGCCGCAAGATCCGCGAAGCGGTGGGTGACAAGTGCGATCTGCTGTTCGGCACCCACGGGCAAATGGTGCCGTCGTCGGCGATCCGCCTGGCCAAGCGACTGGAAAAATACGACCCGCTGTGGTTCGAAGAGCCAGTGCCACCGGGTCAGGAAGACGCCATGGCCCAGGTCGCGGCCAAGACCAGCATCCCGATTGCCACCGGTGAGCGCCTGACCACCAAGTACGAGTTCTTCAAGCTGTTGCAGGCCGGCGGTGCGTCGATCCTGCAAATGAACGTGGCACGCTGCGGCGGGCTGCTGGAAGCCAAGAAGATCGCCAGCATGGCCGAGGCCTACTACGCGCAGATCGCGCCACATTTGTACAACGGCCCGATTGGCGCGGCGGCCAGCTTCCAGCTGGCGACCTGCACGCCGAACTTCCTGATCCAGGAAAGCATCGGTACCTGGGGCGGCTTCCATGCCGAGGTGCTGACCAAGCCGCTGCAATGGGAGGACGGTTACATCATCCCGTCCACCGAGCCGGGCCTGGGGGTCGAGCTGAACATGGACGTGGTGCGCAAGCACACGCCGTATACCGGCACGCGCCTGCACCTGCAAATGGCGCCGACCCCGGCCGACGTAAAAGACACTTCGCCCGCCAAGGGCTAAAAAAAACGACTGATGCGGTAACCGTGAATGACATATGACTACATCATCGCCGGCGCTGGCGCCGCGGGCTGCGTCCTGGCCAACCGATTGTCCGCCTCGGGCGAGCACTCCGTGTTGTTGCTGGAAGCCGGCGGCAAGGACAGTTCCTGGTGGTTCAAGATCCCGGTCGGCTTCGCCAAGATGTATTACAACCCGACCTTCAACTGGATGTACTACAGCCAGCCGCAAAAGCAGCTGGCCGACCGCGCCATCTACGCCCCACGGGGCAAGGTGCAGGGCGGTTCGGGCTCGATCAACGCCATGATCTACGTACGCGGCCAGGCCCATGACTTCGATGACTGGGCCGCCAACGGCAACGACGGTTGGGGTTTCAAGGACGTGCTGCCGTACTTCCGCAAGCTGGAAAACCACCCCCTGGGCGACACCGAGTACCACGGCGGCAGCGGCCCCATCAGCATCACACCGATGAAGGGCCAGACCCACCCGATCTGCGACGTGTTCCTCAAGGGCTGCGAGCAGTTGGGCTATGCCCACAGCGACGACTTCAACGGCCCGAAGTTCGAGGGCGCCGGACTGTATGACGTCAACACCCGCAACGGCGAACGCTGCTCCAGCAGCTTCGCCCATCTGCATCCGGCGCTGGGGCGGCCGAACCTGACCGTGGAGCTGCATGCACTGGTCGACCGCGTGCTGTTCGACGAACACAAGCGCGCCACCGGCATCACCGTGACCCAGCATGGCGTTGCCCGGACCTTCACTGCGCGCAAGGAAGTGATCCTCTGCACGGGCGCGGTGGACACGCCGAAGATCCTGCAACTGTCCGGCGTGGGTGACCGGCAATTGCTGGCCGAGCACAACATTCCGCAGGTGCTGCACTTGCCGGCGGTGGGTGAAAACCTGCAAGACCACCTGTGCGCCAGTTATTACTACAAAGCCAATATCCCGACCCTGAACGATCAGCTCAGCTCGCTGTTCGGGCAGTTCAAGCTCGGCCTCAAATACCTGTTCACCCGCAAGGGCGCGCTGGCGATGAGCGTCAACCAGGCCGGTGGCTTCTTCCGTGGCAATGATGCACAGCAGAACCCCAACCTGCAGTTGTACTTCAACCCGCTGTCGTACCAGATCCCCAAAAACAACAAGGCCAGCCTCAAGCCCGAGCCGTATTCCGGCTTCCTGCTGTGCTTCAACCCGTGCCGGCCCACCAGCCGTGGCACCGTGCGCATTGCCTCGAAAAACCCGCGTGATGCGGCACTGATCGACCCCAACTACCTGAGCACCCAGAAGGACATCGACGAGGTGATCCAGGGCAGCCGGTTGATGCGCAAGATCATGCAGGCACCGGCGCTCAAAGGCATTACCGTGGCCGAAGTGTTGCCGGGCACGGCGGTGCAGACCGATGAAGAGATGCTGCAATACTTCCGTGAAAACAGCGGCTCGATCTACCACCTGTGCGGCTCCTGCGCCATGGGCTCGGACCCGCAGGTATCGGTGGTGGACAAGCGTCTGAAAGTTCACGGGCTGCAAGGGCTGCGCATCGTCGACGCGTCGATCTTCCCCAACGTGACCTCGGGCAACACCCACGCGGCGGTGCTGATGGTGGCGGAGAAGGGCGCCGACCTGATCCTGCAGGATGCCCACTGACCTGTAGTGAGCGAGCTTGTTGTGGTGAGCGGGCTTGTCCCGCGCCGGGCTGCGCAGCAGCCCCAACAAGGCCACCGCCGTTACCAACCGCGCAAGCGTTCCCACACCTGCACGTCACCCTGTTCCAATAGCGCGTTATAGGCGCCGAACTGCGCCCCTGTGGCACACGCATGGTTGGGCAGGATTCGCAGACGTGTACCCAACGCAAACTGTGCCACCACATCCACCTCACGGTCCTGGAACCTTGCCACACCGTGTTCCTGGTTGGCGCTGCTCAACAGCAACCCTTCGATAGGCACGCCGTGCTCATCGCAGACCTGCCCATAACCAAAATCCTGTTTCTGGGATTGGGTACCGCGGTCGCGGCTCATCGCCATCCAGCCGGCATCGGTGATGATCCAGCCTTTTTCCGGCTGATGGCCGATCACCGTGGTCAGCACGCTCAGGGCCAGCTCGTCGGTGCGGCAGATGCCGATGTTGTGCATCACCAGATCAAAAAATGCATAGACCCCGGCGCGCAGTTCGGTCACGCCATCCAGGTTCACCGCCGACAGCGCGGTGGGGGTGGAACCGACACTCACTTGGGCGCAGGACATGCCCGCCGCGCGGATGCATTCCGCCGCTTCGACGCAACGCGCGCGCTCCTGTTCGGCGATGGCCTGCAGCGCATCAGGTGTGTCCAGGCCATAACTCTCCCCGGCATGGGTCAGCACGCCGACAAGGCTGTCGCCGAGCACGCGGGCGATCTCCAGCAAGGCCGGGTCCTGCGGCTTGACCCCGGAGCGATGGCCGTCGCAGTCGATCTCGATCATCACGGCGAAGGTCTCGCTGTGCTGCCGGCCAAATTCGACAATCGCCTGGGCGCCGGCAAGGCTGTCGGTAATCAGCGTCAAGGCGCAACCCTGGCGCCGCAAGGCCAGCGCCTGGGGCAGTTTGTGCGGGGCCATGGCCACCGCGTAGAGAATGTCGTGGATGCCCTGCGCGAAGAAGTATTCGGCCTCCTTGAGCGTCGACACGGTGATGCCTTGCGCACCCGCCGCCATTTGCGCGGCCACCACCTGGGCGCATTTATGGGTTTTGACGTGGGGGCGCAGTTGCACGCCGAGGCTGTCGGCGCGTTGCTGCATGCGCTGGATATTGCGCTGCATTTTGGCGGTATCAATCAGTGCGGCAGGGGTGTCCATGGTTGAAGCTCCACGATGAGGGACAGGGCTGAAATTGACGGCCTGTCCAGGACTGGATATGTTGTCTTGCATGAAAAAGACCTCCGTTGAAGAAATCACCCTGATCAGCCAGCTTGAACAGATTGCCGAAGGTTTGAGCCAAACCTTCAGCCCGTTCTGCGAAGTGGTGCTGCATGATTTGCGCGACCCGCAGCACGCGATCCTGGCCATCCATAACAACCTCTCGGGCCGTGCGCCGGGTGACCCGGCCACCGAGCTGGGCCTGGCGCGCATCGCCGACCCCGAGTACCCGCAAGTCATCGCCAACTACCAGAACCAGTTCAGCGATGGCCGCCAGGTCAAAAGCACGTCCATCGGCATCAAGGACGCCAGCGGCCAGTACGTGGCGGCCTTGTGCATGAACGTCGACCTCTCGTTGTTCCGGGGCTTGCAGGGCATGCTCGAACAGTTCGGCTCGATCAGTGGCGACAGGCCCGGCGAGTCTCTCGACCCGTCCGGTGCCGACGCCATCCGCGCCCGCATCGACCAGTTCGCCGCGCGCCTGGCCACCACCCCGCGCGCGCTCAAGGCGGCGGATCGGCGGTTGCTCATGCAAGAGTTGAAAGACTCGGGTTGCATGGACGTGCGCCGGGCCATGGAGACCGTGGCGTCGCACCTGGGCGTGTCGCGCGCGGCGGTCTACACCTACGCCAAATAGCGCGCCACCGCTTCAACCTCTACCAGATAACCATGATGCAGCTCCGGCACCGGCACCACCGCCCGTGCCGGTCGATGCTCGCCCAGTGCGGCGGCGTATACCCGGTCGAATTCCGGCCAGTGGCGGACTCCGGCCACATACACCGTGACTTTCACCAGGTCCTGGGGCGTGCCGCCGGCGGCGTGCAGGATCGCCAGCAGATTATCCAGCGCGACCCGGGCCTGTTCGGCAAACGAGGCCGACAGGTTATGGCGTCCATCCGGGCTCACCGGCAATTGACCGGAGATATACAGCGTGCCGTTGTGGCTGGCGGCTTGGGAGTAATGGCCGGCAGGTGGCGAGGCATTCGGGGTGTGATGCAAAGTCATAGCGTTCTCACATCAAGAGAGGGAAGGGGATCCGGTTGGGGTTGTTCGTCCGGCGTGGTACTGCCGATGACCGCCGTGGCCACGCCGCAGCCGAACACGTTGGTGGCGGTGCGGCCCATATCGAGAATCGGGTCCACCGCCAGGATCAGCAGCAAACCGGCCTCCGGCAGGCCCACCATCGGCAGGCCGGCCGCCAGTACCACCAGCGAGCCACGGGCCACGCCGGCGGTGCCTTTACTGATCACCAGCAGGGTCAGCAGCACCATCACCTGATGGCCGAAACCCATGTCGATGCCATAGGCCTGGGCAATGAACATCACGATAAACGCCTGGTACATCATCGAGCCGTCCAGGTTGAACGAGTAACCCAGGGGCAGCACGAAACTGGTCACCCGCTTGGGCGCGCCAAAGCGGTCGAGGGCGGCGATGGTCTTGGGGTAGGCCGCCTCGCTGCTGGCCGTGGAGAACGCCAGCAACACCGGGCTGCGCAGCAGGTGCAGCAGATGTTTGAAGCGTGTGCCCAGGGCCAGGTAACCCGCGCCGCCAATCACCAGCCACAGCAGCGCCAGACCCAGGTAGAACTGCGCGATCAATTTGCCGAAGCTCACCAGCATGCCCAGCCCGTACAGGCTGATGGTGGCGGCAATGGCGGCAAACACCGCGAGTGGTGCCACCAGCATCACGTATTCGGTGATACGGAACATCACCTGGGTCAGTTCTTCCAATACGTCCAGGATGGCCGAGCTTCCACGACCTTTGACAAAGGCCAGCCCCGCGCCGAAGAACAGCGAGAACACCACAATCTGCAGCACTTCGTTATTGCCCATGGCCTCGACGATGCTGCGCGGGAACACGTGGGACAAGAACCCCGACAGGTTGAAGCTGGCGGTGTTCAAGCCAGTGGCGCCGCCGGTGGGGGTGTTCAGGCCCAGTCCCACACCGGGCTGGAATAGATTGGCCAGCAGCAGTCCGATCAGCAACGACACCACCGAGGCCAGCAAAAACCAACTCATCGCTTTTAGCCCCACACGGCCAATGGCGCCGCTGTCAGCCATGCTGGCCACACCGCTGATCAGCGTGGCCAGCACCAACGGCGCGATCACCATTTTGATCAGCCGCAGGAATACATCCGTGATCAGGTTGAAGTAGCCGGCAATGGCCTTGGTACTGTCGGCGTCGAGTTGGGCGTGCAGCACGGCTCCGGTCAGCACACCCAGGCAGATCGCAATCACGATGGCCCTGGCCAGGTAACGATTTTTCATAAGCACCTCTTGTTGTTGAAGCCCGGGTCAGGCCTGGGCGTTTTTATCGGCGGCAGTTTTCAGCAGGCAAAGCGTCGCCGTCAGCGCCTCGGCGGGCGCTTTTCGACCGTGATTAAAGTGTGTGTGGCGCGCGGGTCAGCCCTGTAGCAGGCTCGCGTATTTCTCGATATCGACGTTGCCGCCGGTCACGATGATGCCCACGCGCTGGCCCTTGAACTGGCCGTTGGCGTTACGCAGCGCGGCCAGGCCCAGGCAGCCGGTGGGCTCCACCACCATCTTCATGCGCTGCATGAAGAAGCGCATGCCGTCCACCAGTTGTGCGTCGGACACCGTGAGTATGTCGTTCACCTGGTCACGAATGATCGGGAAGGTGTGGTTGCCCAGGTGCTGGGTCTGCGCGCCGTCGGCGATGGTTGCCGGGGTGTCGATATGCACGATGCTGCCGCTGCGAAACGAGCGCTGACCGTCGTTGCCGGCCTCGGGTTCGACGCCGAACAGTTGGCAGTCCGGTGCCAGGGCACGGGTCGACAATGCCGTGCCCGAGAGCATGCCACCGCCGCCCAGGCCGACGAACAACGCGTCCAGCGGGCCGGTGAATTCCAGCAGCTCCTTGGCGGCGGTGCCTTGGCCGGCGAGGACGTCAGGGTGGTCGTAGGACGGAATCAGCGTCATGCCGTGCTCTTGCGCCAGGGTGCGGCCGATCTGCTCGCGGTCCTCCGTGATGCGGTCGTAGAACACCACGCTGGCGCCGTATTCCCGGGTGGCCGCGACCTTGGCCGCTGGCGCATCGGTAGGCATCACGATGGTCGCCGGCATTTGCAGCAAGCGCGCCGCCAGGGCAATGCCTTGGGCATGGTTGCCGGAAGAAAACGCTACCACCCCGGCCTTGCGCTGCTGTTCGTCAAAACGCGACAGGGCATTGAACGCACCGCGAAATTTGAACGAGCCGGTGCGTTGCAGGTTCTCGCACTTGATGAATACCTGGGCGCCGGTCTCGGCATCCAGGGTGCGAGAGGTGAAAACCGGGGTGCGATGGGCAAAGCCTTCCAGGCGTTGGGCGGCGGCGACGACGTCGTGATAAGTGGACAGTTGCATAAGACGGACCTCTGGAAATGTACCCGGGCACGGGAGCCCTGTAGTCTTTGTTTGGATAAAATATCCACATAAAGACAAATTGTAAAGTTCCGTTTGTCACGGCCCATGGGCACGTCAGGCGACGCCGCTCGACGGTCAGTGGGTGGGGTGTTAGGTTTCCGAGCTTCTCTGACTGTTAGAGGGTTTCACGTTGATCCGGCTCACCGATTACATCGCCGACTTTTCCCAGTCGCCATTGGCGCCCTGGGCAGACCTGACACCTTGGGCACTGGTCACCCAGGCGCCGGTGATCGTTCGTCAAATGCTCTCGCGGCTACCCGCTGACGAATACGTCATCCACGATGAAATTGCCGTTCACCGTACCGCTACGGTGGAGCAGGGCGCTTTGCTCAAGCCGCCGTTGATCATTGGCGCCCACTGCTTTATCGCCAGCGGCACCTTGTTGCGTGGTGGCTGCTGGCTGGACGAGCACTGCATTATCGGTCCCGGGGCGGAGTTGAAAACTTCATTCGTGTTCAGCGGCAGCAAGCTGGCGCATTTCAATTTCGTTGGCGATTCGGTGCTGGGCCATGGGATCAACCTGGAAGCCGGCAGCATCGTCGCCAACTACCGCAACGAGCGTTCGGACAAGGAAATATTGGTACGCGTCGACGGGCACTTGCAGCGTACCGGGTGCGACAAGTTTGGCGCGTTGCTCGGCGATCAGTGCCGGGTCGGTGCCAATGGCGTGTTGGCGCCTGGAGCAGTGTTGGCACCTGCCAGCGTGGTAGGGCGTGGCCAAGTGTTCGATGCGGAGATATCCGTTTAAACGCAATGGTTAAAAGATCGTGGTGTGTTGCGGCGATATTAAATAGAATTCAATCTCATTTGAGACTCAGTCGCGCCGCGCAGGTTGGTTGCCATGAATGATGCTGTTGCGCCTACGCAGGCCCCCGAACTCACCCTGACGAATCTGTATCGCGACCACCGCAGCTGGCTGGAAAGCTGGCTGCGGCGGCGCCTGGGCAACGCCTGGGATGCGGCAGACCTGAGCCAGGACACCTTTGTGCGGGTATTGGCCAGCGCGCAGCCGATTGCGCACTTGCAGGAACCTCGTGCGTATCTGGTCACGGTGGGCAAGCGCCTGCTGATCAACTTCCACCAACGGCGCAGCTTGGAGCAGGCCTACCTGAAGGCCCTGGCGAACCTGCCCGATGCCTGCGTGCCATCTCCCGAACAGCGCTGGCTGGTCCTGGAAACCCTGCACGCCCTGGATGAATTGCTCGACGGTTTGCCGGCGCTGGTGCGTCGCGCGTTTCTGTGGAGCCAGCTGGAGGGGGTGGGGTACCGCGAGATTGCCGAGCGGCTTGGGGTGTCCGAACGTACGGTAAAACGCTATATGGCCCAGGCTTACGAACACTGCCTGCTGGTGGACCTGTGAACCGCGATGTCGCCCGCGCTGCCGCGCAATGGCTGGCACTGTTGGAGTCCGGTGCGGCCACCGAGCGTGATCACGCCAACTTGCAGCAGTGGCGCGACAGCCATCCCCAGCATGAACAGACATGGCAGAATGCCCAGTCCCTGCGCCAGCGTTTCAACGATTTGCCCCAGGCCCTGGCGATGGCCAGCCTTGATCGCCCGCAACCGGGGCGGCGGGCGTTGCTCAAGCGCGCCCTGGGCATGGCTGCGCTGGTGCCGACCGCCTGGCTGATCAGCCGACAGTTGCCCATCGAAGCCTGGCGGGCCGACCTGCACACCGCAACCGGCGAGCGCAAACGCTTGCCATTGGCGGACGGCGGCAGCTTGCAACTCAATACTGCGACGGCAGTGGACGTGGACCTCGCGCAGCGGCGCATCAGCCTGGTGGACGGTGAACTGGCGTTGAGCGTGCCGGAGGCGACGGCGATGAGCATTCAGACGCGCTATGGAGAGTTGCGCGTCGGCCAGGCCGAAGTGTGTGTGCGCCAGCTGGAGGCCGGGTGCCGGATGTCGGTGTTCAAGGGCTCGGTGCAAGTGCGTGATCTCAAGGGGCAGTTGTCGCTGCTGCAGAGTGGCCAGCAAGCGTTGCTCAAGGCCGACGGGGTCGGCGCAAGGATGCCGTTCGATGTGCTGCAACTCGACTGGCGCGAAGGCGTGCTGACCGCGCAAAACCAGGCGCTGGGCGATTTTCTGCGCGAGCTGGAACGCTATCGCCCGGGTGTATTGCGCTGGGACCCGAGCCTGGAAACGCTGCGGGTCACGGGCAGTTTCCGTCTGGAAAACACAGACCGAATCCTCGACCTGCTGGTCCAGACGCTGGACCTGGAACTGCACGCTCGCACGCGCTATTGGGTCACCCTCACACTGCGTCAATCGTTCGCCTGATCCTGGCCCTGCATTACCGCCCGCGCCGGGCTGCGCAGCAGCCCCAACAAGGCCACTGCGGCAGGCTAGAATGCCAAGGTCAGATCACATGGGCGCGTTGCAGCTCAGTCAAGGACAGCGCCTTGAGGCTGGCCAGCAACGGATCACGCCGGTCACGCGGGTGCGGCAGGTCCACCGCCAGTTCCTGGCGAATGCTGCTCGGCCGGTTGTCCATTACCAGCACCCGATCACTCAGGTACAGCGCCTCGTCCACGTCGTGGGTGACCAGCAACAACGCGATGGCGTGGTGCGCAGCCAGTTGCAGTAGCAGGTCCTGCAGTTTCATGCGGGTGAAGGCATCCACCGCGCTGAACGGCTCATCCAGCAGCAACACCTGGGGCCTGGAATACAGGCCACGAGCGATGGCCACCCGTTGCGCCATGCCGCCGGACAACGCTTTGGGCAGTGCCTGGGCGAACCCCGTGAGGCCGACTTCCTCGATCAATTGTGTGACCCAGGCTTTGTCATAGTGGTCGTCATCGATGAAGCCGATGTTCTGTTCCACCGTAAGCCAGGGCATCAGCCGGGGTTCCTGGAACACAAAGGCTACGTCTGCGCCTTTGCTGTTGAGTTCGCCCTGATAATCCGTATCCAGGCCGGCGATGATCCGCAGCAGTGTGCTCTTGCCACAGCCGCTGGGGCCCAGCAGGCTGACGGCCTCCCGAGGTTGCAAAGCCAGGCGCACTTCCTTGAGCACGGTGGTGCTGGCGAAGCTTTTGCGTTGAACGTGGATCGTCAACAAAGGCTGGCTGCTCATTGGTCTGCTCCTTGGCCGTTGAAGGTGTCACGCCAGGCCAGGCAGCGTTTTTCCAGCGCCGCAAGCAACCCATCGCTGATCTTGCCGAGCAACGCCAGCACGATAATGGCCGCCAGCACGATATCCGGCCGTGAGGTTTCTCGCCCATCGCTGAGCAAATACCCCAGCCCCTTGGTGGCCGCGATCAGCTCGGCAGCCACCAGAAACATCCACGCCAGGCTCAAGCCGCTGCGCAAGCCGGTAAACAGGCCGGGCAGGGCGGCGGGCAATAGAATGCGCCGCACCAGGCGCCGCCGACGGAAACCATACATTTGCCCGACCTCCACCAACTTGCGGTCGATATCGCGTATCGCCGACACGCCGTTGAGGTACACCGGGAAGAAGGCGCCAATTGCGATCAGCACCACCTTCGAGGTTTCATCGATACCCAGCCACAGCAGCAACAACGGTACCCAGGCCAGGCTCGGGATCGAGCGCAGCCCGGCGAACGTCGGCTCCAGATAGGCCTCGGCCTCGCGGCTCAGGCCGACCCAGGCCGCGAAGACCAGGGCCAGGCTGGCGCCGATGACAAAGCCGAGCAGCACCCGCAACAGGCTGGCGCTGATGTGCTTCCACAACGCGCCTTCGGCGAGATCGCCGAGCGTCACGGCAATCTCGCTGGGGGCCGGCATCTGGTAGGACGGCAGCCAGCCCAGCCGTACCACCACTTCGAGCACCAACAGAATCAACACCGGCAACACCAGGCCCTTGAGCCGTCGGGGCCAGGCGCTGCGGGTGATCAGCACCGGCGCCGTCACGGGCAGTACGTGGGTCTTGCTGCTCATCACGCGCTCCTCAATGGCCGAACGAGGTATCGATCAACTGGTCGATCACCTGATCTACATTCACGCCTTTGCGCACCAGCTCTTCAGACACCAGGATCGGTGCAGCCGCCTTGGACGACACCACATCCTTGCTGCTGAGGAACGGCGTGCTCAAGTCGGTGCGCGAGAGTTGCAGCTTGGCCACTTCCAGGGGCAAGCCGGACTCGTCAGCCAGCAGCTTGGCGAATTCGTCCGGGTGCTTCACCGCCCAATCGCGGGCCTTTTCGTAGGCGCCAAGCACTTTGGTGATGGTCTGCGGGTGCTCCTTGGCGAACTTCTCGGTGACGCTGACCACGCCGTAGCTGTTGAAATCCTTGTTGCGGTAGAGCAGACGCGAACCGGCCTGGATTTCACTGGCAGCCATGTGCGGATCCAGACCGGCCCAGGCGTCCACGTCGCCTTTTTCCAGCGCGGTGCGGCCGTCCGGGTGTTGCAGGTGCACCAGTTCCACGTCGTCCTTTTTTAGCCCGGCTTTTTGCAGGCTGCGCAGGGTGAACAGGTACGGATCGGTGCCCTTGGTGGCGGCGATTTTCTTGCCCTTGAGGTCGGTGACGCTCTTGAATGGCGAGTCCTTGCGCACCACCAGCGCGGTCCATTCGGCGCGGCTGTAGACGTACACCGATTTGATCGGGCTGCCATTGGCGCGGCTCAACACCGCTGACAGGCTGGCCGACGAGGCGAAGTCCACGCCACCGCTATTGAGGTACTCCAGCGAGCGGTTGCTGCCCTGGCTCAGCACCCAGCCGACTTTGCTCTGCGGCAGTGCCTGCTCCAGCCAGCCGAAGTGCTTGAGCACCAGGCTCACCGGCGAGTAGTAGGCGTAATCCAGGTTGACTTGCGCGGGGTCGGTTTCTGCGGCAAATGCTTGGGGGTGAAGGCACAGTACGAGGGCGCACGCGCCGAGTAAACGTGTGGTGAAGGGGGTCATGGAACAGCTCCGGGCTACATAAGCGAACAAGGCGTTGAGAGAAGGTTTTTCTTATATTCAGAAAACTGAATCGGCATGTTCCATCATGCTTTATAGGAATATGCAGTCTCTGTGCCAGCTCGCCCGGAGGCGCATTTGCGGGGTTTGACGCGGTTGGTGCTGTAATGGAACAGGGCAGAGTGTTGATCCACTGTTGGCAGGCAAACAGTGCTTAAATAACTTATTCGAATAAATAAAGAGTTATATATTCCTTTTATTGTCTTCTGCGTTGGCGCATTTTGAGGGCCTGCGCATTCGTGCGGATTGACCCAACAGCCAAAAGGAAAGCCGACATGACCATCAAAGCGATCAACGTGCGCAACCAGTTCAAGGGCGTAATCAAGGAAATCCTGCTGGGGGAGGTGGTGTCTGAAATCGACGTGCAAACCGCGTCCGGCATCGTGACCTCGGTCATTACCACGCGCTCGGTGAGAGACCTGGAACTGAAAGTGGGCAGTGAAGTGATTGCCTTTGTGAAGTCCACTGAGGTGTCCATCGCCAAGTTGTAGGTATCTGAACAGGGAGCCGGTCAGCCGGTTTCCCGTTGTTCTTATCCAACGTCATTACCTTCTGCTTCATACTTACAAGCGCAATGCTTGATAACAAATTCACTGGGAACTTATTCGGTGTTTTGTGGATAGCATTATTCAGATAATCCTTACATTGAGACCCTTTGCCATTTTGTATGTTCAGGCCAAGGACTCATGTTGCAGGGAGGGCAAGGTTATATATCTATAGTTGGGACACTTATGCACTTACTCTCCTCGATAACCGGCTCGCAGCACATTCCCCTTGTTTCCCCCAGTGATCACACGGGGGATGCCACTCATACGCGTGCGCGCAGGCAGCTCCCCGATGCTGCCGACGTGCCGCCCGCTTCGCCCCCTGTTTTTATACCGGACCACGCCGTGCCTGCGCATTTTATCAGCAAGGTCAGCCAGGCTAAGTCGGGGCTCGACTATGACTCGTTCATGAACGGCTACAACAATCCTTTTGCTGTTGTGTTGCCGGGTTATTTCAAGGACATGAGCAATATTCAACTTATGCGGCTCAGCCTGGACCCGTCGTTCAGTCCGGAGCAGATAGGGGCTCTGAAGTTTATGATTGAAAAGCGCCTAGGCAATAATAGACTTAAAGATGTCAAGATGTTTACGGAAATAATGACGGTTGATGGCGTAAAAGTAACGCCGATGCCCCAAGGATTCTATCTGGGAGTCATCAACCAGTTGTCTGGAGGGCAATGTGCAGGAATATCGCATTTACTGTCACTGGCGGTTGCCGAGGGAAAAGAGCATATCTTTTTGGGGAATATCTATCAGGCGCTTGCGGATCCAGATGCGCCTGAGTCCCAGGCGTTTTTCGATAAGCTGGCTCGGCTACAGGCCAGCGTTGGGGATGACCATGCGCACGACCCAAAGACCGCAAAATTACTGCCTTTTGCCACCATCGCCCCGGAACTGATTGATTCCCCCACCTCCAAGACACTCTTGATCGACACCCACAATCACCGAGTGACAGCAGGTGTCATTGTGGATGCCAAAGGACAACGCACTTACTATTTCGCTGATCCGAACGTTGGATTCATAACGTTTTCTTCTGAAGAGAGTTTTAAAAATGGACTGAAAACGCTATTTACACATCCCAAACTAAAAGATTTTTTGCACACGGAGTATCACAGTCATGGAAAGTCTCTGTACCTAATAAGTGTATTTAATCGTGATCACCTGCCCGCCATTTCTGGTGCGTCAAACGATATAAAGTACATGTACAACGCTCCCCTCAGTGGGCTGGATACTCTCAATATCATCAATGTTTCACGTGTGCCAACGGCGGAAAGTCTGACGGTACAAGGAGCAGGGCCATCCTCTGCCGAGATGACCGACTACAACAGGGTTTCCTATGAGTTAAAACAAGTGCATGGCACCCAGGGCATGTCGCAGTTTCATAAAGCGGTAGATGCGGTAGCCGCTGTAAGGCATTTTATGCACCACCATCGAGGCAGCGCGCTTTTACCTCGTATGATTGAACTGGAGCAGCAGTTGACTGTTGCAATCAATGAGGCTCGCGCACCGGTTGATTACCCCTATGCGTTTGAGCGAATGGAGCAAAATCGGGCTCATCTGGTAATCGATAAACTGGGGAAGTACAAGCAATCTGGACGCGCTGTTATTCAGGGCATCGAGTTCAATATGGCTCGCGATTCCAGTATGGGGCCTGACAAGTCGCAGCGTGTAACCGATGCAATAACCGCAGCGTTGCTCAAGCTTCAGCAAGGTGATCCCGGCGTGCTGAAGTCACTGGGTTCAACCATTAGTGTCATCATTGCCAAACCCGGTAGTCGACCGGACACGCAGTTGTTTTTCCGGCAACCACCTCTCTTGATCGTGGGTGACGATTTCTTCACCCCTCCTGCGGCCAAAGGCGGCACTGTCGCGGATCAAGTGGGTCGCCAGGCTCAACGCAACGGCGACGCTCCTACCACCGCAAAACAAGCGGCGCTGCTGGCCGGAAAACTCGGCATGTTGGGCTATTACAACGGCGATTCCGGTGGGTTTCTGAAGTTGGTGGATGGCGCGCCCGTCAGTTCGCACTCCAATCCACGCCAAGTGGCAGAGGGTGCCTACACCGCGCGTCTCTATGGGGTGCGTTTGCACAGCAATACCCGCGACGCGCTCAAAAACCTGTTGTCGCCAGACACAGATAAGTCAGCGCCCGCCGCACCCCAAGGACGCAATACATTCTCCAGAGAGGGCGACGCCGAATTCAAACGCCTGCAAGCCCAGGACGCCAGCCAACCGCCAATCCGCGTTGGCGAGATAGACGTCAGCCGCGCCGAGCTCTACCAGATGGGGGTACAGGTTGGCGGCAAGCCAGTAGAAAGTGCAATGGCCCCTGATTCGCAGGGACATACAACCAGTAACGTACAGATCGACTACAACCGATTCCTGGCATACCTGCAATCGGCTCCGCCTGAAGACGCTGCACGCATGGCAAACATTGTCAGCGAACTGGCGGCCAATCGCAGTCCTGCCTCCCCCCCTTTGATGACTCGCAGCGATGGCGGGCTCGTTCCCGACACCCTTCAGACGTTTGTCGCTGAAACATCACAGCGATCCTCGGCAGTACGTGATCTGTTGCGTAGCGGAAAACCAGTGCCCGCTGATTTTTTTTCTCCGTCAGCGACTGGCGCTCCTGGGGCAAAAACGAATACCGCCGGGCTCGGATTCCAGGCTTTCAGCACTTATCAAGGGTTGCGCAGTTCTATCGAGAGCCTTCAGAAAGGCGATACAACAGGAGGTGTCATCGGCCTTGGGGCGGTGGCATCCGATTATGTCGGGATGGGGGTTGAAGCTGGCCTGAACAAGGTGGCGCAACATACCGCCAGCAAGGTGGGGCCTTCGGTACTTGGCTTCAAAGCGTCCAGCGTCGGCAAGATGATAGGAAAGGTCGGGGGTGGGGCCGGCCTGGTCATCAGTGTTCCCTTTGACATCTACCAGGCCGTCAAGTCCTTTAAAGATGCAGGTGAAAGCACCGGGAAACAGGCTCAAGACCATTACGTCAACGGTGCATTTTCGATTGCCAATGCTACGACATCGATCGTCCTGGGGACCGCGTTTCTGGCGGGTGCCAGTGCTGCAGGGCCGGCGGGGCTGATTGTGGCAGGGGGCTTGATGACTGCGCAGATGATCTACACGGCCGTGCGTACCGTAGAGGACATCGATCAATACACACCGCTGACAGGAGGGCAGAAATTCGTCACGGGCGTTAAATCATTCCTGGGTTTTGAGCCAGGATTCGATGTGATGAAGCCCTACCTGGAAAAGAAATACAGCAGCGAACACGAGCAGCAGAACAGGGACCGCTATCAAAAATTTCTGGAGGGGCCGGGCAAAGAACAGTTTGAGCGGGTGGTGATCGGCGCAACAGATGTCGAGGCCAAGCAGGTGCCGGGTACCGTCCCGCTGACGCCAGCGCTCTGGTATTCGCCCATCACGTGGTTGTTGAACCAGATCAGTGTGCCGGGCCAGGTCACTAAGGTTGAAGCCACGGGCGGGAATGACCAGATTTCAGGTACGTTCAACTCATGGAACGGCAAGTCTGTCGCCGCCGTGGAAGGTGTACCCGGAGAGCACAAGGCCACGCTGTGGGATCTGGGCGATGGCGATGATTGGGTGACGGGTATCAAGTCCAAGCCCAATTACTTTTTGATGGGCGGCGGCAAAAAGGGCATTAACGGCGGGGATGCCGACGATACGGTGGTGTTTAACGCCGATGCCCGTCAGACGCTGGTGCAGGCCGAGCAAGTGGGTTCGGCGACCGAAAAGGACGGCACCAGCCCAAGGCAAGCATCACTCGATGGCCAAGGTGGGCGTAACACTCTGGTATTTTCCGGTGCATTGACAACGTCCTACAAGGAAGACGGGCAGGATAAAACCGCTCGATACGCAGGCCACGTGATTAACTTCAAGACGAATACGATCTCGATCAAAACCGAGGAATCGAATACGGAAGGGGTGAAGAAAATCGCGCATTTCCAATCGTTTTCCAGTGTGAGTACGGTCGAAGGCGGGGAAAGCTTTATCCAGGGCAATGATGACAACAACCTGTTCACGCTCAACGGTGAAAAGGATGTGGTGTTCACCGGCAATGGCGCGAACGTTGTGCATGTGCAGGGCGGTGCGCGCATCACGGGAGAAGGCGGGCACAACACCTACATCGTGAACAAGGGGTACAGGACGGTGGTGATCGACGACCCAGCCAGCAGTGTCGTCAAACTCGACTACAGTGCGGCGCAAGTCTCCGGATGGCGTGTTTCGAGTACGGGTGATTTGTCGGTTGGCGTGAGTGACGGTACGCCGCTGAACAGTCGAGCGCTGCTTTTTAAGGGGGCTTTCTCCAGTGATGCAAAGGACGATAAGGCCCGGCCTGTGTTCATCACCAACGACGGGGTGATGATGGTGATCAATGCACCGCGTCAAGATGGCTCCGCGGACCGAACACCGCAGGTGAGCAGCCTTAAAATCCAGACGGATACGGCTAAGCCTGAGTCGCTGCCAGCGGCGTGATAGCCCTCATCAGTTGGCTGGCCACCTCGCCAAGGTGCCAGCCAGCTGATGGCCACGAGTAGACCGGTCAGGCGATTTTCACGCCCGCACCTCCCGGTGGATGGGGCTGCGGGCGCTCAGGCGGGGCATCGGTCGGCAGGTTCTTCGGCGGCTTGTTCGGGTCCTCGTAGTGCTTGTGCAAGCCCCCGTCCAGCCGGTTGCTCGACGAGCCGCCTTTTTGCGGCGTCTGGTCGAAGTGTTCCCATTCCGATTGCTGGAAGCGGAAGATGCTGTCGTCGGTGGGGGCGTCACGACCACCGTAGTGATGGATTTCGTAGTGGGCGTACTCGACCTTGTCGGCCCAGTTGTCCTGCAACAGGCCGTCGTTCGCCAGGTCGCGGTACCAGTCGTTTTCCTTCTCGGTCGCCTTCTGCTTTTTGTTGTGATCGACGAAGTAGCCGATGATCCCGCCGACCACCGCCAGCACCACACCCACCAGAAACAACGGCCCGGTCAACGCTGCCGCCGTGCCCGCACCAAACAGCGCCGCAGCGCCCAGCACACCGGCGGACGCGCCAAACGCACCACCGGCCACTTGCAGGCCGCCTGCGGCTTGCGCCAGCGGGTCCTTGCTGTCGACACCGGCCTTGATCGCCAGCGCCCCCAGCACGATATCGGCAAAACCACCGGCGATGTCCGTGGCCGGGCCCAATACCTTGATCACGGAACCGGCGATCTTCGCTGACTTCGAAGCGCCCAGCTTGGCGGCACCGGCGGCGGCCAGGCCGTCATCCAGGTGAGTGGCCAGACCTTCGGTGGCCTCGGTGACGGCTTTGTCGCCCTCGCCGAACAGCTTGGAAATGCCGTCGTACTGGCTGTCGGGCACCGCGTCCAGGGCGGCGGAAATCTTGGTCTTGACGTCCGGCGGCATCTCGTTGACGCGAAATTCGAAGTTCGGCTCCTGCAGACCGGTCTTGCCCCAGATCTCCGGCAGTGTCTTGTCCAGCCCGAGGAAGTCCACCAGGCCGCCTTTGCCCAGGGTCTCGCCGATCTTGTCGCCCAGGCGCACGAAGTGACTGGAGCCGCCGGCAAAACTGAGGAAGTCCTTGGCGATGGTCATGCGCTGGGCCGGGGTTTCACCCAGCTTGCCGCCTTTGCCCACCAGTTGGTAAATCGCCGAGAACAGGGTCACGCCGGCGCCCAGGGAGCCGAGGATGCCCTTGCTGTTGAGGGTATGGAACACCTCGCCGAGCATGCCGCGATCCGCCACGGGAATATACGGTTTGCTCAGGGCGGTCTTGAGGTCGGCCTCGGTGATCGCCCCGTTGTTTTTGTAAACCTCGCCCAACTCCTCCAGGGCCTTGGTGACCGCTGCGGATTTTTCCTTGCCCTGCAGGCCCTCGTTGAGGAATTTTTCCAGGGTTTCCTGGGTGCGGCGCGGCAGGTCGAGCAGGCTGCCCTTGAGCACGCCCTTGAGCAGGCCGAACAGGTCCTTGGTCGCCAGCTCCTTGTTCTCGTCGGAGATCTTGCTCGGGTCCGACAGGATGGCGTTGAGGTCGGTGGTCAGGCCGTCGGCCTGGATGTTCTGTGCCGCCTTGCTCGCCGCTTCCGGATCGAACAGCGACAGCGAGGTGAGGGTGTCGCTCAGGTCCTTTTGCGCTTCGTAGGTCTTGCCCTGGCTTTGCAGGTCCTTGAGGTACAGCACGTAATCCGGGCTGGACGTCAGGTCGAGCAGCTTCTGCTTGATCTCGTCCTTGTTCGGCAGCTTGTTGAGCGCATCGTCCATCTTGGCCTTGTAGTCGGCCTGCACGGTCGGGTCGTTGAACAACTCACCGATCTGCTTCTGCACGGCCTTGCCATCGATGATGTCGTGCATGTCGGCGGAGGTCAGCTGGGTCTGCTTGTCGTCGAACTCGCGCCAGGTGGTGTTGAAGGGGCGTCGCGCCTCTTCGTAGCCGGTGATGCCGTGGCCGTTCTGGTACGCGGCCTGCGCTTCGAGGGCGCGCACCAGCTTGGCCCGTGGGTCATCCTTGGGAATCGAGCCGTTTTTCACGCCTTCGCGGTAGGTGTCGATCAACTGGGTGGTGGCCAGTTCGCTGACGGTCAGGGTCGGTGACTTGTCGTCCTTTTCATCGGCGTGCACACCGGTGTCCATGTTCAGCACATCCAGGTCACCGGACTTGGGCAGGTTGTGCTTGGTGCGCGTGTCGTCCACGGAGCTGGCGGTGAAAGCATCCCATTTGGCCTTGACGTCGTCGTAGAGCTGCGGGCTCAGCTCCTTGGAGACGATGACCTTGCCTTCGCTGGTTTCATAGCGGATCAGGCCGTCGCCCAGCTCGTCGGGCGAACCAAAGGTGATGTCGGTGTTTTTCAGGAAATCATTCGGCCCGGCCAGCTTGTAGCCTTCGCCTTCGCTGGTGTGGATCTTGGCCCAGGTGTCATTGGCGGTGGCGACGCTCTTGAACAGCTCGGGGCTCACGTCCTTGGACACCACCACTTTGGTGCCGTCATGCAGTTCGTAGGTGAGGATGTTGTCTTTCTGGTCGTTGTTCCAGCTGAAGCCCTTGTAGTCGTTGAGGCCCGGTACTGGCGTGTTGGCATCGGCCAGCGCGGCGCCGTTGTTCAGCTCGCCTTCTATCACGGCCTTTTTGCCGGGGTCGGTGTACACCGTGTTGAGGCCGGCGAGGTAGTCGAACAGCTTGGGGTTGTCATCGCGCGCCACGATGACTTTCTGGCCATTGCTTTCGAAACGGATCAGCCCCGGGCCCACTTCGTCTTCGGCGCCGACGGCGGTGCCGCCATACGGGGGCCACACTTCGTTGTCGGTGGCACGCCGGTAACCCGCGGCTTCGCTGCTGGACAAGCCGCTGAAGCTCTCATAGGCGGCCTTGGCCTTGGCGAACGCCTCGGGATTGTCGCGCTCGCTGACGACAAATTTGTTGCCGTCCTGGGTCTCGTAGCGGATCACGCCGGGGCCGGTTTCATCGGGCGGGCCCAGCGCCTTGTAGTCGCCGAGCTTGCCTGGCGCGCTGGCATCGGCGCCCAGACGCTGGTAACCGGCGGATTCACTGGCGACCACGCCACCGAGGGCTTTGAAGTCGGCGCTGACCTGCTTGAACAGCTCCGGGCTGTCCTGCTCGCTGACGATGACTTTCTTGCCGTCCTGGGTTTCGTAGCGGATCAGCCCCGGGCCCACTTCATCCGGCGGGCCGATGGCCTTGTAATCGCTGAGGGCCGGGGGCGGGGTGGCGTCCTTGGCCGCCAGCTCGTAGCCGTCTTTCTTGCTCGAGGCGAGCCCGGAAGGCGTCTTGTCGTGGGACTCGACCTTCTTGTTATCGGCACTTTGCTTGAGGAGTACATGAAACTTGGCACCCGATGAACTCGGCGTGCGGGGGGTGTTGGGCTCGGACGAGCGGTCGAGTGGGCGTGTCGTCATGCCAGGAAACTCCTGCTGTTGCCGCTGGGACTGGTACCCGCGTGACAGTAACAGCAGGGGTTTTGCGCTCGTTGCGAAAAGTTGTGAAATGCCGTTTAACGGTGATGCAGCGCACGCTCCATGCGTTTCACACCTTCCTCGAGCATCGTCCGGGGGCAGCCGAAATTCAGGCGCACGAACTGTTGGCTGTCATCGCCGAACTCGATACCGGCGCTCAGGCCGACCTTGGCCTGGTCCAGGAAAAACTGCTGCGGGTCGTCCAGCCCCAGGGCGCTGCAATCCAGCCAGGCCAGGTAGGTGCCTTGTGGCGCGTGCATCACCACGCCCGGCAAGCGGGTTCGCACGGCGTCCAACAAGTAATCGCGATTGGCTTGCAGGTACTGCACCAGCGCATCCAGCCATTCGCCGCACTGGCTGTAGGCGGCGCGTGTGGCCTCAAGACCCAGCGGGCTGACGCTGTCGACCATGCCGCAGCGGGCGTTATTGAAGCGCTCGCGGATCTCGGCGTTCTGCACCACGGCAAAGCAGGTTTTCAGGCCGGCCACGTTGTAGGCCTTGCTGGCCGACATCAGCGTGATGGTGCGCTGGGCGATTTCCGGGCTCAGGCTGGCGGTGGGGATATGACGGCGGCCGTCGAAGCACAGTTCGGCATGAATCTCGTCCGAGATGATCAGCGCGCCGCTTGCCAGGCAGGCATTGGCCACGGCCAGCAGTTCTTCGCGGGGGAAGACCTTGCCCATGGGGTTGTGCGGGTTGCTCAGCAGCAAGGCGCCGGCGCCGCTCAGTGCCTGGCGCAGGGCCGGCAGCGGGGTCAGGTATTCACCGTTGACGAGCTCGAAGGGTACTTCGATGCGCGGCAGGTTCCAGTGGCCGGGCGCGAGGCGAATCGGGCGGTAGTTGGGGGTTTGCAGCACCACCGGCTGGCCCGGCTGCACAAATGCATGCAGGGCCATGTTGAAACCGGGCTCGACACCCGGCAAAAACACCAGCTCTTCAGGTTGTACGCGCCAGGCGTACTTGGCCCACAGGTCGGCCACGACCGCGTCGCGCACGTCCGGGCCGGCCACGCTGTAACCGAGAATCTGCTGGTCCAGGCGCTGGTGCAGGGCCTGCAACACCGCAGGTGGAGCGGCGATGTCCATGTCGGCGATCCACATCGGCAAAACGTCTTGCGGGTAGCGGTTCCACTTGGTGCTGCCGGTGCCGAGGCGGGAGTGGATCGTGTCGAAATCAAAACTCATGGAGGGCTCGTGTCGGGAGGTAGGCGCAAGAAATGGCGCTGATTCTAGCGCCATTAATTTTATAGGCCAGAGCTGATTGCCTCCGACAGCTGCCGATGTGCCTGTTCCACGGCGCGGTTGACCGCCTCTTCACCCCGCGCCATGGCGCCCAGGTACACGAAGTCCACCGTGCGAATGCCCACCGTAGACAGGATGGCGGTCACATACGGGGTCAGAAAGTCCTGGTCATTGGTCTTGCGGGCGCTGCCCGAACTGACCAGCACAAAGGTGCGCCGATCGTCGAGCAGGCCGACTTTCTGGAACTGCGCATTGAACGTGAAGCTGCGCTGGGCGCGCACCACGTGATCGATCCAGGCCTTGAGCGCCGCCGGCACGGTGAGGTTGTGCACCGGGGTGCAGAGGATCAGCAGGTCACAGGCCTCCAACTCCTCGATCAACTGGTCCGACAGCACCGTTGCGCTGCTGTTCAGGCCCCCGGGGGTAGTCAGCGCATTGGCATATTCCCGGGACAGCGGCGGCAGGGCCTGGCCGCCATAGTCGCGTTCAGTGACTTCGGCGTCCGGTACCTGAGTGCGCAGCAGGGCGCGCGCCAGCCTGAACGTCTGCGCCGCCTTGCCGTGGGGGCTGAAACTGAGCAGTAGGGCACGGGTCATGGGTTCAGGTCCTGGGAAAAGTGCATGCCCCGCGCCAGCAGGCCTTGGCGAAAATAGAAGCGTTGGGCCAGGGCCATATGCAGGCCGGTGTCCAGCACCAGGTAGCGATAGCCCAGGGCGCGGGTTTTCTCGCGTACGCAGTCGAGCAGTTGCTCACCCAGGCCACGTCGTTGCAGCGCGGCGTCGACCACCAGGTCATCCACGTAGACATAGCGCCCATACAAGGTGTTTTCCGTGAGCCGGTAGCCGGCCAGGCCGATCACCTTGCCGTGCTCGCGCGCGGACAGCAGGTGGTAGCCGTTCTGCTGCTGGCGCTGGACCTGTGCAGCGAATGCCGCCGCATCGGTCAAGTGAGGACGCAGTTGTTGCATTACCGCAAAGCTGGCGATGCAGTCGGCGTCGCTGTCCATCAATACAAACTCGACCTGTTCATTCATTACCCTGGCTCTCCAGGTGCGCCTTGACCGCCGCCGGCACTTTGCGAAAGCTGATGGCCACGCGGTTCAGGGCGTTCATCAACGCGATGGCGAGGGTCAGGTCGGCCACTTCCTTTTCGCTGAACACGCCGGCGACTTTGGCGTAGTCGGCGTCCGGCACTTGGGTTTGCGCGACCTGGGTGACCACTTCGGCCCAGGCCAGGGCGGCACATTCGCGCGGGGTAAACAATGGGTGTGCTTCGTGCCAGGCGGCCAACAGCGCAAGCTTTTCCGGGCGAGTGCCCAGTTTCAGCAGGTCGCGGGAATGGGCGTCCAGGCAGTAGGCGCAGCCGTTGAGCTGGGAGACACGCAGGTACACCAGGTCAATCAGTTCCTTTTCCAGGCCGCAACCGTGGATATAACTGTGCACGGAACCCAGGGCCTTATAGCCGGTGGGAGCCACCTGGGCGTAGTCGAGACGGTGTTTCATGGTGCAGTCCTTCTATTGATCAAGGGATGCACCATTTTCAGGGGCGCTCCTGTCGCCTGACAGGGGCATGATTGGACAAGTGGGTTGGGACATGAGCAGACTTCGGCCTGTCTACCTGCCGAGCCTGTCCGCGATGCCATCGTTGCCCAAATACCAGGAAATCTACCGCCGCTTTCGCCTCGCCATCGACCAGGGCCAACTGGGTCCGGGGGATCGGGTGCCGTCGGTACGCAGCCTCGCGCTGGAGCTCAAAGTCGCCCGCGGCACGGTAGAGGCCGCGTATCAGTTGTTGATCAGCGAGGGCTTCTTCGAAGCGCGGGGACAGGCAGGTACGGTGATTGCCGGTTCACTGCCTTCTGTTGCCGCGTCCCCTGTACCGGCACCGGTCGCGCCCGTCGCCCGATCCCTGCAAATGGGCCTGCCGGCTTTGGATGCGTTCCCGCGCAAACTGTGGGCGCGGCTGGTGACGCACCAGGTGCGTCGCACCGATGCCGACAGCCTGACCATGGGCGACGTGTGCGGCGCCCCGGCCCTGCGCGTGGCGATTGCCCGTTATCTCGCGCTGTATCGGGGTATCGAGTGCACGCCGCAGCAAGTCTTCGTGTGCGCCGGGTATGCGGGGTGCCTGATGCTGCTGTGCGATGCGCTCGCGCTGGCTGGCCAGCGGTGCTGGTTCGAAGACCCGGGCTACCTGCATGCGCGTCAGTTGTTGCTGCACAAGGGCGTGGAGCTGGTGCCGGTGCCGGTGGATCGTGACGGCCTCGACGTCGAACAGGGCCGACAGCGGCACCGCAATGCGCGTCTGGCCATTGTCACCCCGGCACACCAGAGCCCACTGGGTGTGGCACTCAGCCCGGCGCGTCGCCAGGCCCTGCTGGACTGGGCGCGCGAGCAGGGCAGTTGGGTGGTCGAAGACGACTACGACAGTGAGTTTCGCTATCAGGGCCAGCCATTGGCGGCGCTTAAAAGCAGCGACACGGATGATCGGGTGATCTGTGCCGGCAGTTTCAGCAAGATGCTGTTTCCCGGATTGCGCCTGGGGTATCTGGTGGTGCCGCAGGCGTTGGTGGACACCTTCGAGCGCAGTGCCCGGGTATTGCAGCAGCGCAGCACACCGTTGTTGCAACTGACGGTGGCGGATTTTCTCGAACAAGGGCATTTCAACCGGCACCTCAAGGCCATGCGCACCTTGTATGCGCAACGGCGGGGCTGGTTGGTGGCGGCGTTGCGCGAGCATTGCGGAGCGTTTTTGCGGGTGGATGAGCAGGCTGGCGGGATCAATTTGTTGGCGCGGTTGTTGGTTGACGTGCCGGACGGCGTTGTCGCCGATGCGGCGAATCGTGAAGGGTTGGCGGTTCAGGCACTGTCACGCTGGGCGCTGGAAGCGGGGCGGGGGCAGGGTGTGTTGATGGGGTTTACCAATGTGCTGAGTGTGGGGCAGGCGCGGGAGTTGGCGTTGGGGTTGCGCGGTGTTGTTGAGTGCATATCCGTTGCGGCGGCGGCCTGGTAGCCGACCGGTTTCTGGAAGCCGGTCTTGCTCCAAATGTGGGAGCGGGCTTGCCCGCGAAGGCGGCGTGTCAGCGATTACAGCGCTAACTGATCCACCGCTTTCGTGAGCAAGCCCGCTCCCACAATTTGGATCTCCTGTATCCGACAGATATCAATCCGCTTTGGCTCTGCTTTTGATTTTGATCTGAGGCGCCCGATCACAACCCCTGACTCCCCCGAATCAAATCATAAGCCTTGCGCGCAATCGGGTTCGCCGTATTCGGCCTGATCCACAAGTAATACGTCACATCCGGCAACCGCGGCAGCCCATCCGTCTCCCCCAGCACCCGCATATCCGGTCCCAGCATTTCCATACTGCGCGGTGTCACGCCCAAACCCGCCCGAGTCGCGGCTTTGATTCCGATCAGATTCGATGCCAGATACGCCTGGCGCCACGCAATACCCGCCCGTTCCAGCGCCTCCAGCGCATACCGCCGATAGATGCTCGGCTCATCCACCAGAATCAACGGCAACGGCTCGCCCGGCTGGTGAATGTACTGCGCCGAACAGATCCACCATACCGGCGACGTACGCAACGCAAATCCTTCCAGGTTCGGATCGGAGCGTGTGGAAATCACCATGTCCACCTTGCCCCGATGCAAGTCATCCATCAGGAACGGGCTGCGCCCTACATCGATCTCCAGGCGCAAGCGCGGGGCCGAGCGGGCGATGTGGCTGAGGATCGGCGGCAGGATGGTGTCGGCGATGTCATGGGGTGAACCGATGCGCAGCACGCCGCTCAGGCTGCTTTCGCGCAGGGAGTTGAGCGCGTCGTCGTTCAGCGACAGCATCTGCCGCGCATGACGCAGCAGTTGCAGGCCGGGTTCGGTCAGTTGTTTTTGTCGGCCACGCTTTTCGAACAGGCTGACCCCCACTTGTTGTTCCAGGCGCTGCATGTGCTGGGTCACCGACGATTGGGTGCGGGCCAGGTGCGTGCCGGCGCCGGCGAAGCTGTGGTGGTCGACCACGGCGATAAAGGTGCGCAGCAATTCGAGGTCGAGGGTCGACATGGCCATTTCCAGGGGCGGTTTCATATCAAAGGTGTGAATGAATACATTACAGTTTCTGATGGGTTGTTGAAGCGTTTTTTCATGGGGGCCAATAATTATTGGGTTATTCCAGAAATGCAGGTCGTCCTTATACGTGGAGTTATAACGATATTAGATATTTGAATTTCCGTTGCTCGGGCACTCTCCCTAGCATGCCCCTCCATCAGGTCGGGGTACGCCGATCAATTGCCAGGGGGAAGTCCGATGATGTTCAAGAAATGGTTGCCGATGGCCCTGGGGTCGATGATCGCGCTGGGCGCCAACATGGCGGCGCAGGCCGATGCGACCCTGGACAAGATCGAGCAGCGCCATGTGCTGGTGGTGGGCGTGTTGTTGTCCGGCGGGCCCTTCGGCAGTGTCGACCCGGCCACTCAGCAACCCAAAGGCTTGAACGTCGATCTGGCCAACGAACTGGGTCGCCAGCTCAAGGCCCAGGTGCAACTGGTGCCGGTATTGCCGGCCAACCGCGTGCAGTTTTTGCAACAGGGCAAGGTCGACGTGCTGATCGCCAATATGGAATGGACCGCCGAGCGCGGTGAGATCCTCGGCTTTGTGCCCACGCCGTTCTACCGCATCGGCGGCACCGCCGCGGTACTCAAGGACAGCAAGATTGCCCGTTGGGAAGACCTCAAGGATCAACCGGTGTGCACATCCCAGGGCAGCAGCTATGTGAAGCCGCTGACCGAACTCGGCGCACAACTCAAAGCTTTCAAGAGTTCGTCCGAATCCCTGCTGGCCCTGCGTGGCAACAACTGCGTGGCGGCGGTGCATGACTCCACCCTGATCAACCCGCTGGTCAACGACAGTGCCGAATGGAAGGACTATCGCGCGATCAGCCCGGAGCTCAATCCGGCGCCCTCGGTGATCTGGACCCGTCGCGGCGAAAGCGACACCCAGGCCCGGCTTGACCCAATCGTCAAGGAGCTGCACCGCAGCGGCTGGCTGATCGAAGCCCAGACCCGCAACCGCATCAGCCCCGCGTCGCCGGCGTTGGTGGAATTGCAGAAACAATTCAAAGGCGCCTGAGCATGAACCTGAAAACCCTCACCGCACTCGGCCTGGCCTTGTGTGCCGGCATCGCCCACGCGGATGCCACCCTTGACAAGATCCAGCAGCGCCACGCCATCAGCGTGGGCGTGATTCTCAGCGGCCCGCCGTTTGGCACCCTCGACCCGAAGACCGGCGAACACCTGGGCTATAACGTCGAACTGGCCAAGGGCATTGGCGAGGCTCTGGGCGTCGAAACCAAGACTGTTTCGGTGCTGGCGCCCAACCGCGTGCAGTTTCTGCAACAGGGCAAGGTCGACATCCTGATCGCCAACATGCAGTTCACCGAAGAGCGCGCCGAGATTCTCGACTACGTGCCCACGCCCTATGAAGAAGTGGGCGGCGCGGCATTGATCCGCAAGGGCGCCGGCATCCAGCAATGGGCCGATCTCAAGGACAAGCCGGTGTGCGTGTCCCAGGGCAGTAACTTCATCAAACCGTTGCAAGAGACCTATGGCGCGCAGATCAAGGCGTTCCGCAGCCAGTCCGAGTCGCTGCTGTCGTTGCGCGGCAACGGTTGCGTGGCCGCCGTGCATGTGAGCCCGACCATGCATGCGTTGCTCAGTGACGCGGAATGGGCCGGCTATGAGATCCCGTTGCCGGGCGACCTGATCCCGTCCAAATCGGTGATCTGGATCCGCAAAGGCGAGCACGACACCCAGGCCAGGCTCGATGCCATCGTGAAGGGTTGGCATAAAAGCGGTTTCCTGATTGCCCTGGGCGAGCGCACCGGCATGGCACCGTCCCAGGCCCTGCGCGACCTGCACGAGCAATACAGCCATGAGTGAAACGTTGTTTGCCACCCTGCAAACGCTGCTCGGTGCGGCCCATGTGCAAACCACTGAAGAGGCGGCGCACTACCTTACCGACAAGCAGGGGCGCTACACCGGCCAGGTGATCGCGGCGGTGCACCCGGCCACTGCCGAAGAAGTGGCGGCGGTGGTGCGTGCCTGCGTCGCTGTGCGGGCGCCCATCGTGGTGCAGGGCGGCAACACCGGGTTGATGGCCGGCGCCACGCCGGATGCCAGCGGGCGTTCGGTGCTGCTGTTGCTGGACCGCATGAACCGCGTGCGCAAGGTCGACACCGACAACGATACGCTCACCGTGGAAGCCGGCTGCATTCTGCAAACCGTACAGGACGTGGCCCGCGCGGCGGGTCGACTGTTTCCCCTGAGCCTCGGCGCCGAGGGCAGTTGCACCCTCGGCGGTAACCTGGGTACCAATGCCGGCGGCACCGGGGTGCTGCGTTATGGCAATACCCGCGAGCTGACCCTGGGCCTGGAAGTGGTGACCGCCGAAGGCGAGATCTGGCACGGCCTGCGCGGTCTGCGCAAGGACAACACCGGCTACGACCTGCGGGATTTATACATCGGCAGCGAAGGCACCCTGGGCATCATCACCGCCGCCACCCTCAAGCTGTTTCCGCTGCCCAAGGCCCAGGCCACGGCGTTGCTGGCCTTTGATGAGCTGGCCCAGGCCGTGGCGTTTCTGTCCCATGCCCGTGCCGGCTTTGGCGCCAGCCTGACCGCCTTTGAATTGCTCACGGCCGATTGCCTGGCGTTGCTGCGCGATCAGTTTCCGGACGGCCCGCAGCCGTTCAAAACCGCCAGCCAGCCCTGGTTCGCCTTGATCGAACTCTCCGACAACCACGGCGAAAGCCACGCCCGCGAAGCCTTCGAGCGCGTCCTGGGCGAGGCCTTCGACAAGCAGTTGCTCAGTGATGCCCTGATCGCCGAAAGCCTGGCGCAGAGCGAAGCCCTGTGGCTGCTGCGCGAGAACATGAGCGAAGCGCAGAAGCGCGCCGGACGCAATATGAAGCACGATATCTCGGTGCCGATTTCCCAAGTGGTGGCCTTCGTCGCGCATACCGATGCCTTGCTCCAGCAGCATTTTCCCGGTGTGCGCAACTTCACCTTCGGCCATCTGGGCGACGGCAACCTGCATTACAACGTGGCCCATCCGCTGGGCTCGACGGTGGAGGCACACATGGCCCATTACGCCGAACTGAGCGCGCTGGTGCACGACAGCGCCCATGCCCACGGCGGTTCGATCAGCGCCGAACACGGCATCGGCCAGCGCAAGGTCGGCGTGCTCAGCCGCTATAAAAGCCCGGTAGAGCTGGACCTGATGCGCCGCATCAAACAGGCGCTGGACCCGCACAACCTGCTCAACCCCGGCAAAGTCCTCGAGGTGCAGCCATGACCGTACGCCTGTCCCGACGCGTGCAGCGGGTGTCGCTGTCCGCCAACGCGGCGGCCAAGTCCCGTGCCACCGAATTGCGTGACGCCGGGCGCGATATCCTCGACCTCACCACCGGCGAGCCGGATTTCGACACCCCGGAACCCATCAAACAAGCCGCCTATGCCGCGATTGCCGCCGGTGCGACCAAGTACACCCCGACGCCCGGCGTGAAGGCGCTGCGGATGGCGGTGCAACGCAAGCTCGCCGAAGAAAATCGCCTGGACTATCCGTTGGCGTCCATCGTGATTGCCAACGGTGCCAAACAGATCATCTTCAATGCCTTCGCCGCCACCCTGGATGACGGCGATGAGGTGCTGGTGCCGACGCCTTACTGGCCGTCGTTCCCCGACAGCGTGCGGTTCAACGATGGCGAGCCGGTCTTTATCGAGTGCGGCCTGGAGCAGGGCTGCAAGCTGTTGCCGCGCCAGTTGGAACAACACATCACCGCGCGCACACGCTGGCTGATTCTCAATGGTCCGGGCAACCCCAGTGGTGCGGTGTACAGCGAAACCGAGTTGCGCGAACTGGCCGAGGTGCTGCGTCGCCATCCGCAGGTGCTGGTGTTGCTGGATGAACTGTACGAACACATTCGCTTCGACGGTCGCCCGGCCCAGAGCCTGCTGAACGTCGCGCCGGACCTGCTGGACCGTTGCCTGCTGGTGGGTGGCGTGTCCAAGACCTATGCCATGACTGGCTGGCGCATCGGTTTTGGCGCCGGCCCCAAGAAACTGGCCGAGGCGATGGCGGTGGTGCAGTCCCAATCCACCTCTGGCGCGTCGTCGGTGGGGCAAGCGGCTGCATTGGCCGCGTTCAACGGCGGGCTGGGATTTCTCGCGGAACAGGTCGCGGCCTACCAATTGCGCCGGGATATTCTGGTGCGCGCGCTGGCGGCGGTGGAGGGGCTGGAAGTGCTCGAACCCCAGGGCGGCTTCTTTGTATTCGTACGCTGTGCCGGGCTCCTGGGGCGCGTGCGTCCGGATGGTCAGCGCATCGACAGCGATGATGATCTGGTGGCCTGGCTCCTGGAGGAAGGTGTGGCGGGTGTGGCGGGCAGTGCCTATGGCCTGTCGCCGTGGTTCCGCCTGTCCATCGCCACCGCGACCGACAGCGTGGCCGAAGCCGGGCGGCGCATCGCGACAGCCTGTGGGCAGTTGCGATGATGGAGGCGTTCGTCCACTGGGCCGCGAGTATCGGCCTGAACTACAACTTTCTCCTGGACGCCTATCAACGCGGCACGCTGGTGCAAGGCGCGCTGACCACCGGCTGGCTGTGCCTGTTCACCATTGTCGGCAGCCTGCTGGCGGGCATCAGCCTGGCGGCGATGCTCACTTCCGGTAACCCATGGCTGGCCAAGCCGGCGCGGGTATTCGTTGAAGTCACACGCAACACGCCGACGCTGGTCCAGCTGTACTGCGCCTTCCTGGTATTGAACATGTTGCTGACCCAGGCGGTCGGCGCGGCCAACCCGCTGACGCCGTTTGCCTGGGTGGTCATCGTGATCTCCCTGCACAAGGGGGCGTTCCATGCCGAAGCCTTGCGCGCCGGCATCGAAGCGGTGCCCGCCGTCACGCTGGAAGCCGCCAGCTCCCTGGCCTTCAGCAGCCGTCAGTTGTTGTGGAACGTGCAGTTGCCGCTGGCGCTGCGCTTTGCCTTGCCATCGCTGATCAACAACCTGATCGACCTGGTGAAGATGACTGCCGTGGCCTCGGCCATTGCCGTGGGTGATATCACCTACGCGGCGATCATGATCTGGACCCAGAGCGACAACGTGCTGGAGTTGATGATCCTGATCCTGAGCTTTTTCGGCCTGCTGAGTTTTGTCGTCAATTGCGTGGGGCGCTGGCTGGAAGCGCGCCTGAGGATGCCCGGCTATGGCCATTGATTCATTTCCGGTGCTGTCGGCGCTGTTGCAGTGGTCGCCGGCGCTGGTGGCCGGTTTCGGCCAGAACATTCTTATCAGCCTGCTGGCGATTGCCATCGGTTCGGTGCTGGGGCTGTTGATCGGCGCGTTGGCCCTGTCGCCGCTGGGCGTTGTCGCGCGGCTGTGGGTGCAGGTGTTTCGCAATGCACCGTGGCTGGTGCTGATCTATTTCACCACCTACGTGTTCCCGTTCGAGATCCACATCGGCAACCACTACGTGTCGTTTCCCGATTGGGTCAAGGTCACGATTGGCCTGGCGTTGCCGGCCAGTGCCAACGTGGCCGAAATTTTCCGCGGCGCCATCGGCTCGATCCCCGGCACCCAATGGGAAGCTGCGCGCTCATTGGCGTTTACCCGGAGTCAACTGTTCCGCTCGATCATCCTGCCGCAGTGCTTCAAGCGCATGTTGCCGCCGTGGATGAACCTGTACGCGGTGGTCACCATGGGCACCGCGCTGGCTTCGCTGGTGGGGGTGCATGACGTGATCGACACCGCGCAGATCGCCAGCAACACCGTGAACATGACCGGCTTCACCGTGGTGATCTACCTGAGCCTGCTGGTGCTGTTCTTCGCCTATTGCTACCCGATTTCCCGCCTGACCCAACACCTGGAGCGCCGTTATGCTTTCTATTGAACCCTTGGTGAGCCTGCGGGATATCCACCTGTCGTTCGGCGCCAACCCGGTACTCAAGGGCATCGACCTGGATGTGCAGCGCGGTCAGGCGGTGTCGATCATCGGCCCGTCGGGCTCGGGCAAGTCCACGATCCTGCGTTGCATCACCGGGCTGTTGCAGCCCCAGCGCGGCAGCATCCGCGTGGGTCAGACCCGGGTCGAAACCCTGGCCCAGGAAGCCCAGCGCATCGAGCTGCGCAAGCGCGTGGGGTTTGTGTTCCAGCAGTACAACCTGTTCCCGCACCTGTCGGTATTGGAAAACCTGGTGATCGCCCCGCGCAAGGTCCTGGGGCGCAGCCGTGCCGATGCCGAAAAAGACGCGCGGGCGCTGCTGGCCAAGGTGCGTATGGAACACAAGGCCGATGCTTATCCGGGCCAGCTCTCCGGCGGCCAGCAGCAGCGCGTGGCCATTGCCCGCGCCCTGGCGATGCGTCCCGAGTTGATCCTGTTCGATGAAGTGACTTCGGCCCTGGACCCGGAAACCGTCGGCGAAGTGCTGACGGTGATTCGCGAGCTCACCGAAGAGGGCATGACTTGCGTGCTGGTCACCCACGAAATGCGCTTCGCCGAGGAGATCAGTGACGTGGTGTATTTCACCGAAAACGGCGTGATCGTCGAGCAGGGCAGCGCCGCGCAGATCTTTCAGAACCCGGCCAGCGAACGTACCCAGACGTTTCTGCGCCATGCCCTGGGCGATTCGGGGCGCCGTGGCCCCATTGCCCACGACCCGTACCTGTTGACCAATTTGAGCCGTTACAGCCTGTCTGTCTGACCTGAGGAAACCCGTCATGAGTACCGTAAACCGTGCCGCTGTCATCGAAGCGTTTTTGCAGCAGATCCGCGTGATCAACCAGCGCGGCGTCGACCGCGCGGCGCTGGAGGAAATCGTTGGCCTGCTGGAAAACCTCGCCGAACGCCGCGACCTGTTCAACTTCGACGAATTTCCAGCACCGGTGCCGGGGCAGGGCAGCACTGCCTTTCGCTATCGCCTGAACGACGACGGTGATACGCCGACCCTGTACCTCAACTCGCTGTTGCCGGGCAAAAGCACGATCCCGCACAACCACGAGACCTGGGCGATCATCAGCGCCATCGAGGGCCAGGAGATCAACTACGTCTACGGTCGCAACGATGAAGGCCGCGAGCCCGGCTTCACCACGTTGACCCTGGAAAAGGAAGTGGTGGTGCAACCGGGCACCTCGATTTCATTCCTGGGTGAAGACCTGCACGGCATCAAGGTGGAAGGCGAGCAGGCCACCCTGCATTTCCACTTGTACGGCTTGCCGCTGGAATCGCTCAACGGCCGTTATGGCGTGGAAGCGGACGGCCGCATCCTCAATTACAACGCCTCGCAAATGGCGCCTTCTATCAAAGCATACGCCTGAGCAATGCCAGGCTGCTTTATGTGGGAGCCGGGCTTGCCCGCGATAGCGGTGTGTCAGTCACCACCGCTATCGCAGCGATGCGGCGACCCGACAAGCCAGCTCCCACAGGTTTAGCCGTGTTCGTCCAGAGGGGTTTTTATGATTGATCTGTATTACTGGCCCACGGGCAACGGCTTGAAAGTCGGCATCCTGCTGGAAGAGCTGGGTATCGAGTACCGACTGGTGCCGGTGAACATCCGCGAAGGCCAGCAGAAGCACGCCGACTTCCAGCGCATCAGCGCCAACGGGCGCATCCCGGCGATTGTCGACCATCGCCCCGAGGGGCCACTGAGCCTGTTCGAGTCCGGCGCGATCCTCAATTACCTGGCCGACAGCTCCGGGCAATTCCTGCCGCCGACCGGTAGCGCCGAGCGACAGAAGGTGCAGGAGTGGCTGTTCTGGCAGGTGGGGCATATCACCCCCTACCTGAGCCAGTTGCAGCTGTTCAAGGAGAAGGCGCCGCAGCCGATCCCGTTCGCCCTTGACCTGCTCGACGCCGAAGCCACGCGCCTGTATCGCGTGCTGGAACAGCGCCTGGCCGAAGTGCCGTATGTGGCGGGCGAATACTCGGTGGCAGACATGGCGATTTTCCCGTGGATCCAGCCCCAGCGTCAGGGTCAGGAGCTGGCGGACTACCCGCATATCCAAGCCTGGCGCGAGCGCATCAAGGCGCGGCCAGCGGTGCAGCGCGCCTATGCCAAGGGCCGTGAAGTGGCCGCGGGCGAACGCTCGCTGGCGCTGCAGTAACTCATTTCTTAATTTGTTGGGATTTCCATGAGCCAGACCATCACCCCACGTCAACTGCAGCAATGGCTGTTCGACGGGCAGGAAATCGCCCTGTTCGATGTGCGCGAGCACGGCCAATACGGCGAGGCCCACCTGTTCCATGGGGTGAACCTGCCCTATAGCCGCCTGGAACTGGAAGTGCGCCGCTTGGCGCCGAACCCGTGGGTGCGCCTGGTGATCTACGACCAGGACGGGGGCGATGTGGCCGCGCGCACGGTCGAGCGCCTGCATGTTTTAGGCTACCGCCATGTGCACGTGCTGGAGGGCGGTGCCGAGGGGTGGCAGGCCGCCGGCTTGCAACTGTTCGCCGGGGTGCACGTACCCTCGAAGGCGTTTGGCGAGCTGGTGGAAGAGGCCAGCCACACGCCGCATATCACCGCCAGCCAATTGGCCGAATGGCAGGCGCGCGGCGAGCCGCTGGTATTGCTGGACGGTCGGCCGTTCGATGAATACCGCAAGATGACCATTCCCGGTTCCATCTGTTGCCCCAACGGTGAGCTGGGCTACCGCGTGCACGATCTGGTGCCGGATGAAAGCACGCCCATCGTGGTCAACTGCGCCGGGCGCACCCGCAGCATCATTGGCGCGCAAACCTTGATCAACCTGGGGTTGAAGAACCCGATCTATGCCCTGGAAAACGGCACCCAAGGCTGGTACCTGGCGGACTTTCAGCTGGAACACGGCAGTAGCCGGCGCTATGCCGAGCATGTCAGTGGCGATCTCGCGCAACAGCGCCAGGCGGCACGCCAGTTGGCCGAGCGTGCCGGGGTGGTGACGGTGTTGGCGGATCAGGTGCGCGAGTGGGCCGACGATACCCGGCGCAGCTTGTTCCTGTGTGACGTGCGCACGGCGGAGGAGTTTGCCCTCGGCACGCTGCCGGGCGCGCAACACACCCCGGGCGGGCAATTGATCCAGTCCACCGACCTGTACATCGGCGTGCGCCAGGCGCGCATTGTGCTGGTGGACAGCGATGGCGTGCGCGCACCCGTCGTGGCCAGTTGGCTGCGTCAATTGGGGCATGAGGCCTATGTGCTCAGCGGCGGCGTGGACAGTGGCCTGGCGCTGCCGGTGTCGCAACCGGTGGCGCATGAGGCTCTGCCGCTGATCAGCGTCGAAGCGCTGGCGCGGCAGTTGAACGATGTGAGCCTGATCGACCTGCGCCCGAGCATGGTGTTTCGCAAGGGGCATATTGCCGGGTCGCAATGGTCGATCCGTTCGCTGCTCACGTCTGATCACCGACCGTTGGTGCTGGTGGCGGATGACCCCGCGCTGGCAGCCTTTGCCGCTCAAGGAACGGACGCCAGGCTGCTCGACGGTGGTTTTGCCGCCTGGGCCGCCGCCGGCCTGCCGATCAGCGAAGGCGCGCATACCTTGCCCGATGCGCAGTGCATCGACTTCCTGTTTTTCACCCATGACCGTCACAGCGGCAACAAGGACGCGGCCCGGCAGTATCTGGCCTGGGAAATCGGCTTGCTCGCGCAAATGAGCGAAGCGGAAATCGCCAGCCTCAAACCGCTGCCGCCCGCGTCGCGGGTACGGACCCGTTTGATTCACGCCGCGCGCACGGAAAAGGGCAGCGGTGGCCGTGCGGTCAACGTGCCGGTCACCCGTCTGAGCACCGTGCTGTTCGACAACCTGGCGCAAATGCGTGACGCCCGTGCGCGCCGCGACAGTGAGCGTGTGCTGAGCTATGGCGCCCGCGGCAACCCGACGTCCCATGCCCTGGAAGACCTGGTCACCGAGCTTGAGGGCGGCTACCGCACGCGGCTTTACAGCACGGGGCTGGCGGCGGCGGCCCAGGTGTTCCTGGCGTATTTGCGCCCCGGCGACCATGTGCTGATCACCGACGCGGTGTATTCGCCGGTGCGCAAGCTGGCCCAGGAATTCCTCCAGCCGTTTGGCATTCAAGTCAGTTATTTCACGCCGGACGGCAATGGCCTCGAAGCGCAGCTGCAAGCCAACACTCGGTTGGTGTATGCCGAAGTACCCGGTTCATTGCTCTATGAGCTGTGTGACTTGCCGGCAATCGCCGCCTTGTGCAAGCCGCGCAATATCCTGCTGGCGGTGGACAACACCTGGGGCTCAGGCTACCTGTATCGCCCGCTGGCACTGGGTGCCGACATTTCGATCATGGCCCTCACCAAATACCTGGGAGGCCACAGCGACGTGATGATGGGCAGCGTATGCACCACCGAAGCCGCCTGGTCGGCACTGGGCAAAATGAGTGACACCTTCGGCAATGCAGTGAGTGCCGACGATGCCTACCTGGTCCTGCGCGGTGCGCGCACACTGGCTACCCGGCTGGATGTGCATGAGCGCCAGGCCGTCGAAATCGCCCAGTGGTTGCAGGCGCAGCCGCAGGTCAAGCGCGTGTTCCATCCGGCGCTGCCCGGGCATCCGGGGCATGCGCTCTGGCGTCGCGACTTCAGCGGCAGCAATGGGCTGTTGTCGTTTGAACTGAGCAGCCTCGACCCGGCCTACATCGAGCGTTTCATCGACGGCTTGCAGGTCTTTGGGCTGGGGGCTTCGTGGGGCGGCTATGAGAGCCTGGTCACCGTGGCCGACACGCGCGACCGTGACAGTGCGGCAGACCGGACGCTCAACCCGGTGGTGCGCCTGCACATCGGTCTGGAGGATGTGGCGGCGCTGATCGAGGACTTGCAGCGCGGGTTTGCCCTGGCGGACTGAGGGAGGTGATCGCTCCCACGGCTGTGGGAGCGATCGATCGGTCAGTGCTTGACCGGGGTGGGCAGGGTCACCAGGTTGACGTAGCCGTCCCAGAATTGCTTCTGGTCCACGCCGAACACGACCTTGGCCTTCTGCGTGCCGACCGGCGCACCTTTCTGGTAGCCGAGGGCGCGACCGTAGTCGGCACCGAAGGTGGCGTCCACATCCACCCACAACTCGCGGGATTCGGTGACGATGGCCGGGTTGACCAGGTACAGCGCCGGCAGGCTGTCCCAGGTGAAGCTGTGGTAAGCCGGGTCCTTGTCGAACAGCGGCCCGAACTCATGTTTGTACAGGTCGGCAATCGCGCCTTTGCTGGCGATCACGCGTTGGTACACCGCCTTGTCGAAGGTGACTTTCTCGCACACATCGTTGGGGAAGATCACGTGTTCGATCGGCGAGCGCAGCACGATCTTGGCGGCCTCCGGGTCGAACCACCAGTTGAATTCCGCCGCCGGCGTGGTGTTGCCCGGGATCTCCAGGGCGCCGCCCATGTACACGATGCGCTTGATCAGCGGCACGATATCCGGCGCCGAACGGATGGCCAGTGCGACGTTGGTCAACGGGCCGACCGCGAGGATGGTCACCTGGTGCGGGTTGGCCCGCACGCTCTGCACGATGAACTGCGCGGCGGTTTCACTGCGCAGCCTGGTGTGGGTGGCCAGGCCGTCCGGCGGGGCGATCAATTGTGCCGGAGAGGTCGGTCGCGGGTTTTTGAATGCCCCCGGCCAGCCTGAGCCGAACAGTGCTTTTTCGGCCTCGTAGGTGGCGTAGTCATGCAACAGCGGGTAGGCGGCGCCCGAATAGACACCCACCTCTTTTTCCACGCCCATGCGTTCCACGGCCTTGAGCGCGTCGACCTGTTCCTGGTCGACCCAGGCGTTGCCGCTGACCAGGGTCATGCCCAACAGCTCGATGCGTTTTTGCGCATGGAGCTGGGCGAGCATGATGAAGGCTTGGCCGTCATCGTTGAGCACGTTGAAGTCGGTATCGAAAATGACTTTTTCCGCTGCCTGCGCGGTGCCGGCACACAGGCCGACGGCGACAAGCAGGGCACAGCGTTTAAGAAAGCCTTGCATGGTGATTCATCCGCAAAGTTGTTGTTATCAACGGTTCACCAGTTTCGCCGGCAAGGCGATGACCAGGAAGCTGCTGAGAATCAGGCAACCGGCGAAAAACCACAAGGCGCCGGCGCTGCTGCCTGTGACGTCGATCGCAACCCCCATCAACGAGTTGCTGACCAACCCTGCAATGTTTGCCACCGAACAGGCCAGGGCAAAACCGGTGGCCGCTGCGGTGCCTTTGAGAAACGTCGCCGGCAGGCTGAAAAACACCGGCACTGCGCCGATGATCGCTGCCGAGGCGATGGCGAACAGCGCCACGGTGGCGACCACGTTATGGGTGAAGAAGGTGCTGGTGGCCATGGCGGCGGCGCCGATGAAAAACGGCACGATGATGTGCCAGCGGCGTTCGCGGTGTTTGTCGGAACTGGCACCGATCAGCAGCATGCCCAGCAGGGCTGCGACACTGGGCAGGGCAGTGAGGATGCCGATGTGGAAGGTGTCGGTGATACCGGCGTTGCGGATGAAGGTTGGCATCCAGAAGCCCATGGCATAGGCGCTGAGCAGGATCGAGAAGTCGATACCGCCAAGCATCCACACTTTGAGGTTGAAGAAGCCGTCGCGGAAGCTGTGCTTGCTGCCGGTGGCGTCCGCTTCATCCTTGCGCAGCTCGCTTTCCAGCAGGGCCTTTTCGTCCTCCGACAGCCATTTGGCCTGCCGATAGCTGTTGGGCAGCGCCCAGAAGGTCAGCACGCCGAGCAGCACGCTGGGCACTGCCTCGATCAGGAACAGCCACTGCCAGCCGCGCAGGCCGGCCATCTGGTCGAAGTGCCCCATGATCCAGCCGGACAGCGGGCCGCCGATCACGCTGGACAGCGGCAGGCCGATCATGAACAGCGCGATGATGCGCCCGCGTCGATAGGTCGGGAACCAGGTGGTGAGGTAATACAGCACGCCCGGCAGGAAGCCCGCCTCGGCGGCGCCGAGCAGGAAGCGCAGGATGTAGAACTGGGTGGTGGAGGTGACCAGCAAGGTGCAGGCCGAAAGCAGGCCCCAGGTGATCATGATGCGCGCGATCCAAATCTTCGCGCCGACCCGTTCCAGCACCAGGTTGCTTGGCACTTCGAACAGGATATAACCGACGAAGAACAACCCGGCACCGAGGCCGAACGCGGTTTCGCTGAAGTGCAGCTGGTCGAGCATCTGCAGCTTGGCGAAGCCGATGTTGATGCGGTCGAGGTAGGCGGCCAGATAACAGAAGCACAGGAACGGGATGAGCTTCCAGGTGATCTTGTGGTAGAGCGTGTTGACGGGGTCGGCGACGGTGGTCGCGGGCGCTGCATTCGCAATGGGCATTGGGTGTCTCCTGGCGGTGACTTATGGTTTTTATACAGCCGCTTTTTTTCAGCACTTCGGCGTGCTGTAGAAGCGACGTCCAAAGGCAGTGTCAGAAGACTGAGGGGGCGGTTGGACACGGTCCATATGGACACCGGGCTTATGTGGGAGCTGGCTTGCCTGCGATAACATCGGCGCGGTGTCACTGTTACACCGCAGCGGCTGCATCGCGGGCAAGCCCGACTCCCACAGAGATCGGTTCCCACATACGAATGTGTTCCAAGGCCGGGCCTCAGTTTGTGCAGGACCACGCTCTATGGCGCAGTTCCTGGTAACGTTTTATTGCTCCTTGAACTTGCTCATCGCCTCCTGCTTGCTCACCACGTCGCCATATTTGCTGTCGATGTCGAACAGGTTGGCTTCGTGGGGCGCCGGGTGCCGGTCGCCGACGCATTCGCGCACGACGATGGTGCGAAACCCGTGTTGCACGGCATCCACCGCCGTGGCGCGGATGCAGCCGCTGGTGGAGCAGCCGGCCAGTACCACGGTGTCGATGCCCTGGGCGTGCAGCATCGGGGCCAGGCTGCTGCCGAAAAACGCGCTGGCATACTGCTTGGTGATCACCACTTCGTCGGCCTGGGGCAGCACCTCGCTGCAAAACGCGGCGAGCGGGTTGCCTTCGACCATGTCTTTCATCACCGGGGCCTTCTTGACCCAGATCCCACCATCGACGAAATGGCCGGGATGGTAGCGGATATTGGTGTGCACCACCGCAACCCCGTGTTTTCGCGCCGTGGCCAACAGCTCGACGCTTTCAGCCACCGCCGTGACCACACCCGGCGCAAACAGCGGTGCGCCTTCGGTGGTGTAGCCCTGCATGAAGTCGATCATCAGCAGTGCAGCTTTCTTGCCAAAGCCGATGCGATTGCCCCATACGCCCTGGTAGTTGGCGTCGACGGATTGTTCGCTCATTACAAAGCTCCTCAGTAAGCGCCGGAGAGCAGGGCGCCCGCGCCGGGCACGATGGGCTCCAGGTCCAGCGCCTTGAGCATCGCGTAAGTGGTGGCGATGGCGGCGGTGAGCACGGGTTTGCCGGTTTGTGCCTCGACCTTGGCCACCACCGGCAGCGACTGCATCTGCACGCAAGCCGACAGCACAATCACGTCGACGCCTTCCAGGTTCATGCCGGCAACGATGGCCGGCAGGTTGGCCGGGTCGTGGCGAGCCACTTCGAGGTTGTCGGGAATCTCCAGCGCGCGCCAGTCCACCACCTCAAAGCCTTCTTCGCGGATGTAGTTCACCACCAGCTCAGTCAGCGGTTTCATGTACGGCGCGACGATCGCGATACGTTTGGCGCCCATCACCTTGAGGCCTTCGATCAAGGCGCCGGCGCTGGTGATCACCGGGGCGTTGGCGTCGTTGTCGGCGGTGGCCTTGCGCAGGCGTTGCTCGGAGTTGCGGTGATAACCCAGTCCCATGGCCATGATCGCCACCAGGCACGCATAACCCAATACATCGACCTTGGCGTCGGACAGCTCGACGGCGCAACGGTCGGACTCGCCGTCCATCGCCGCCAGTTCTTCCTTGCGTACCTGCTTCATGCGCATGCGGCTGGAGTGAAAGGTAAAGCGCTCGGGGCGGATCGCCTGGCGTGCGGTGAGCATCGCCGGGATCTCGGTTTCCATGGTGGTGTTGGAACTCGGCACGATCTGGCCGATGCGGTAAGGCTTGAGCATGGTGGTCTCCGTTATTGTTCGGTGGGCAGGAAGTCGCCCAGGGCGGCGAAGAAGCCCTCGAGGTCATCCCACGGAATCATGTGTCCGGCGTTGGCCACGCGGGCCACCTGGATGCCGGGTTGCAGGTCCTGGATCTCGGCCACGTCTTCGTCGAGGATCACACCGCCACGGCCGGCCACCAGCAGCAGGGCCGGGACCTTGAGGTGGGGCAGGTGCTGGTGGAAGTCGGTGTCGTGGAAGTCATTGAAGGCGCGCACGATGGCGGGCTCGAAGCAGGTGTGCAGCCATTCGGCGCGCAATTGCAGTTGTTCTTCGGTCCAGGTGGCGCAGAAGGCTCGCATGGCGTCTGCGTCCATGCCGACCAGCGATTGGCGGATCGAGTCGACGTACCACGGCAATTTGCTTGGGTATTCACGCCGGCCAGGGCCGGACACCGGTGGGTCGATCAGCACCACGCGGTTCACGCCCCGTGGATGCTTGACCGCGCTGCGCACGGCGAAGCGTGCGCCCATGGAATGGCCCATCAGGTGATAGCGGTCGAGGCCGAGGGCGTCGGCAAAGGCGCCGATGTCATCGGCGCAGACCTCGGCGCTGTAGTCGAGATCCGGGCCGGTCGATGACAGGCCGCGCCCGCGGACGTCCAGCACGTAGGTGTCGTAGTGGGCACCAAGGCGTTCGGCCACGAAGCCCCAGGTGATCGCCGGGCTGGTGATGCCCGGGATCAGGATCAGCGCCGGGCCCTTGCCGCCGTAGCGCAAGTAGTGCTGGCGGATGCCGTTGGCCTGGACGTTGCCGCCGTAGAGAAAGGTGCTCACGCGGCCACCCCCGATTTCAGTTCCTGGGCATAGAGGTCGTAGCCGTAGACCCAGGCCGGATCTTCCTGGGTGCGCAGCCAGGTGTTGGCGTTGGACACGGCCTGCACACGGGAGGCGCGCTCCTTGCGGTTGGCTTCGTAGAGTTGGAACGCAGTGCGGTAGTCGCTGATGCCGGTTTCCTGCAGGCAGCGGGTGAGCATGGCGGCGTCTTCGATGGCCATGCCGGCGCCCTGGGCCATGTGCGGTTTCATCGGGTGGCAGGCATCGCCCAGCAACACCAGGCGCCCACGGCTCCACAGCGGTAACGGATTGCGGTTGCGCAGCGGCCATTTGGTCACGCTTTCGGTAGACTCGATCAGCGCCTGCACGGTGGGGTGGTAGCCCTTGAAGGCGTCGAACATCTCTTCGCGGCTGCTGTCCACGAAGGCACCCTGGAAGTCCCATTCGGCGTGGGGTACGCCGGTCACGTAGTAGTACTCGTCGCGCTTGCCGGTGGTGTAGTAGACCATCATGTGGCGGTCTTCGGTCCACCACTTGATGCAGTCTTCGAACTTGAGGTCGTACTTGGCCAGTTGGTCGCCACGGATCAGCGCGCGGTGCGCGACCCAGCCGCTGTACAGCGGTTTTTCCACACCCAGCAGTTCTTCGCGGATCTTGGAGTTGATGCCGTCGGCACCGATCACGATGTCGGCGTAGGTCACTTGGCCGTCGGCGAAGGTCAGGCGCACCTGGGTGTCGGTTTCTTCGAGGCTTTCCAGACGTTTGTTGAAATGCAGGCTGCCCGGCTTGAGGGTCGACATTTGCAGGGCGTGCAGGTCGCCGCGGTGCACCGTGATGTACGACGCGCCGTAGCCGGTGAGGGGGATGCGAGAGAGGTAGTCGCCGGTCTCGCCGCAACGGCTGAACCAGTGCTCGGGGTGCGAGCCCATCAGGTCCAGCTGTTTTTCGATGCCCATGCGCCGAAAGATTTTCATGATGTTGGGACCCATGTGGATCCCTGCGCCCAGCCGGGAAAACTCCGGTGCCTGCTCGTAGATGTCCACTTCGAAACCGGCTTGCTGCAACAGGGTGGCAGCGGCGGCACCGCCAAGGCCGGCGCCGACGATGGCAATTTTCTGTGTGCTTCCCATGGGGCGTGATCCTCTCTCTTTTTGATTTTGGCGGCGTCTGTCCGCAAGGTTTTTAAAGTGTATACGCTCATTTTTTGAAATGGGAAGCCCGAGTTATAAAATTTATTTTTTGCCCTGAACAGCCCTGTGTAACGCTATGTAGCCTTTAAATAGTGGGTTTGTGTGGATTGGTAACGTTTTGGTGCGCCGCTTGCAGTTCGCCTCCAATTCAGGTCTTATCGTTATTAATTGGCGTATACGCTATAAAAATGCACTAGAGTGAAGCGCAGTGCCTGAACTTGGTGCAGCCTTTGGAGGAGACCCGAAATGCCGGTAAGCGATTGCGAATTGACCCAGATGTTCGAACACGTGCTGAAGCTGTCGAAGGTCGACCCGACCCAGAGCGTCGCCGTACTCAAGAGCCATTACTCCGACCCGCGCACGGTGCGCGCGGCCATGGACGCCGCCCAGCGTCTGGGGGCCAAGGTGTATGCGGTGGAGCTGCCGTCGTTCAACCATCCCAAGGCGATGGGCAATGACATGACCGCTTACTGCGGCGACACCGCGCTCACCGGCAACATCGCCGCCCAGCGCGCACTGGAAGCCGCCGACTTGATCGTCGACACCATGATGCTGCTGCACTCGCCGGAGCAGGAGCAGATCCTCAAGACCGGTACGCGCATCCTGCTGGCGGTGGAGCCCCCGGAAGTGCTGGCGCGCATGCTGCCCACCGAGGAAGACAAGGTGCGGGTACTGGCCGCTGAACAGCTGTTGAAGAAGGCGCGCTCGATCCACGTCAAATCCCGCGCCGGCAGTGATTTCCGCGCGGCGCTGGGGCAATACCCATCGGTCACTGAATACGGCTTTGCCGACGAGCCGGGGCGTTGGGACCACTGGCCCAGCGGCTTTTTGTTCTCCTGGCCCAACGAAGAGACCGCCGAGGGCGTACTGGTGCTGGATATCGGTGACATCCTGCTGCCATTCAAAACCTACACCCGCGAGAAGATCACCCTGGAGATCGAGAAAGGTTTCATCACCAGGATCCACGGCGGCTTCGAGGCCGAATACCTGCGTGACTACATGAAGTACTTCAATGACCCCGAGGTGTACGGCATCTCCCATATCGGCTGGGGCCTGCAGCCACGGGCGCAGTGGACCGCCATGGGCCTGCACGACAAGAACGACGGCATGTGCATGGATGCGCGGGCGTTCTACGGCAATTTCCTGTTCTCCACCGGGCCGAATACCGAAGTGGGCGGCACCCGCAAGACGCCGTGCCACATGGACATTCCGCTGCGCAATTGTGATGTGTACCTGGATGACGAGGCGGTGGTCATCGCCGGTGATGTCGTCGCCCCCGCGGCCTCCCTGGCCCGCTAACCCCTAAATGTGATGACCGATCGTTTCCACGCTCTGCGTGGAAACGCATCCTGTGACGCTCCGCGTCACGACTTCAAAGGCAGACGCGGAGCGTCCAGGGCGGCGTTCCCACGCGGAGCGTGGGAACAATCAATGAGGGGCTTGCTCCCACATTTTTGACGGTGTTTCTTCGGGGAGTGTCTTGAGTCCTTTCCCCATCCCCGCCATCATGCCTCCCCAACGCCCGTCACTCACCGAGCCCGCCGTGCCTGATTCCTACGTCTTTTCCGAACAAGTTGGCCACCTGCTGCGCAAGGCCTATCAGCGCCACCTGGCGATCTTTCAACAGAATGTCGGCGACTCCCAGCTCACCGCCGTGCAGTTCGTCACGTTGTGCGCGTTGCGCGATCACGGTGCAAGTTCCCTGACGGAACTGGTCAAGGCCACCGCCGTCGACCAGGCGACCATCCGTGGCATCGTCGAACGGCTCAAAGCCAAAGAGTTGATTACCCTGGAGCCGGACCCCCAGGACAAACGCAAAGTGGTGGTCGACCTGTCGGCTGCCGGTGCCGAGCTGGTGGCGCAAACCGCGCCCCGCGCGGCGCAGATCAGCGAACTGACCATGAGCAACCTCAACCCCGCCGAACGGGTGGCTGTGTTGTTTCTGCTGCGCAAGATGATCGAAGACCCGCAGGAATAAACCGGCACTGGCACCGTTTTTGCTCTGAGTTGATGTAGTAGTCACTTCACCAGTCAAGTGTGTCGCGAGGCTCCAGGTACGCGGCGCTTTTTTTTGACTGTTTCATGTAGTGACTACTTCACCAACGGTTACGGGCGAAGTGAATGATCAGTCAGCAGATTACGGTAGCGCTTGAGGTCAATGGCCACACGAGCGAAGTCAGTGCCATGGCGGACACCCCGCTGTTGCTGGTACTGCGCAACGACTTGGCGCTCAACGGCCCCAAATACGGCTGCGGCCTGGGGGAGTGCGGTGCGTGCACCGTGATCATCGATGGGGTGGCCGCACGGTCCTGCGTGTTCCCGCTGTCGGGGGCGGTGGGGCGCGAGATCGTCACCCTTGAAGGCCTCGGCACGCGCCAGGCGCCGCATGCGGTGCAACAGGCCTTTATCGACGAGCAGGCCGCGCAATGCGGCTACTGCCTCAACGGCATGATCATGACCGCCAAGGCGTTGCTCGACCGCAATCCCAACCCCAGCGAAGCCGAGGTGCGCAACGAGCTGTCGGGCAACCTCTGCCGTTGCGGCACCCATATCGAAATCCTGCGCGCCGTGCTGCGTGCCGCCCGCCTCATGACTGTGGATGGATCACTATGACTGACACGCCGCTTTCCCGTGACCAGTGGCTGGCCAAGGCCGGCGTCCTGCTGATCGTCGACGATGTGCTGCCGCCCTCGGGCCCGGTGGCCAAGGGCGGTACGCCCACCGTGAAGCCCAAGGAACTGGGGCTGTTTATTGCGGTGAACGACGATGGCTTGGTGTATGCGTTCAACGGTCATGTCGATCTGGGCACCGGCATTCGCACGTCGCTGGCGCAGATCGTCGCCGAAGAGCTCGACCTGACGATGGACCAGGTCAAGATGGTACTGGGCGACACCGAGCGCGCGCCTAACCAGGGAGCGACCATCGCCAGCGCCACGTTGCAGATTTCGGCGGTGCCTTTGCGCAACGCGGCGGCCGAAGCGCGACGCTTTCTGCTGGCTCGCGCGGCGGGGCGCTGGGGCGTGAGCACGGGCAGCCTCAACGTCGACGCCGGGGTGGTTCACGCGGCGGACGGACGCACCACCACTTATGGCGAACTGGTCAGCGGCCAGCACGATCAGTTGCGCATCAGTGGCGATGCACCGTTGAAGGCTATCGAGGATTACCGCCTGGTGGGCAAGGGCGCTGCGCGGGTCGACATCCCGGGCAAGGCCACGGGAGAGCTGACCTATGTGCACGACATGCGCGTGCCGGGCATGCTCCATGGCCGGGTGATTCGCCCGCCGTATGCCGGGCTGGATTGCGGGGACTTTGTCGGTAACAGCCTGCTGAGCGTGGACGAGGCGTCCATTGCGCACATTCCCGGGATCGTCGCGGTGGTGGTGATCCGCGATTTTGTCGGGGTGGTGGCGCTGCGCGAAGAGCAGGCAATGAAGGCGGCCCATGAGTTGCAGGTGCACTGGAAACCCTGGAACCAGGCGTTGCCGGACCTGAGCGATGTGGAGCAGGCCATTCGCGACAACCCACGGGTACGCCGCACGGTGCTCGACCAGGGTAGCGTCGATGAGGCCCTGGCCAACGCCAGCCAGCGCATGTCGCGCAGTTACCTGTGGCCGTACCAGATGCACGGTTCCATCGGCCCGTCCTGCGGCGTGGCGGACTATTCCCCGGCGGGCAGCCGGGTGTGGTCGGGCAGCCAGAACCCGCACCTGCTGCGTGCGGACCTGGCTTGGTTGCTGGAGTGCGAAGAAAGCCTGATCGACGTGATCCGCATGGAAGCCGCCGGCTGTTACGGGCGCAATTGCGCGGACGATGTGTGTGCCGATGCCTTGCTGCTGTCCCGCGCCGTGGGCAAGCCGGTGCGCGTACAACTGACCCGCGAGCAGGAACATCTGTGGGAGCCCAAGGGCACCGCACAGTTGATGGACGTGGACGGCGGCCTCAATGCCGACGGCAGCATCGCCGCCTACGACTTCGAAACCAGTTACCCCTCCAACGGCGCGCCGACCCTGGCGCTGCTGTTGACTGGCCGCGTCGAACCGGTGGCGGCGATGTTCGAGATGGGCGACCGCACTTCGATCCCGCCCTACGACATCGAGCACATGCGCGTGACCATCAATGACATGGCGCCCATCGTGCGCGCGTCGTGGATGCGCGGTGTGTCGGCGTTGCCCAACACCTTCGCCCATGAGTCCTATATCGACGAACTGGCTTTCGCCGCTGGCGTCGATCCGGTGGAGTACCGCCTGCGCTACCTCAAGGACGAGCGCGCCATCGACCTGGTCAAGTCCACCGCCGAACGTGCCAACTGGGCGCCGCGCACGGCGCCGATGCAAACCGCCAATGAAGACCATCTGCTGCGGGGTCGGGGCTTTGCCTACGCGCGTTACATCCACAGCAAGTTCCCGGGGTTCGGCGCGGCGTGGGCGGCCTGGGTGGCGGATGTGGCCATCGACAGGCAGACCGGCGATGTGTCGGTGACGCGGGTGGTGATCGGGCATGACTCGGGGATGATGATCAACCCGGCGGGGGTGCAGCATCAGATCCATGGCAATGTGATCCAGTCCACCAGCCGCGTGCTCAAGGAGCGAGTGACCTTTGAAGAGTCGACGGTGGCGAGCAAGGAGTGGGGCGGTTATCCGATCCTGACCTTTCCGGAAGTGCCGAAGATCGACGTGATGATGATGCCGCGCCAGGACCAGCCGCCCATGGGGGCGGGCGAATCGGCGTCGGTGCCCAGCGCGGCGGCAATTGCCAATGCGATCTATGACGCCACCGGCATTCGCTTTCGGGAACTGCCGATTACCCCGGAGCGGGTGTTGGCGGCGCTGAATGCCGGCACCCTCGGTGAGCCGGCCAAGTCGCCGGAGAAACGCAAGAAGTGGTGGTTTGGGGCGTTGTTCGCCACCTTGGGTGCCTTGGCGGCCACGGCCTGGCCCTTTCACAGTGAGATCGCGCCGATTGCCCCGCCCGCTGCGGGTACCTGGTCCAAGGCCACTCTGGAGCGCGGGCGCTTGCTGGCGGCGGTGGGCGATTGTGCGGTGTGCCATACCGCACCGGGCGGTGCCACCAATGCCGGTGGGTTGGCGATGGAAACACCGTTCGGCACGCTGTACAGCAGCAACATCACGCCGGATGTGCAGACCGGCATCGGCGCCTGGTCGTACCCGGCGTTCGAGCGTGCCATGCGCGACGGTATCGGTCGTGACGGGCGCAACCTGTATCCGGCGTTCCCCTACACGGCGTTTCGCAATATCAACGATGCGGACATGCAGGCGTTGTACGCGTACCTGATGTCGCAAACGCCCGTAAGCCAGGCGCCGACGCCAAATGCCATGCGGTTTCCGTTCAATATCCGACCCTTGATGGCGGGGTGGAACTTGCTGAATTTACGGCGCGGTGAAATCAGCGTGCAGCCTGAACGGAGTGAGCAGTGGAATCGCGGCAATTACCTGGTCAATGGGCTGGGGCACTGCGCGGCCTGCCATTCACCGCGCAATCTGATGGGGGCGGAGAAGGGCGGCAAGGCGTTCCTGGCGGGTGGCAGGGTGGATGGCTGGGAGGCGCCGGCGTTGAATGGCTTGTCCAGGGCGCCAACGCCATGGACCGAGGATCAACTGTTTACCTACTTGAGCACGGGCTATTCCGATGCCCATGGCGTGGCGGCGGGGCCGATGGGGCCGGTGGTGAGCGAGTTGTCGAAGCTGCCCAAGGCGGATATCCGGGCAATGGCGGTGTATTTGGCGTCGCTCAATGAGGATGCTGCGGCGCAGACACCTAGCGTGGCAGCGACGCTGCCGAACCCCAGTGGCCGGCGTGTCTTCGAGGGCTCATGCCAAGCCTGTCATGCCGATGGCCTGGGGCCGAAACTGTTTGGGGTGAGCCCGTCACTGGCCACCAATACCAATGTGCACAGTGACCAGCCGGACAATTTGATCAAGGTGATCCTGCAAGGCATCAGCAACCCGGCGACCAAGGACCTGGGGTATATGCCAGGGTTCAAGGACAGTTTGTCGAACAGCCAGGTGGCGGATCTGGTGGCGTATCTGCGCGGCCGATTCGCGCCGAACGCGCCGCAGTGGCAGGGATTGGAGCAGAAAGTGGCTCACCTGCGGGCCAATCCCGGCACCCATTGATATTTCAAACCCTATGAAAATCAACTGTGGGAGCTGGCTTACCTGCGATGGTGGTGCATCAGTCACTGAAAATGTTGACTGGCATACCGCTATCGCAGGCAAGCCAGCTCCCACAGTTTGATTCGGTTTCTACAGTGGGCTGGGGGTGACGCCACGTATCACCAAATCGGTGATGAAGGCCAGCCAATCCTGCTGTTGCCCCTTGTTCGCCAAGTCTTCCCCCAGAAACGAACTGAGGGTATGCCGGTTGGAGTTATAGAAGTAGCAGAGCGAGGCGATCATCAGGTACACGTGCTTGAGGTCGATGTCGTGGCGGAACAGGCCTTTGGCCAGACCTGACTCGATGATCGGCCGCAACACGCCCACCGCTTCCCCCGACAACCGGCGCATTTCGCCGGACTGCCTGGCGTGCTTGCCCTGGTGCAGGTTCTCGATGCTCAGGATCGCCACGAACTCCGGGTGCTTGACGTAGTAGTTCCAGATGAACGCGACCAGTTCGCGCAAGGCTTGCACGGGGTCTTCCAGGTCCAGCTTGAGTTTGCTTTCGGCCTTGTTGAACTGCTCGTAGGTGTGTTCCAGCACGCAGATGAAGAGGTGTTCCTTGCTGCCGAAATAGTAATAGAGCATGCGGTCGTTGGAGTCCGCTTCCTTGGAGATGGTGTCGACGCGCCCGCCGGAATAGCCGTCGCGGGTGAACACCTTGATCGCCGCCTGGAGGATGCGTGCGCGGGTCTGGTCGGCCTGTTGGGCACGAATCCCGGTCTTTTTGAGTGCCATATCAAAGTGCCTTGCGAGACAGTCAGGGCGCGGAATATAGCATGGGCATATTTTTGCCCGTTCCGTGACCGACAAGTTCTGTAATAAAAACGCCATTACGCTGGGGAATGGATCCAGGAAGGGCTATTTTGGTGCATCTCAATAACCAGAGTAGCCATGGATGAAATACCAACCCTTCAGTCGTACCTTGATTGCCACTGCCCTGGTGTTGACGGTCAGCGGCGTGCAAGCAGCGTCCCAGGCCCCGGTGGCGGGTGAAAATGGCATGGTGGTGACGGCCCAGCATCTGGCCACCCACGTGGGCGTGGATGTACTCAAGGCCGGCGGCAACGCGGTCGACGCAGCGGTGGCCGTGGGCTACGCGCTGGCGGTGGTCTACCCGGCAGCGGGCAACCTGGGCGGCGGCGGTTTCATGACCGTGCAACTGGCCGACGGGCGCAAGACCTTCCTCGATTTCCGCGAAAAAGCCCCATTGGCGGCCACCGCCGACATGTACCTGGACAAGGACGGCAAGGTCATCGACGGCCTCAGCGCCAAGGGCCATTTGGCCGTGGGCGTGCCCGGCACCGTTTCCGGCATGGAACTGGCCCTGAGCAAGTACGGCACGCTCAAGCGTGCCCAGGTGATAGCCCCGGCGATCAAACTGGCAGAAAACGGCTTCGCCCTGGAGCAGGGTGATATCGACCTGCTGCACACCGCCACCGGCGAGTTCGAAAAAGACAAGGACATGCGTGCGATCTTCCTGCACAACGGCCAGCCGATGCAGGTGGGCCAGAAGCTGGTGCAGAAAGACCTGGCCAGGACCCTCAAGGAGATCTCGGCCAAAGGCAGCGACGGCTTCTATAAAGGCTGGGTCGCCAAGGCCCTGGTGGATTCCAGCCAGGCCGGCAAGGGCATCATTACCCAGGCGGACCTCGACAAGTACAAGACCCGCGAGCTGGCGCCCATCGAGTGCGACTACCGTGGCTACCACGTCGTCTCGGCGCCGCCTCCAAGCTCCGGCGGCGTGGTGATTTGCCAGATCATGAACATCCTCGAAGGCTACCCGATGGCCGACCTGGGTTATCACTCGGCCCAGGGCCTGCACTATCAGATCGAAGCCATGCGCCACGCCTACGTGGACCGTAACAGCTACCTTGGCGACCCGGACTTCGTGAAGAACCCCATCGCCCACCTGCTGGACAAGGACTACGCGGCGAAGCTGCGCGCCGCCATCGAACCGCAGAAGGCCGGTGATTCCCAGGCGATCAAGCCCGGCGTGTCGCCCCATGAAGGCAACAACACCACCCACTATTCCATCGTCGACAAGTGGGGCAACGCGGTCTCGGTCACCTACACCCTCAATGACTGGTTCGGTGCCGGCGTGATGGCGAGCAAGACCGGGGTGATCCTCAACGATGAAATGGACGACTTCACCGTCAAGGTCGGCGTGCCGAACATGTACGGCCTGGTCCAGGGCGAAGCCAACGCCATCGCCCCGGGCAAGGCGCCGCTGTCGTCGATGAGCCCGACCATCGTGACCAAGGATGGCAAGGCCGTGATGGTGGTCGGTACGCCCGGTGGCAGCCGCATCATCACTGCGACGTTGCTGACCATCCTGAATGTCATCGACTACAAGATGAACATTCAGGAGGCCGTGGACGCGCCGCGTTTCCACCAGCAATGGATGCCGGAAACCACCAACCTGGAGACCTTCGCGGTCAGCCCCGACACCCAGAAAATCCTCGAAAGCTGGGGCCACAAGTTCGCCGGCCCGCAGGACGCCAACCACTTGGCGGCGATCCTGGTGGGCGCACCGTCCCTGGGTGGCAAGCCGGTGGGTAACAACCGCTTCTACGGCGCGAACGACCCGCGTCGCAATACCGGTCTGTCGCTGGGCTACTGAGGCGTGAGGTGGTGATGCAGGTGGGCCAGGGACAGCGCCAGGCTGTCATGGGATAACTGGGTGGCGGCGCCTTCGGCGCTGCCCTGGGCCGCCGGCATCACTCGCTCGAACATGTGGTTTTCATACGCCTGCACGGCTTTCGAGGCGTCAGGCGTTTCCATGAGCTGTTGCGCCAGCTCGGCGGCATCCAGCATCGCCGCGTTCACCCCCTCTCCACCGAACGGCGACATGAGGTGGGCCGCATCACCGATCAACGTCAATCCCGGACGGTGGGACCAGCGATGGCCCACGGGCAGGGCGTGGATGTGCCTGCACATCAGGGTCGGATGGGCAGCGTCGAACAACGCGAGAATGTCCGGGTGCCAGCCTTCGAAGTGCGCTTTCAATGAGGTGGCGTCGGACACGTCGATATGCGTCGCAGCCCAGTCCGTCGGCACGCGGAAGATCGCATAACCGCGCAAATGAGCATTGGCGTTGCGCTGCACGATGATCGACCGGGCTTCACCGGCCACTTGCAGCGTGCCGCGACCGACCAGGCGCGCAACCTGTGGGTGCGAACGGTCGGCGTCGTCGATGTTGAATTCGATAAAGGTCAGGCCGCTGTACTGCGGTAGGTAGCTCGACAGCAGCGGACGGATCTTCGACCAGGCACCGTCGGCACCGACCACCAGGTCGAAAGGGCCATGGCTGAGGCGGCCTTGATGCAGTGTCCAGCGGTTGTCGTCAGCCTGGCTGGCGTGGTCGATGCCGACGCCCCAGGTCACGCAACCCTGGGGCAGGGCGTCCAGCAAGATCTGGCGCAGTTGGGTGCGATCGACTTCCGGGCGGTCTCCCGCGTCCGGGTTCGGGTCCTCGAACAGTAAACGACCGTGATGGTCCATCAAGCGCGAGCCTTGGTCTTCATAGCGGGCGATGCGTTTGAAGGCATCTTCCAGGCCGGCCTGGCGCAAGGCGAACTGGCCGGACTCCACGTGCAGATCCAGCGTGCCACCTTGCGGACGCTCCAGCGGTCCGCCTTCGCGCTCGAACACACTGACGGCCACGCCGTGATGGTGAAGGATTCGCGCCAGGGTCAAGCCGCCAGGGCCGGCGCCGACGATGGCGATATGCAGCGGGGTGGTCATGGGGTGGCCTCGGCGAGAAGTTGTTCTACAGCGTCGAACGCAAGGGTGCGACGTTCTGCCCAGTCGCCGCGAATCACCCGGACGTTCTGGTGATGCCGTTCGATCCACTCCAGGCTGCTCTGGAAAAACGCCCGGCGATCCGCCAATTCCGGCTGGCAGCGCTGGCCGTCGGCGGTCCACTCCACGTCTTCGGGGGACAGCAGCAGGTGCAGGTCGTAGTGGCGTGCCAGCAATTCGCGGTCAAGCCAGGCGGGATAGCTGCCGAACAGGGTCTGGCTCCAGAGTTTATTGGTCAGCAGGTGGGTGTCGAGCACCAGCAGCGACGGGCGCGCTGCGCGGGCGGCATCTTCCCAGGCCAGTTGGCCGTGGGCGATGGCGGGTATATCGGCCAGGGTGGTGTCGCGCTGATGCAGGTCGATGAAGTGGCGCACGTATTCACCGACCATCAGCCCGCCGAAATGCGTGTGCAGTTCCGCTGCCAGCCAGCTCTTGCCGCTGGACTCGGGCCCGGCGAGTACCACCACCTTCATGCGTGCAGCGCCGGATCGGCGCGCCACTCACGCCAGCCTTGCACGGCAATCACGGTGAATAGCGCGTAGAGCGCGGCGGTGAGGTACAGGCCTTTGTAGAGGAACAGGCCGACGAAGATCACGTCGACCGCAATCCACAACGGCCAGCACTGCACGCGTTTTTGCGCCATCCACATTTGCGCCACCAGGCTGAAGCCGGTGAGGGCGGCGTCGAGCCATGGCTGGGCGGCGTCGGTCCAGTGGGCCATGGCGGCGCCCAACAACAAGCTGCCGGCCGCACCCACGGCCAGGCTAGTCATGATCGCCGGCCAGCCGAGACTGGTGACCTGGCGACCTTGCTTGACCTCGCCGGCACGGGTCCACTGCCACCAGCCGTAGAGTTGCAGGCCCGCATAGACCACTTGCAGCAGCATGTCGGAATAGAGTTTCACGTCGAAGAACACCCAGGTGTACAGCAACACCATCACCAGGCCGATGGGCCAGCACCAAGGGTTCTGTTTGACCGTCAGCCAGACGGCGATCACCCCCAAGGCGGCGGCGATCAGTTCAAGGCCGGACATGGCGGTTCCTTAGGGGAGACGAAGAGGGCGGTGATTGTAACCAAAGACGACTGACGGTTGTAGTGAGCGGGCTTGTCGAGTCGTCGCACCGCCCGCGCTGGGCGGCGAAGCCGCCCCAATGAATACGCCGCATCCTGTCAGCAAGAATGCGGCGCCTGGTTTC
>NZ_JBSVWB010000033.1:0-72162 GCF_054071795.1 Pseudomonas sp. SDO5271_S396
TGAAAAACGTTACACAATGAGCTTGCAAGGTGTCTAGAGAATCCGGGGCGATTCAGGTTGACCGGCGAGAAAATCTCATCGATGACCGAGGAAAACGGAGCTGTCGCGACGATCTCTCTCAGGTATTTGAGCGACTGCAACATGCGGCGACGGTCCGAAGGATCGCTAAGCCAGCGAAGATCAACTTCAGGATGGTCGGCAGGGTTTGCCGAACGCAGCTTCACCGTGCCCCGCGAAAGCGGCTTGACTAGGTTCGCCATCAGAGTCACGGCGTCGGTTGGGCCACGCTTCACCGTTGGCCACATAGCGCCGATGCAATAAATCTGGATATCTGGATCGGCCTCGGGATCGTCGAGGTTAACGAATGCCATAGTTTCCGAGCCTGTGGAACCGATAGGTCCACTGTTTTTGAACGCAAAATACTGAATCGCGTTTTTAAGCGCTTTCAAGCCAGTATCTTCACCAAAGTAACCAATGGGACGTTTCGTGGTGGCCGAGAGAATCGCGACATGGTGGTCTTGCAGGTTCTGACCGACTCCAGGCGAATCGACCAGAGTCTTGATGCCGTGCTCCTCCAGATGTTTGCAAGGACCAATGCCCGACAACATGAGCAGTTGTGGTGAAACAAAGGCGCCTGCTGTCAGGATGACCTCACCAGTGGTTGAGGCCTGATGAGTAATGTCGTCAACCACATATTCCACACCCACCGCGCGAGTGCCCTCAAACAGAATTCGATTCACGCGCGCCGAGGTCACCAAGGTCAAGCGAGGATCGTTAAGGATCGGGCTTAAGAAGGCGTCCGCGGAACTGCAACGTCTCCCGCGATAAACCGTAGATTGCGTAAGACCAACACCATGGAGATTGCCGGAGTTGAAATCATCGGTATATGGAATGTTGAGATTTTGCATAGTACGCAGGAACAAGCTGTCAGCTTCGATGAGGTACGGAGCATCCGACACCTTCAATGGCCCCTCACTACCGTGCGCCTCATTCTGCAATCGCTGATTGCCTTCCTGACGGCGGAAATAGGGAATCAGATCATCCCATCCCCATCCGGCGCCACCTGTCGCTTTATCCCATAAATCATAATCAAGTCGGGAGCCTCGCGCATAAAGCATGACGTTGACCGAACTTCCTCCGCCGACAACGTTGCCTTGGGCGACATCAATGGCACGGCCGCCGAGTGACGGCTGGGGCATAGACCTTATGCGCTTAACAAAAGGTGTTTTACCGTAGATCATCTTCAAAGTGCCAGCGGGCATCTTAATGATCTGATTGTTGTTGCTAGGGCCCGCCTCCAATAAAAGAACGCGTGCGCCGTGTTCGAGAACCAACCTATTCACTGTAACACAACCGGAACTTCCGGCTCCAACAACGATAAAATCGAAACTATCTTTCATTATTCTTATCCTGATGATTAGTCGAGCACAACGCATCGCCGGTTAGGCAACATGATGATGGTGCGACGCAAGGCGCTATCACTTAATTAACAACAATAGTGCTAATATCTTTATTTGGTAGCAATAACTTGCACGCTGCAATAAGACTTCAACCCTTCAATGCCAAACTCAACGCCGAAACCTGATTCCTTATGACCACCGAACGGTAGATCACCAGCCAAACTAGCGTGCTGATTAATCCAGACCGTACCGGACTTCAACTGGCTAGCAACTTCTACTAATTGTTTAGTGTCAGTACCCCAGACTGATGAACCGAGTCCATAACTGGTGTCATTGGCACGACGAATTACGTCGTCTAAATCCGTGTATTTCATGACGGAGCGGATAGGACCGAACACTTCTTTTTTCACAAAGGAAGCATCGTCCGCGGGATTATCGAGCATCGTCACAGGAAAGAAATATCCCTGATCAGGTGCCTCACCTTGATACAGAACTTTCGTTCCGCTGCTCTCTATTTCTGCCCAGGTCGCCTGGATCTGTTGAAATTGCATCTTGTTTTGCACAGGTCCCAGCGCCGAATCTGGCGCATAGCCATCGCCAGTCTTAATTTGAGTGGCGTAGGAAATGAGCGCCTGAGTCACTGCCGGGTAAATCGACTCATGAATATAAAGACGCTTAAGACTGATGCATGCGTGTCCATTGAGCATAAACATGCTCCAGAACAGTGACTCGGCTATCTTTTCTGGATCAGCATCTGGAAGCACAATAGCAGGATCGTTACCGCCCAACTCCAGAGTCAAGCGCTTGAGAGTTGTCGCCACTGAGTTCATTACCCGCTTGCCAGTCTGAGTCGAACCGGTGAAGGTTACCTTGTCGAACCCTGGGTGCGCCGTCATCAGCGGACCAAGAGTATCGCCACCGGTGATGATGTTCAGCACGCCTGGTGGTAGCAGATCAATTCCGTAATCCGCGATGCGTAGCACTGTCAAAGGTGCGTACGGTGAAGGTTTCAGAACGATGGTATTGCCGGTCACCAGCGCTGCCAAAACTTTCAGAAAGGATAAAAGTACTGGTGCGTTCCATGGACTAATGGCGCAGACAACGCCTAGCGGAGTATATCGCTTGATCACATGGCCCATTGTTTTCGTATCGCTTTCTTCTGAAGGCAATTCCAGATTAATCAATGCCGGACCGTATTCATCTGTGAGCGTTTGCAGTTCCCAAGTGGATGTCGATAGCGGACGGCCATGCTCTGCCGTTAGCAGCGCTATCAGGTCCGGTTCGTGCTCCTTGATCCGAGCAATAAAGGAGCTCAGGAGCCCTCGCCGCTCGGCGTATGGAGTTGCTGCCCATGCAGGAAAAGCGCCGCGAGCAGCGGCAACCGCTTGATCCAATCCTTCCTGGCCCACGTCAGGGACCGAGGCGATAGCCTCCCCCGTGGCCGGATTCACAACATCCAGGGTGCCGCCGAGAGAAACCCGTTTGCCCCCTATGAAGTTGAAGAAACCAGCCTCCAGATTAGCCCTCTTTAACAACGACGCGCGAGTGGATTGTTCTTTTTGAAACTCAGCAGACATTTCGCTCATGGTTAATCTCTCGATGTGGTTTTCAGGCGTTGCAGCAGGTGCAGAACGCTCATGCTCGAAACGCAGTTCTAAAATCTATCGAGTAAATTGGCGCTTTAGTAATCAAAAAATCATGAGCGTCTATTACAAGATGGAATATCTTAAATCTAACCGTACTTGTATATCCGTTTAAAAATAATATAACCTTCATGACAGTTGACATTTTGAACTCATGTGCTGCATCCTGCTATAGCAGCTGGTACCTAGCGCCGGACTTAATAACTTCCTTAGAGTTTCCGAGAAAAAATCAGAGTTATCAATACTGCATCAATTAACACGACTGTGTTTTGCGAGAGATACCATGACGCACTCATCCGTTACACCCTCTGAATTTCGCCGTCTCTTACTTTCTGACGAACATCTCTTTTTGTGTACCGATGATCGTACCGAAGCAAATCGAGTGATATCCACACTATTTGGCCCATTCCGGAGCTATGCACCGTCCGGACTGAGGGATGCTGGGCCCGTTCTTGTCCATACGGTCAATTGGGGCACACTTAATATTTCCACAGTCAACTACGGCAGTGACGTGAATATTGAACCTGATGATCTGGGGGGATGGCTAATCGTTACGACGGTGATCGCGGGGCGCATTCGAGTTGTGACAGCCGGCAACAGTTACGATGTCGTCGCTGGTGCTACATTACTTACCGTCGATGAGGATCATTCCCGCTTCGAGTACGCGGCGGGCTCGACCGCATTCAAATTGCGGATTCCACGTAGACGTGTGGAGTCGTTGTGCTGGCGGATGATAGGTAGGCAGGGAAGAAGGCCATTGAAATTCGCCGTGGTCATGGATGGACTTCAAGTCAGTTGGCGCTGGTTGTCCTTGCTGGAATTTGTGGTAAGCACGCTTGAAAGAGGTGGTGATCGTCTCTTCCGTGAGCAGTTCGCACCCGCGACTGAGGAGCTGTTGATGATGACGCTGTTGTCGTGTCAGCCTCACAATTACCCGCCAGCGTTGGCGGAGCAGGCTACGACCATCGCTCCGAGCCAATGGCATCGCGCGGTGGCGTACATGGAGCATCATATTAGTGATGCTCTGACCCTTGCCGATATTGCCAATTCAGCCAGCTGCAGTATTCGTTCCCTAACCCGTACCTTCAAGGAGTTCAAGGGTACCACTGCGATGCGTTATCTAGTTGAACTGAGGCTTGATCGTGTGCATACGCAATTGTTGCCCGGCAACGATTCCGCGACAACGATCGAGTCCATCGCATCGCAGTGGGGATTTACCCACTTGGGAACCTTCTACCAGCAATACAAATCCCGCTTCGGCGAGTCGCCCTCCCAGACTCGCCGAACTCGGTTATCACGGGTCGATGTTCCAACCTCACGAGCTTAGTCAATCCCCTATGCCGAACAGCAGTCTTGGCTGCTTCAACTTTATAGCGAACTCCCGACCAGAAGCATTTTGAACAACGCCCTAGCTGGCCTTCTCCGCAGGTAAGCCCACTCACGCAATCGATTTATGCTTAGTACAAAGTCTGTAACCCTAGCGCTGTACGAAGTTAGCCAGATTCCGTATTCGCTATAAGCCACGACGGTTCGCTACCTTGCTTTACGTTCGCCAAGATGCGACCGCAACTCGCACAGGCAGCGAAAGCGCTAAATAAAAATAATAAGGCTAATTCAATGAACATCCCGAGCATTCGTTTGGCAATAGGATTTGCTGCTTGCATGGCAGGAAATCTGGCAGTCGCAACTGAAAATGGTGCCGATACTTTTGCCCTTGGTGCCGAGGGCTTCACCACAGGCAATCTTCCTCCTCCTGGCGTTTACCTGCTGGCATACTATCAGAATTATCACGCGTCTCGCTTTAATGACAAACATGGTAAATCCCTGATTCCTGGTTTTGGAATAAATCTGGATGCGATTATTCCGCGCCTAATCTGGATGACTGAAACAAAGATCATGGGAGGACAATTAGGCTTTAGTGCAGCTCAACCGATACTGGATCTACGTGTCAGCCAGGGCGGAATGACCGATCAACGCCAAGCGATGGCAGACCTAGTCCTGGCAGTATTCCTCTCTTGGCACAATGGGTATCACCATTGGGTGACAGCCATGGAGGCGGCAGTTCCAACTGGCACCTACGACAAAAACCAGATGGCGAATGCCGGCAAAAACTACTACACCTTGCGACCGCTCATTCTATATAGCTACCACCAACCTAACGGATGGGACCTTTCCACTGAAGTGACCTACGGCTTCAACTCAACCAATCACGCCACTAACTACCACTCTGGCCAGTATTTCGCTGCAAACTATGCTGCGGGCTATGAGATCAGCCCACACTGGACGATTGGCCTTCAGGGGGATGCCTTCAAGCAACTAACATCCGATCGAGTAGACGGCTCCGATATAGGATTTCGAGGGCAGGAAGTCGCATACGGACCAGGTTTACATTACCAAGGGCAAGGCTGGTCTTTAGAGGCGAAATATCTAAAATAAGCCTTAGTAGAAAACAGACCAGAAGGGACGACGACCTTGGTCAAACTTGTCTGGTCGTTCTAGGCCAATAAAGCTTCGTAGGCCTGCTCTCCAGATGAATGAGACCGGTTCAATGGCTACTTATGGTTGCTTTTATATAAGCTTCATCGTGTATATAAACCGTAATGGCAGGCCTGCGAAAGAACTATGAATTAATGAAAGCAGGACTTGCCTGTGAATACTGTCTAAATATCAAAGCGATTTGAAAGTGCGAACAACCTAGTTGACTCGACACCAACAAACTTGGCTGATCGACAAGATACTCAAACATCAGTCCACACGGAACTACGTCTCTGATGTTGCTTTTCAAACAAGAACCCTAGCAGTGCGGAAGTCCTGGGACCAGACACAATAGGAGACATAAAAATTATCAAGTAGGCAGAACCGTCGGAAAGCAAAATCGTTTCACAAGCTCCTCCGACGTACAGACATCGGCGGTTGATTGTTTGAGTATTATCAGCGAAGTCTGTTGTACTTGCGAGGCAGACAATGCACCCCAGCCGGCATCCGGATGATCACGAGTAGCGCAGCAATCGGCAATAACGAAAGTACGGTAGTCACGAAACAGCGCATCCCTCGCTGTGGCATGAACACAGTTCTCGGTAGTGACACCCACAACCACCACGTTCTGGATCCACCGCTCTTTAAGAATCTGCTGCAGTTCAGTTTCAAAAAAAGCGCTGTAACGATGTTTTTTGATCAGTCGATCACCCTTCTTTGGTGCGCATTCTGGATAGATCTCGGCCCCAAGGCTGCCTTCAACCAACGCCTCTCCTCGGCCGCTTGGCGGATGGATTTCCCCATAACGTCCAATATCCGTACCGTCTTCCTTGTGTACATGGGCGGTGTAGATGATAGTGGCACCTCTGTCGCGCAAGGCGTCGACCAGTTTATTCAGTATCGGAATCAATGCTCGACCGGTAGACGTTTCCAACGGCGCACCGACGGCGATGAAGTCATTCTGCATGTCGATGACCAGAACCGCGGTCCTTATTGGATCGAAGATTTTGATGTCGTAGCCCATGTTGTCACCTCGTGTAATGCTCAAAACGGCTGCGTCAACAGCCGCCATGAACGTCTGACTTCCAGTCGAGCCTCAAAAAATGTTTAGCGGGTATTCCGTGATGATCCGAATTTCGTCGATCTCACCGCCTCTATCGGAACTGCGGTACGAAGCGTGGCGTAGCCGGAAACTCAAATTTTTTGCGGGGCCTTCTTGCACCACATACTTGGATTCGATATCTCGTTCCCAGGCATGGCCGTTATTGGTCGCCGCGGTATCGAATCCGGTGCCCTTTACGTATCGGGTCATAAAGGTCAAGCCCGGTATTCCGTAAGGCGCCAGATTCATGTCATAACGGACCTGCCAGGATTTTTCGTCTTGGTAGTTGAAGTCGGAATACTGGATCGAGTTGCCCACATACACCGTACTCAAACCATCGATACCATATTGGTAATCACCACGCCCGGACACACGCTGGTGACCAATCAAGAATCGATGCGCGCCCAAGGTGTAGGCGGCCGACAAACTCCATATCCGGTTATCCAATTCACCTGCCCGAGCTTCGCCACTGCTCTTGGTGTCGTAGATATTGAAGTCAAAATTCAAGGCCTGGGTCTTGGTGAGCGGGATAGCGTAGGTGGTGCTGCCATAGTATTTGCGCCAGTAATCTTCGACTTTTTGATAAAACAAACTGCCGGTCAAGCGATCGCTGAACTTGTAAAACCCGCCGACGTAGTCGAGGCTGGTGAGCCGGGCGCTGTCGGGCTTGCTGTCATTGCGATTGTTGAGGCCGGTGAAATGCCCCGCCGAAAACGTCAGATTTTTTATTTCGTTACTGGTCAGCGACAATCCAGTGGCTGACTCGGGCAACAGCCGCGCGTCGGAGGTAGAAAGGATCGGCAACGACATAAGCTGATTGCCGTACTTAAGCACACTGTTGGAGACCTGAACCTTTAGAGCGCCACCGAGTTTTGAGTAATTGTCTTTGGCGCCATCTTTGTCCTGTTCCAATAGGCCGGTACCACCGCCGGTGCGGCCATCGCCGGTGTCCAGTTTCATACCGAACTGGCCAAGCACGTCGACACCGAAGCCGACCGTCCCTTGCGTAAAACCTGACTGGAAAGTACCGATAAAACCTTGGGCCCATTCTTCACCGAAACTCTGTGGCGCACTGGATTGACGGAAGTTGCGATTCATGAACATGTTGCGGATGTTGATGGATGCTTTCGAACCTTCAACAAATCCGGTGGCATCCGACTGTTGGCTGGCCAGTACCGGCTGTATTGCTCCAGTTGTCACCATCAAAGCGACAGCATTTATTGTTTTTATGCGCATAGTAAGCTCCGTTAAAAGTCACTGATTGGCTTAAAGGGGCAAAATATTTTTATTATTGTGATACGCACAGCATAGTGCCGCTCGGTCACAGCTGTTCATTGTTGTTATATGCTGTTTAACACTTGCGACTTAGTCGGCGAATGAATTCAATACAGCAAGCGACGCTGATTATCCAGTCGCTCTGTACTTGGATTTGCAAAACACCAAAAAAGACACACTCTCTTTTTAGGCCATCCAAAAAACAAATGCCAATCAATATCCCCTCATCGTCCATTACCGTTAGTAATAGACAATCCGATAGGCGCCATCAAATTACGTGCCTGAAAACCAGACAAACGAAGGAGAATAGAATGAAAGGTGGTCCGATCAAGAGTGACGGAACAGGGGGATTACGCTCAGGGAAGAGGGTTATTCAAATATTCCCATGGCGGCCTCACGAAGACACTTAATAAAATTTTTACAGGCAGGGTTAACGTCTTTGTCAGCCCGTATCGAAAAACCGACTTGGCCAAAATTGGCGGTGCTGGTCATATCAAGGATGGCCAACAAGCCAGCTTTCAAGAATTGCAATGCAGCCGCACGGGGCATCAGCGCGATCATATCGGTTTCCAACAACAAGCCAATATTAGTCAGCGTCGAAAGAGAATGTACATGATGAGGCGGCAGGCCTAACCCGCCATCCCGGAAAAACTTAGCGACAGCATTGTAGGACGGGGACTCCTGCAACGGAAATATCCACTCCTCGCACATCAACTCGGCAACGTTCAGACCTTTTCGATCCGACAGTGCATGACCTTTTCCCACTACCGCGCAAAAGGATTCATCAAACAAGACCTCGTGCTTGAGCGCAAACGCATGCGCCAGCTCTTGCTCCGGAAGCCGACCGACCACAATGTCAAGGTCCCCAGTGGCCAAAGCGGGAAACATTTGTGCCGTTGTACCTTCACGGACCGTGATCGAAACACCTGGCGTAGCCTTGCGTAATTTCACTATGGCACGCGGTAAAAGCTTCGCCGACGCGGAGATAAGTGTACCGACAATAACGTGCCCGGCATCCCCTGTGCGGAAAGCGTTGACTTCTTCAGTCATGTAACGAGTTTCAGCAATCAATGACTTTACGCGACGACCTAACATGATGCCGAATTCGGTGGGCGTCACCCCTCGATTGGAGCGATCAAACAAAGGACCGCCAAAAAAAGACTCCAGATCGTAAATAGCTTTAGTGATCGCTGGCTGAGTAAGGCCCATGGTATTGGCAGCTCTTACAAATGAACCTGACTCCAGCACCAGCTCAAATATCATGAGCTGGTTGAATTTCAATTTTCGACTTAACGTGATTGCCGATATGGGTAAGATTTCCATAACGCTCCAGGTATAAAATCGACATTAGTGCCCATCGAATGCTAAAAACAGAGTATAACGCGATGGGCCATCCGATCCTCAGGAAAAGACTGATTTCCAGACTAAATACCTACAAATTTTCTTGCCAGTAAGCCCCGCTTACTTACCAGCGCTCTTGAACTTTCAGAACGGCGCGCTAGCAAATTCAGAGTGCTTATCGCGCCTTTTAAATAGAACGCTTTTATGTTTGCCGTCCTGATTTTCAGTAATAGGAAATGGTGTATCAGTACTGCTGACTACAGCGGAATGTTGAAAAACTGGCTGGCGTTGCCCGACAGAATCTTTTTCTTGGTTGACTCCTCAAAATCACTGGTCAAAATCAAGTCACCTATTTTTTGCTCCCCCAATGGGAATGGGTAATCGGACCCCAACATGACACGATCCTCGCCCATCACACTGACCAACAGCTCCAGTGCCGCCGGGTTAAATACCGCACTGTCGACAAAAAATCGGTCGGCGTATTCGGACGGCAGGCGCGGGCAGTCTTCGCGCACGATATCGCGATGTCGCCAAGCGTTATCAACGCGCCCTAGCAGAAATGCAAAACTGCCCCCGCCGTGCCCGAAGCAAATTTTCAGCGACTTTGGAATTCGCTCGAATGCACCGGACAATATCAGCGATAAAATCGCAAGCTGTGTTTCCGCCGGCATGGCAACCAACCACGGCAACATCCACTTCTTCATCCGCTGTCCACCCATCATGTCCCACGGATGAACCAGAATTGGGATGTTCTCGTTGGCACAGTGGGTCAAAAAGGATTCGAGTGTCGCATCGTCGAGATCCTTGTCTCCCAAATGGTTGCCAATCTGTACACCAAGATGCCCCGATGCCACAGCACGCGATGCTTCTCTACACGCCAAATCCAGATCTTGCAAGGGTACCTGAGCCAGAACTTTGAGACGCTGGGGGTTGTGACCGGCAAACTCTAAGGCCAAATCATTCATTCGCGCAGCCCATTGCGCCGTTTTTTTGGCCTCCCATGTGTAGCCGAACATCACAGGCGTGGCGCAAGTCACCTGGACATCCACGCCCTGCGCGTCCATTTCTTCAATCCGGACAGCGGGATCCCATAGAGCCTGGTAAACCGGACGGAAATTATTCTTGCCCATCATAATTGAACCGGTATCACCTTTAGCGCTTACTTGTAGCCAAGGTGCCTGTGCCGAATCGAACTCCGCAGCTTCTTGTTCCGAAATCCGTGGAAAAAAGTGCGAATGCATATCGATATGTGGACTTTTCAAGATTTTTCTCCACGCGCCATTGCATCAATCGCCGCCTTACCCGGGTGAACCTGGCCGCATTGCGGGCACTTGCGTAAGTTCTCATTGGCATAAAACACATCGAACAACGGGGGCAAATCGGTGACGATATTTTTAAGTTGTACTTCAACACGATGGACAAGCCCGTTACAGTTCAAGCAGTACCATTCAAAACCATCGATCGTGCCTTGTGGCCGTTGGCGTTCAATGACCAAACAGCGACTTTCCGGATCAGGCCGTTGCGGTGAGTGACGCAAATGTGGGGGCAAAAGAAAGATCGCACCCTCTTCCAGTTCAAGACGCTCCAACTGCCCCCGGTCCATGATGTTCAAGTAAGCGTTGCCCTTAAACTGATAGAAGAACTCTTCCATCGGGTCATCATGAAAATCGGTACGAAAATTAGGCCCTCCCACTACCGTTACCAAAAAATCGGCATCCTTCCACACTTGCTGGTTGCCAACTGGCGGTTTAAGCAAGTCTTTGTGATCGTCAAGCCAGCGCTGAAAATTCAATGGTTTACCGTATGTAAACATCGTCAAACTCCCTTCTGTGACAACGGTTTATAGGCGACAGCTTTAATTTCGATAACCAAGTGTGGGTGCGGCAACTGGTGCACGGCGACGGTGGTTCGCGCCGGGCCTTCATAACCGAAATACGTGCCGTAAACTTGATTGTAACCGGCGAAGTCGTTCATGTTGACCAAGTACGTCGATATTTCGACCACGTCGTCTAACGTCGCGTCAACACTGCCAAGAATGTCTCGAATATTCTCGATGACCGCAGTGGTTTGCGCCACGATATCGAGATGCGTGGTCCCCATTTCATCCACTTCGACACCGACTAACGTATTGTCCGGGCGACGGGAACTTGTGCCTGAAACAAAAAGAAAATCGCCAGCACGCTTTACGTGGGGAAACTTTCCACGGGGCAGGGCTTTTCCTTCAACCAATTTCGCTTCAGTACTCATGCTCGCGCTCCCGTATAAAACTCGACACGTCCCAGAGAAGTAACTTCTGCGCTGACATGGGTGCCGGCGGTCAACGCCTGAGCGGCGGTGGCAGCGCCCGCCATAATCAAGGACCCCGCTGGGAGTACCATTTCTGCGCGTGCAGCCAAACGCGAGGCCTGCACGACACTGCGCAGCGGATCACCCAGGATGGCGCCGGTGCTGCCTATCTGCATGGGCCTGCCGTTGAAACGCATCGCCACTCCCAAGTTGGCCAAATCGGTGAGATTGCGCGACATGGCACCGATCACCAGGCCGGCGGAGGAGCAGTTATCAGCGACTACGTCTTCCAGCGTGAATTTAAAATTGCGGTAACGGGAATCGATAATTTCAATCGCTGGGGCAACACCTTCGAGGTAGGACGAGGCTTCCAGTAACGTCAGAGGTCGGTCGATGTCACGCTTGGTCAAAAAGCAGACTTCGGGTTCAGCACGCGGATGGATGAAGTCAGACAGGTCAATCACTGCTCCTTCTTCATACAACATCGCGTCGGTGAGAAGACCCCAAATCAGGCTGTCGACGCCCATCTGAATCATCTTCGCGCGGCTGGTGAAGCCCAGTTTGATGCCGACCGGCAATTCGCCGCGAGCATGACGCAAAGCAATCGACGTCCGCTGAATCTCATATGCTTCATTCAGATTGAACCCATGGACCGGGGTCAGCGGATCAATTTCTTCACGGTATCTGGCTGCGTTATCAAGCGCCGTTGAAATGGCATAAATGTCCAGGTTGCTCATCACTTACCCCCTCCTTTGCTCAGTAAATCCAGGGCGACATCAACGATCATGTCTTCCTGCCCCCCCACCATGCGCCGATTGCCCAGCTCGACCAGGATGTCGACGGCCGAAACGCCATAACGCGCCGAAGCTGCTTCTGCATGACGCAAAAAGCTTGAGTAGACACCGGCGTAACCCAGCGCGAGAGTTTCACGGTCTACCCGTACCGGGCGGTCCTGCAGGGGACGTACCAGATCGTCAGCGGCGTCCATCAAGGTGAACAGGTCAGTGCCATGGTTCCAGCCCAACTTGTCGATGGCGGCGATGAAGACTTCCAGCGGGGCGTTACCTGCCCCGGCACCCATACCGGCCAGCGAGGCGTCGACCCGGTCACAACCGTTTTCCACGGCGACAATCGAGTTTGCGACCCCCAACGACAGATTGTGGTGCGCATGCATGCCGGTTTGGGTCGAGGGGTCAAGGACGTCTTTGAAGGCTTTGAAGCGCTCGGCAATACCCTGCATCGACAAGGCGCCGCCCGAGTCCACGACGTACACACATTCAGCGCCGTAACCTTCCATGAGCTTGGCTTGCTCCGCGAGCTTCTGCGGAGTCGCCATGTGCGACATCATCAGAAAACCAACCGTGTCCATGCCCAATTTGCGAGCATGCTCAATGTGCTGGCGAGAGATATCGGCTTCCGTGCAATGGGTCGCAACCCTGACGGTGCGCACGCCTGCCTTGAACGCAGCATCAAGGTCATGAAGAGTGCCAATGCCTGGCAGCAGCAAGGTCGCGAGCTTGGCGTACTTGAGCACCGAGGCGGTCGCTTCAATCCACTCCAGATCGCTGTGGGCACCAAAGCCATAATTGAAGCTTGAACCGGCGAGCCCGTCGCCGTGAGCCACTTCGATGCTATCGACCTTCGCCACGTCGAGTGCTTTGGCAATGGACATGACGTGATCAAGCGAATACTGGTGACGAATTGCATGCATGCCGTCACGCAGGGTGACGTCCTGGATAAAGATTTTCTTGGCGCTATTCATAGTCATACCCCTACCCGGCCGCGATCATGTTGGCGGCAATCTGCTCAGCAGCGGCGAGCGCGGCAGACGTCATGATGTCGAGATTGCCTGCGTACGCGGGTAGGTAATGCGCCGCGCCTTCAATTTCCAGAAACACCGACACCTTGATGCCGGAGACCAGGCCAACGCCCGGAATATTGATGGGCTTGTCAGCGGGAATCGTGTCGAATTGCACGTCCTGTTTCATGCGGTAGCCCGGCACGTAAGCCGCTACGTCTTTAACCATCTGTTCGATGGATTCGCGGATCGCATTAGTGTCGGCATCGCCTTCGGCCAGGCACAGAACGGTGTCGCGCATCATCAACGGTGGTTCGGCCGGGTTTAGCACAATGATCGCTTTACCGTGTTCGGCACCGCCCACACTGACGATCGCATGGGAGGTGGTTTCGGTGAACTCATCGATATTGGCGCGGGTACCAGGGCCTGCAGATTTACTGGCAATCGAGGCCACGATTTCGGCGTAACGAACCCGAGTGACCCGCGATATGGCGCGCACCACAGGAATCGTTGCCTGACCACCGCAAGTCACCATGTTGATGTTGGTGCTCGCCAGGTGATCCCTCAGATTGACCACAGGCACCACGTAAGGACCGATAGCGGCAGGTGTTAGATCAATGACCTTGATCCCGTGCTGCTGCAGTATTTCGTTGTGCTTGGCGTGTGCACCGGCCGAGGTCGCGTCGAACACGATACGAATCTGCTCGAATCCTGTCAGGTTAACCAAACCGTTGATGCCTTCGTGAGTGGTGGCAACACCCATCCGTGCAGCGCGAGCCAAGCCATCGGAAGCTGCATCGATGCCCACCATTGCGCCCATCGCCAAGTGTTTTGAATTACGCAAGACCTTGATCATCAAATCGGTGCCGATGTTTCCGGAGCCGATAATGGCAACTTGTAGCCGAGTGTTCTGGTCCATGTCTGTTACTCCTCCGCAGGGGCGAAGGAGGCGCGAACGCGACCCAGGCCTTGGATATTGGCTTCAAAAATATCGCCAGAAGCCGCAGCAACCATAGGCCCGAGGGCCCCGGTCATGATGATGTCGCCTGGTTGCAGCGGTTGCCCAAGACGCGCCATGGTGTCGGCCAGCCAAACGGCAGCCAGCAGCGGATTGCCCATGCAGGCCGCACCCATTCCAACGCTGACCTGATCGCCACGGCGTTCCATGACCATGCCGCAGGCGACGATGTCGAATGCATCCAGCTTGACCGGACGCGAGCCCAGCACAAACAGTCCGCTGGACGCGTTATCGGCAATGGTATCGGTGAGTTTGATGTCCCAGTTCGCGACACGGCTGCCGACGATCTCTATGGCCGGAAGAGCAAATGCAGTAGCGCGGATAATGTCAGCGATCGTGTGTTTGCCCTGGTCCAGAGGACGCTCGATGACCAGCGCAATTTCCGCCTCGACCTTAGCTTGCAGCACCCGGCGGTTAGCGATTTCTTCGCCATCAGCCAGACACATGTCAGCGAACAACATGCCGAAATCCGGCTGGTCGACACCGAGCTGCTGCTGGACGACCTTGGAAGTGAGGCCGATTTTGCGACCGACCAGACGCCGACCCTCTTTGAGCCGACGCTCGGTGTTGATCTGCTGCACGGCATACGCCAGCTCAACGTCGTCAATCCCGATCAAGTCGCGGACAGGCTCGCAAGGTATTCCGTCCAGCTCCGCCTGCCATAACCTCGACGCGGCGAGTTCAATATTATTTTTCATGGCTTCTTGATCACTGTGATGATTTAACGAAGGAAAATTCAATTTCGACACTGGCACCCAAAGGCAGCGCACTGACGCCGACACTGGTCCTTGCCGGCGGTATCAAACCGCCGGAAAACAAGGTTTCCCAGGCCGCGTTGATCTCGGCGAATGCGTCAAAACGGGTGGTGTAGATTCGAGCGATAAGTAGATCGCCCAAGGTCAATCCATAATCAGGCAACGCACTTTGCAGATTCGCGAGGATGCGGCTGGTTTGCGCGCCGGGACCACCCTCGACCAATTGACCGGAGGCAGGATCCAACGCAATCATTCCGGAGACCTGATAGGTGCTACCGATCGCCACACAGGGCGAATAGTGAAAACGAGGTGCAGCAATGGCGCTCGATTGCAGGGTTCGACGCATGTCCATGCCCCTTAAAGCTTGATGCAGATGTTGGCGATGTCGGAGTAGAAGTCCATCGAGAAACGACCGCCTTCACGGCCCAGACCGGACAGCTTCACTCCGCCAAAAGGCGTGCGCAGGTCACGCAGGTACCAGGTATTAACCCAGACCAGGCCGACATGGATTTCCCGGGAAACACGATGAGCGCGGGAAAGATTGGTGGTCCAGATGGCGCAGGCGAGTCCGTAGTCGCTATCGTTGACGCGGCCAATGACTTCGTCCTCGTCATCAAACGGCGAGATGTGGCACACCGGGCCGAAGATCTCCTCGGTAACGCAGCGCGCCTGGTCTGACAGCCCGGTCCAGATCGTCGGCAACACGTAAGCGCCTTGATCGCGCTCATCGTTGAACTGAGGAACCCCACCGCCCGTGACAATCGTGGCGCCCTCTTCAACCGCCAATTGGTAGTACGACAGCACCTTGTCGCGATGCCCGTGGGAAATCAGAGGGCCCATACTGACGCCTTCTTGATCCGGATAACCCACAATCAATTTCTCAGTTTCAATCTTGAGTGCCGCGACAAACTTGTCGAAGATCGAACGATGAACGTACACACGCTCTGAACACAGGCAGACTTGTCCCGAGTTGGTAAAGGAAGAGCGCAAAACACCCGCTACAGCGGCATCAAAATCGGCGTCGGCAAAGACCACGGCGGCGTTCTTTCCGCCCAATTCGAACGACACCTCCTTGACACCATCGGCCACCGATTTCATGATCGCCGAACCGGTTTTCGACTCACCAGTAAAGGTCAAGGCACTGATACCGGGATGTTGTGTCAGAAACTCACCGGCCGAATCTTTACCAAATCCGTGAATCAAGTTGAATACGCCAGGTGGAACACCGGCGTCATGCATGACTTCGGCCAATAAAGTGGCAGACGACGGCGATTCTTCCGACGGCTTTGCGACCACGGTATTACCGCAGGCAAGAGCCGGCGCAACTTTCCAGGTAAACAACAGCAGCGGCAAGTTCCAGGGCGAGATAATCCCAATCACACCCAACGGCTTGCGCACGGTGTAGTTCAGCGCGCCCGCACCGTCCGCTGTAGCCATCTCAAACAAGTCGGTGTTGCTGGTCTTCGCCAAATCGGCAAAGGTCCGGAAGTTGGCGATGGCACGTGGAATATCGAGGGTCCGCGCCTGATGAACCGGACGACCAGTGTCGGCCACTTCCGCCGCTACGAACTCCTCGAATCGAGCTTGGATGCCATCAGCGATTTTGTGAATCACCGCCGCACGGTCATGGACGCTCAGCTTCCCCCACGGGCCTTTCAGCGCTTTTTGCGCAGCAACAACAGCATCGCTGACCTGCTTCGCATCCGCCTCGAACACATTGGAAACAAGTTCGCCATTCACCGGATTAATATTGGCGAAACTCGAGACAGAAGTAACAAAGTTACCGTCGACATAATTAAGCAGTTGACAAGGCACGGTGCCAGGCACAACACGTGATGCTTGATTCGATAAGGTATTCATAGTTTTCTGCTCTGCAGGGGGTTGCAAGATGGTTTTATTTTATCGATATGCGTAGAAAACCAAATTCAAAAGATCACGGTCATTTATTCGTGAAAGTAATAGCCACCTAAAAAAAAGCGAAGCTGGCCCAGGAGCAACCCTCTGGCCAACTCCACTAAAATAGAACTATTGATGGTATCTAGACGCCTAAATATCGCTGCCAAAGGCCTTTGTCCAGACTCAGTTCCTTTGAAGAACCCTGCCAGGCGACTTGGCCCTTTTCGATAATGGTGTGATGGTCAGCCAGAGCAATTAGCTTCTCGACGTATTTGTCGATCACCAGCACGGTCTGCCCGCTTTTTTTCAACGCGTGGAGACAAGCCCAGATTTCATCTCGAATCAGCGGTGCCAGGCCCTCAGTCGCTTCGTCCAGTATCAACAAGTAAGGATTAGTCATCAGCGCACGGCCGATGGCCAACATTTGTTGTTCGCCACCAGACAGCTGCGAACCCATGTTGCGCTCGCGCTCAGCCAGCCGTGGGAAAAAGTTGTAGACCTTGTCCAGCGTCCATGGCTCAGAGGATTTGTTGCGATTACAGGCAAAGGCCACCAGGTTTTCTTTCACCGTCAGGTTCGGAAAGATATGCCGCCCTTCTGGCACCACCGCAATACCCTTGCGCCCAATGGCGTCCGCCGATTTGCGCTCGATCAATTCACCGCGAAAACGAATTGATCCCGAGTTGACCGGCGTCAGTCCCAAAATAGAGCGCACGCTGGTAGTCTTGCCCATGCCGTTGCGGCCGAGCAAGGTCGACATTTCACCTTCCCTGATCTTCAAACTCACGCCAAACAGAATCTGGCTCTCGCCGTAAGAAGTTTCTACGTTGCTGACTTCAAGGATCGCACTCATACCGCCTCCTCGCCAAGGTAAGCTCTTTTGACTTCAGGGTCTTCCCGCACAGCGTTCGGCACACCGGTGGCAATGACTCGACCATAAACCAGCGCGGACATTCGGTCGGCGAGCCGGAACACCGCAGCCATATCGTGCTCGATGAGCAGCACGGTCGATTTACCCTTAAGCGCCATGAGCAACTCCACCATTTTTTCCGAGTCTTCAGGGCCCATACCGGCCATGGGTTCATCGAGCAATAACAATTTTGGGCGGGTCCCGAGTGTGATGCCCAATTCCAGTTGCCGTTGCTCACCGTGGGCCAGACTGCCGGCGATGGTTTTGGCCTTCGACGATAAACCAACCTGTTCGAGGATCTGGTGGGCTTCGTTAAATAACGCAGCCTCGGAAATAGCCGCTCGCCAAAACCGAAAACTGCTGCCACTGCGTGCCTGCACCGACAGCGCAACGTTATCCAACACCGTCAGTTTTTTAAAAATACTGGTGATCTGATAAGACCGAGCCAAACCAGCCGCCACGCGTTTGTGCATGGGCATGTCGAATATGTCGACACCGTCGAAAATCATCGTCCCTTCATCGGAGTTCAGCGCCCCGGAAATCTGATGAATGAGTGTGGTCTTGCCGGCACCGTTCGGGCCGATGAGTGCATGGATTTCACCGCTATGGATGGATAGGTTGGTGCCGTTGGTGGCGACCAGGCCACCAAAGCGTTTTACCAAATTGCGGATTTCCAGGAGCGGCTGGTTCATGAGGACACCTTCCTGCTAAATATTCCGGCGATGCCGGTTTGTGCAAACAGCACGACCAGCAGAAGAATGACGCCTAATGGCAATTGCCAATGAATTGTGTAGTTGGACAGCGTCTCCTCCAATATTAATAGCAACGCTGCACCGAAAACACCGCCATACAAATAACCCACCCCCCCCATAATCACCATAATCATCAGCGTACCGGACTGGGTCCAAAGCATCAGGTTAGGACTGATGAAGCCATTCTGGTTGGCGACCAGCGCACCGGCCAAACCTGCCAGTGCGCCGGACAAGGTGAAGGCCACCAGCTTGAAGCGAAACACCGGATAGCCGATGGATTCCATTCGCGATTCGTTTTCGCGAATCGACTGCAGTACCCGTCCAAAGCGCGCGTTGACCGTACGTTGCACGGCGAACATCACCACCACCGAGATCAATAACACGACGTAGTAGAAAGTGACGTCAGATGATAGATCAAGTCCCAGTGGCAGGGTCGAACGCCCAGCCAGGGACATGCCGTCATCACCACCAAATGCGGCCAGAGATTGAAAGATGTAGTACAGCATCTGGGCGAACGACAAGGTGATCATGATGAAATACACGCCGCGGGTGCGTAGTGAAATCAGCCCAATCAGCAGCGCGCACGCGGCGCTAATCGCCACTGCAGCCGGCCACGCAGTCCAGGCGGAACTGATGCCCATGTCCATCAAAATGGCCACTGTATAAGCGCCAATCCCGAAAAAACCGGCGTGCCCGAACGCCACTAGACCGCCGAAACCCAGGACCAGATTGAGGCTGGTGGCGGCCAGGGCAAAGATCATGATCCGAGTGGCGAACGTCATGTAAAACGTCTGATCCAGCACACTGGCTACCCAAGGTAATACCAGCAAAATAAGTAGCGCCACGGCAGCCACGCCGAGCCGAACGCTGTGGTGAAGGGTCGAGGTCATAGGGTCACCCACGCGCAGGGAACAGGCCTTGTGGCTTCCAGAACAAAACGGCAGCCATAAGAACATAAATGATGATGGAGGCCACGGCTGCACCAATCGAGGAGGTCACCGCCGGCGACAGAAACTTGCTCAGTAACAGCGGTAGCAACGAGCGACTCAGGGTATCGACCGCACCGATCAGTAGGGCACCGACAAATGCCCCCCTAATCGAGCCGATACCTCCGATGACCACCACCACGAAGGCCAAAATCAGAATGCTTTCACCCATCCCGACCTGCACCGCCAACAATGGACCGAGCATTGCGCCCGCCAAGGCGCACAGCGCTGCACCGATGCCGAACACGGCGGTGAACAACCATTTGATGTTCACACCCATGCTGGTCGCCATTTCGCGATTCGAAGCCCCAGCCCGTACCCACATACCCAAGCGGGTTTTGGCCACTAGGAAGTACATGGCAACCGCGACCACCAATCCCACACCGATAATCATTAATCGCTGCGCCGGGTACTGCAGGCCGGGCATCAATTCGACAGGATGCGTAAAGGCAACCGGCGTATTGAGTGGGATCGGCTGAGCCCCCCAGATCATCCGTACCGATTCGTTACAGATCAGAATCAGAGCGAAGGTCGCCAGCACCTGGGACAAGTGATCCCGTCGGTACAGCCTTCGGAACAGGCTCACCTCCAGTACCATTCCGATGATCGCAGTTGCCACCAGCGCCACAGGTACGCCGATGAAGTAAGAACCGCTCGCGTCAGTCACAGTCGCGGTCAAATAAGCCCCAATCATGTATAGCGAGCCGTGGGCCAGGTTGATCATGTCCATGATCCCGAACACCAAGGTCAACCCCGCTGCCAGCAGAAAAAGCATGAGTCCGAACTGCAATCCATTCAGCGCTTCCTCAATGATCAGGGTGCTCATCGCTCAACCTTGGACGCGTCAGTATTCGGGTGCAGTTTCGCGACTAGACCAATGAGATTCGACGTAAATTGATCGACCAGCTTCGCAGTGTTGGAATCGACAAAGGCGTCCGTCGGATCGAACGCGTTTTGCGCAGAAGCGATCGCGACGTCTTCGGCCAAAACCACAGCGCCCATTTTCGCCATAATTCCACGCAAGTCGATGATCCCACGCAGGCCGCCGAATGGGCTGAGCGACGCCGCCATCAAGCCAACCGCTTTACCGCGAAACGGCGCCAGACCTTCGACGCCGTTGGCAGGCCTGGAACACCAGTCCAGGGTGTTCTTCAACAGTGCACTCACCGATCCGTTATATTCCGGCGACGCAATTAGCAACCCGTCGTGGGTCAGCAGGAGTTCGCGCAATTGTACGGCGTTCTCCGGGACCCCCGATGTCGCTTCCAGATCGCCGTCATAGATCGGCAGCGGAAATTCACGCAAATCGATGTGCGTGACCTGCGCGCCGTGTTCCTGCGCGGCGGCCACGGCGAGATTCAGTAATTTAACGTTAAACGAGGCTTTTCGGGTACTGCCGGAAAACGCCAATATTTTATTTGTTGGTTTCATAAGGTTCTTTCCGTTTAGTCAAGGTGTACTGAATGAAGCGTCACTGATGACGGGGCTAAAGCTTGCAGGCACCGACATAGGCGTCAGCGTGATTGTCGAAAATCGTCGCGATAGTTCTGTTAGTGATCAGCCCGGCATTGTCTTTCTGCACCTCGCGCAGATAGAAGGTGTCCATGGGGAACTGATTGGTATTAAATTTGAAATTGCCACGAAGCGATTTGAAATCAGTGGTCATCAAGGCGGTGTGCAGTGCTTCTTTATCAGTCAAATTGCCTTTGACGTCTCTCACAGCACTGTCCAGAAGCCGGACCACGTCATAGCCTTGAAAGGCGTACATGGTCGGGATTCGGCCATAGGCTTTTTTGAAGTCTGCAACGAAGGCATCATTTTGTGGGTTTTTCAAATCCCAGGCCCAGTGCGAAGCGTTTTTGAGACCAACGATGGGGGCACCCACGGCAGCAATCACGTCTTCATCAGCCGAGTGACCCGTCGAGAAATAGGGAATTTCCTTATCCAGGCCGGCACCCACATACTGTTTGATGAAGTTGATGCCCATACCACTTGGCAGATAGAAAAACACCGCATCCGGTTTGGTCGAGCGAATTTGTGCGAGCTCCGAGGCGAAGTCCAACTGCCCCAACTTCACATAAACCTCTGCAGCGACATCACCCTTGAAGAAACGCTTGAACCCTTCGAGGTTTTCTTTGCCGCCCGTGTAGTTTGGCGCAATAATGAATACTTTCTTATAGTGATTGGTAGTCATGTAGTTGCCCACCGCCTCACTCTGCCCATCGTTCTGCCAAGACAAACCAAAGAAGTACTTATTGCAACGCTCACCGGCAAACGCCGCCGGCCCCGCTGCCGCACTGATATAAAAGGTTTTAGATGCAAAGGCAGGCGGCCCCACGGCCAGCATGACGTTCGAATAAACAATACCGGTCAAGAAATCAACCTTATCTCGTTTGATCATTTTGTCGGCTAATTGCTTGCCAACATCGGGACTCGCCTGATCATCACCTTCCACTACTTCAACGGGTATTCCGCCGATTTTGTTCCCGCTCGTCTTTAACGCCAGATTAAAGCCATCACGGATCTCAAGCCCAAACCCAGAAAGAGGGCCGGACAGCGTACTGACAAAACCAATTTTTACGCTGTCAGCCGCCTGCACGGTCATGGTCATGGTCATGGTCAACACAGAGAGTAACGCGAACGCCGCGAACTTATTCATCACCTGTCCTTCTTTTATAATTATTGGGAGGCTATTAAATAAAATTATTACTTATGCCGTGGGGGATCCATGTATTCAATTTCTCCACCTGGGAGAAAGAACAGCATTGTGACTTTGCCACCTTTAACTGTTGGAAAATGCTGGCTGCCGGGTGCGAACACTTTCCATCCTGCACCGTTGCCACAGAAGGTTGCACCATCGTCCTCCGGTCCGATCATGTTGATCTCGCCTTGGGGGTGAAGGTGATAGTTGCCCAACACGTTCTTCAACATGCCGGTCTCTACGCTGTAACCATTAGCGTTCTCAGTCGACTTGGCCAGTTGCCCGCGGCGATAGTCCGGACCGTCGATTTCGGCGTAGCAGGCCCAGCCTTCCTCTATACCCACGCGCAACAGCCGAAGCAGCTCTGAATACACCTCAGAGGTTGCACCGAAACGCTGATTGAGCTCGATTTCCAACTGCTCATCCAACGGCTTGTCTTTAAGAAAGGACAATACCGAGGCGACTGCCGCCATCATCTCGGGCTTACTCGGCCCTGATGGCAGAACGTCCCCTTTTTCCTGCGAGCTTGGCATTGTCACTGGGGAAATGGACATAATGACTCCTTGCATTAAAAAGATTACCTTGCCATTAAAAGCTTTGTACATAAGGTTCCATGCAACGGTAAAGACAAAGGCAATTAGGCTGGCGAAATTCAGTTTATGGCGTTAAAAAAACAAGGACAAATCAAGATGTCGTGACCTACCATTACCAATGGTAATAGCCAGACCGCCTTTCACCATCAATGCACACAAATGAATCAAAATCACCAACCTGAGAATGCGCATACCGTAGCGCATGCGATACTTCTGACACGACAGAATCCATCACCCATGCCAATCATCAAAAAGGTAAGAATGATTTTCGATTGGACCAAAACTCCGGAGTGGCGATGAGAACGACGCCAGATGCGCTCCGCAGCCATCGACCAGGGGCAGAATCAGCACACTGATTTCATCTACCAGCCCGGCGTTCACGTACGAGCCACTGACGTGCGGACCGCCTTCGACGGTCAGGCGCTTGATGCCGACTCCAAACCTAGGCCTACCCAGACCGAAGGAACCCATCTCTGCTATTACCAATGGCTATATCAACTCCCTGCATTCTCATTGGAATTTGTAATATTCAAAAGCTAAAATCCAACCTAGTTGGTAATGTTGCTTCTTACAATAATTAGTTGATCGTGTGGCGCGAGAGCGCGAAACTGGAGATACGCATGACGCACATAGCCATGTCGGAACTGACCAATATGCAAAAATATTGGCTGATTACCGGGAGCGTGGGCCCCCGCCCCATTGCGCTGGTGACAAGTTTGAACAGCGAAGGGTTGTGCAATGCGGCACCTTATAGTGCCTTCAATTATATGGGCGAAGATCCCCCTCTGTTTGTTATTGCTGTCGATCACTATGGTGAGGAGAGTCATCGCCCAGGTGAAAAGAAAGACACTCTGAAAAATATCATCGAGCGCGAGCAATTCGTAGTCAACATGGTTGACGAGACCATCGCCGAACGAATGGTATTGTGCGGCAGTGATTTTCCCTCTCACATCTCAGAAGCAGACACGGTAGGTTTTGGCTTGACTCCTTCTACCTCGATTGATGTACCGCGCATCACCGATGCTCCCATCGCTTGGGAATGCAAGCTGTATAAAATTCTCGAGTTTTCGACACGGCGCTCCATCGTATTTGGTGAAATTGTCGCGATGTATTTTCGTGAAGACTTAATCGACGAAGAGAAACTTAGGGTTCGAGTGGATCGCTTTGAACCGTACGGACGGCTCGGCGGACCAAACTACTGCCGAACTACTGATCGTGTACGTCTAACCGTACCAACATTCTTGCCTTCAGCCGGTAAACCGAGAGAGTGACACCAGTCGTAAGTTTTTCGTCCAAAGTACCCGAACCGCATTACGCACCTTTTATCTTGCCCCTCTCTTGGCAAATACCTGATCCTACGCAGACTAAAGGCATTCTCAATACAACCTAAGAGTACCTTTTGTCTGCGTATCTCAAGAATACAACGGGCAACGACCTGCATGGATTGGCTGCCCCTAGCCAGACTACAAATGATACGAACAGCGCCTAATGACTACGTCAACTATGCTCTCAACGGCCGTTGTAGCGGTTTTTTCCGATCAAGCAACCCGCATATAATTGATATTTTATCTCACCCATGTTCAGGTTTCATTAAACCGTATCCTTTTGGTTTTCGGTACTATCCTGTTGGTGTTGACCTCATGTCACAGGGGAAACACACGTTACACATACCACTATTACCAATAGTTATACACGACACCAGCCTTAGAATTGGAACATGTCAAATTTTTAGGATAACCTGCTACTGCTCATATTCCGTGCAACATAGACATCGGGCCGTGTCTAAAATGTCACCATTGGAATACTCATAAATCAAGCCCATCTTTAAGATCCCGATTCTTCATGTGAACATTACTTAAAATCGAATTGTTGTGTAAGTAAGAAACCAGAAAAAACATACTGCCTTTAAGAGGTTACGTCTGCCTGCATGCTGTGTCAGGGAAATTCAGCCCAGTCTCACCTCCAATACTGTTAGTCGCTGGCATCCCAAAATACAAGAAGATTAGCTCAACAGGAGATTTGACGTGCACATTGGTGTTCCTCTCGAAACCCAGACGGGTGAAACACGGGTTGCTGCAACCCCAGAAACCATCAAGAAGCTGATCGGCCAGGGTCATAAGGTCACTGTGCAAAGCGGCGCCGGCATTAACGCCAGCGTTGTCGACAGTGCCTATGAAGCGGCAGGCGCAACCATTGGCAGTGCCACTGATACCTTCGGCGCCGAGCTGATTCTCAAGGTCGTCGCCCCCAGCGACAGCGAGCTGACCCAGATCAAGAGCGGCACGATTGTCGTCGGCATGCTTAATCCGTTCAACAACGAGACCATCGGCAAAATGGCCGAGTGTGGAATTACCGCATTCGCCCTGGAAGCCGCGCCGCGCACCTCGCGCGCGCAGAGCCTCGATGTGCTGTCCTCGCAAGCCAACATCGCCGGCTATAAAGCCGTGCTGCTCGGCGCCCATCACTATCCGCGCTTCATGCCGATGCTGATGACGGCTGCGGGCACGGTGAAGGCAGCTCGCGTGCTGATTCTGGGTGCCGGTGTAGCGGGGCTGCAGGCCATCGCCACCGCCAAGCGTCTGGGCGCGGTGATCGAAGCCTCGGATGTGCGTCCTGCGGTGAAAGAACAGATTGAATCCCTGGGTGCCAAGTTCGTCGACGTGCCTTACGAAACCGACGAAGAGCGCGAGGCTGCGGTGGGTGTCGGCGGTTACGCCCGGCCCATGCCTGCCAGCTGGATGCAGCGCCAGGCAGTCGCGGTTCACGAGCGCGCCAAATTGGCTGACATCGTGATCACTACGGCGTTGATCCCCGGTCGAAAGGCCCCGGTCCTGCTCAGTGCCGAAACCGTTGCGCAGATGAAGCCAGGCTCGGTGGTGATCGATCTGGCGGCCGCGCAAGGCGGCAACTGTCCGCTGACCGTAGCTGATCAAGTGGTGATCGAGCATGGCGTGACCATCATCGGTCATACCAACCTGCCGGCCATGGTCGCCGCAGATGCGTCCGCGCTGTACGCGCGCAACCTGTTGGACTTCATGAAGCTGCTGTTCACCCCTGAAGGGCAGCTGCAGATCAACCTCGAAGACGACATCGTCGCCGCGTGCCTGATGTGCCGCGACGGCCAAGTCATCCGCAAGAACGCCTAAACAGGGATTCAGACGATGGAAGAGCTTATCTCCCCCGGTATCTACAACCTGATCATCTTCGTGCTGGCGATTTATGTCGGTTATCACGTGGTCTGGAACGTTACACCTGCACTGCACACGCCGTTGATGGCGGTAACCAATGCGATTTCGGCAATCGTGATCGTCGGCGCCATGCTGGCGGCGGCTTTGACCGTGACGCCACTGGGCAAGACCATGGGCACCCTGGCGGTGGCTCTGGCGGCGGTGAACGTGTTTGGTGGCTTCCTGGTCACCCGCAGAATGCTTGAGATGTTCAAGAAAAAAGCTCCGAAAGTCGCAAAAGAAGAGGCGCCGAAGTAATGAGCATGAACCTCGTAACGACGCTCTACTTGATCGCGTCGATCTGCTTCATCCAGGCCCTCAAAGGCCTGTCGCACCCAACCACGTCGCGGCGCGGCAACCTGTTTGGCATGCTCGGCATGGGCCTGGCGATTCTCACCACCGTGGGCCTCATCTATAAGCTGGGCGCTGAGCTCGCGACTGCCGGGATCGGCTACGTCATCGTCGGCCTGCTGATCGGCGGCACCGCCGGTTCGATCATGGCCAAGCGCGTTGAAATGACCAAGATGCCGGAACTGGTCGCTTTCATGCACAGCATGATCGGTCTGGCGGCGGTGTTCATTGCGATTGCTGCTGTTGTCGAGCCTCAATCCCTGGGCATCGTCAAGCAGCTGGGCGATTCGATTCCGGCGGGCAATCGTCTGGAGCTGTTCCTTGGCGCGGCCATCGGCGCAATCACCTTCTCCGGTTCGGTGATCGCCTTCGGCAAGCTCTCGGGCAAGTACAAGTTCCGCCTGTTCCAGGGCGCACCGGTACAGTTCAGCGGTCAGCACAAGCTCAACCTGCTGCTGGGTCTGGCGACGCTGGCCCTGGGCATCACCTTCATGTTGACCGGCAACCTCAGTGCCTTCGCGCTGATGCTGGCCCTGGCCTTCGTGATGGGCGTGCTGATCATCATCCCGATCGGCGGCGCGGACATGCCGGTGGTGGTGTCGATGCTCAACAGCTATTCCGGCTGGGCAGCGGCGGGTATCGGCTTCTCGCTGAACAACTCGATGCTGATCATCGCCGGCTCGCTGGTGGGTTCGTCCGGTGCGATTCTCTCCTACATCATGTGCAAGGCGATGAACCGATCGTTCTTCAATGTGCTGCTCGGCGGCTTCGGCAACACAGTCGATGCAGGTCCTGCCGGCGCCAAGGAAGCCCGTCCGGTGAAATTCGGTTCAGCTGACGACGCGACCTTCCTGCTGACCAACGCTGACACTGTGATCATCGTTCCGGGTTACGGCCTCGCGGTTGCTCGCGCGCAACATGCGCTCAAGGAACTGACCGAGAAGCTCACCCACCGTGGTATCACCGTGAAGTACGCGATCCACCCGGTGGCCGGGCGGATGCCAGGGCACATGAACGTATTGCTGGCCGAGGCCGAAGTGCCTTACGACCAGGTGTTCGAGATGGAAGACATCAACTCCGAGTTCGGTCAGGCCGATGTAGTGCTGGTGCTCGGGGCCAACGACGTGGTCAACCCGGCCGCGAAGAACGATCCGAAATCACCGATTGCCGGTATGCCGATCCTTGAAGCGTTCAAGGCCAAGACCATCATCGTCAACAAGCGCTCGATGGCCAGCGGCTATGCCGGTCTGGACAACGAACTGTTCTACCTCGACAAAACCATGATGGTCTTCGGCGACGCGAAGAAAGTCATCGAAGACATGGTCAAAGCCGTCGAGTAAATAACCTCTGCTTCATTTTCGCCCGATTTGTCGGGCGATATGAGGCCGATCTGCTTTCTTGAAAATCTCATTGGAGATGGTAGTAGCTTAGGTATCCCAGGCAGGTATGATCTATGGTACCGCCAACTGATTTGCGTATGCGCCGTCGACATTCTGGAGCTCCTCTGATCGGTTTGGTTTTTTTCATGCCATTCGATGAGACTCTGACTCCTACTGGCTGCATAAACCTGTTCGGCCCCGGTGGCGCGGTTATTCGCCACTCACTAAGGCGTCGGCTGACTTCTGCACCTTAAACAAGGAAGATAACTGGTACTGTCAATGGATGGGGACAATCAGGCCAACAAGAAACTTTTCTATCGTCCCATCGAGATTGCGATCAGATGGTGCGAAATGATGCCCGTCGAAGCAAAAATTCTTAGCAAAATCGAAGATTTGCTTCCTTTGGAACGGACGTTAGCATCATGGCCTGGCCTTTTAGAAAAATTAGAATTGCTAAACGATGCAATCCGTAACCAGGAGCTAGCTTATGGATGTATGGGGGTGACGGTTAGTTCAGGTGAAACGATAGAGCAGCCGCTACTGACAATTCGACATAATGATCTCAAACGTTGGCTTATCGAATACCATCCAGCAGAACAGCCGAACTTCATCTTTGACGAATCCGAAAAACAGTCAGTCTCACCGCACACCATCGAAGTTTATAAGGCGTTGCTCGTTGAGTTAGACATCTGTAAAGCTGAGCGTGAACGCACACGAGGCCTCCTCCAAGAATTAACGAAAGAGCGTGATTTGTTGCGTCGTGAAAACGCAAAATTAATACTGCACCGCAAAAGTGCCATGGAACCAAATGAACGATCTGAGCGTTCTTACCTGCGTCTCATCGGCGCGCTCATCAGCCTACTACTAGGTAAATCCCCAGGCGGCAAGTCTTACTCCAGCTTCGTCAGCCAAGCTTCCATTATTTCTGTTCTCACAGCACGAAATGAAGGCAAACCTGGGTTTAACAAGCGCACTCTTGAAGAAAGATTCGCAGCAGCCAGACGCACCGATGAAAACAACGATTAGGCACCGAAAATTGCGGTCCTGCTTATCGTAATTCGCGGTGCTTTTCATCTCATTGTGATTTTGAATGCCACTCACATCCTCATCAAGCCAATATTTGCTATGGAGTGTTTGTCATGAAAGATCCGTTGGTAACGTCCCCCAGTAGCGCCTCAGCTAGTACTGAACGCCACATTATGCGCCGAGACGAGGTGGAGCGAAAAACCGGCTTCAAGCGTGCGCACATTTACAATCTGATGAAGGAAGGCAAATTTCCTCAAGCCAAACGTATTGGCATGCGCGCAGTCGGCTGGGACTCAGAGGAGATCGAGCAGTGGATTGTTGAACGCTTAGGTCACCAGGCCTGATGCCATGCGTGTGGTATCGGTGGTTTCCACCAAAGGGGGCGTGGGTAAAACCACAGTAGCCGCCAATCTCGGCGGTCTATTGGCTGATGCCGGCGTCCGCGTCCTGCTGCTCGATCTGGATAGCCAACCCACCCTCTCCAGCTATTACGCCTTGAGCCAGAAGGCTGATGCAGGTGCGTACGAGCTCATCGCACTCAACCTAAGAACTCCTGCCCAGATTATTTCCAGGACAGTAATTGCAGGGCTCGATCTGATCCTCTCCAACGACGATCAAGGCCGACTGAATACATTGCTGCTGCACGCCCCCGACGGGCGATTACGTCTGCGCAATCTGCTCGACAATCTCCGTCTCAATTATGACCTGCTTTTGATTGACACTCAGGGCGCACGTAGCGTGCTGCTGGAGATGGCCATCCTCGCCTCCGATCTCGCCCTCTCTCCCATCACGCCGGAAATGCTCGCCGCTCGCGAACTGCACCGCGGCACCTTGAAGCTGCTCAGTGAGCCCGAACCGTTCCGCCTCCTGGGAATTACACCGCCCCCATTGCGACTGCTCTTGAACCAAGTGAATGCCATTCGAGTCGACAACCGGATGATCATCCGTGGCCTGCGCAAGACTTTCGCTGGGGCTACCAATATCTCGGTGCTAGACACCGTAATCCCGGACCGAGTGGCGTATCTCAATGCCGCTTCCCTCGGTTTGCCGGTCCACCGAATCGAGACGCGCCGATCACGTGAACGACGCTCGCCATCAGCGCTGGAAACCATGCAAGCGCTGGCCATTGAGTTGTTTCCGAAATGGCGCGAGGCGATCTCTACGATGACCAGATGCGCGGAGGCTCAGTGAGACGAAGCACCAGGCTGGCATTTCTCGCCAAGTCATTTTGTTTGTTCGACCTTGAGGCCAACAGCGGTTGGCTAGGAGTCTTTTAATGTTGGGTCAACTTCCCATCATCGTTCAACCATCTATTCGACCACACCCCTCACCTTGCGAGGAGTACTGCACTGTGGTCTTTCGCCTGCAGCGTGGACACTCGGCTATGGGTTGGTTCCTCGCAGAGCTTTCCCGACATTTCGAAGGTTCGGGGACTGCCGAGATCGTGAAATTCGAGGTCAGTGACCATTTGCGTAACTGGCGTTAACTGAGGCAGTTCAAATGAAGAAGCTCAGTCAGGAGGAAATCACCGACAAGCTGCACCAGGACCACTTCCCTCCGGGTCCAGAACTGGAGCGGCTGTCCGATCCAGTAATTGAGACACCTATGCTGGTCACCCTGGAGCAGTTGCGGCCCTACGAACACAACCCGCGTTTCATCCGTAATCCGCTTTACGACGATATCAAGGCCTCGATCCGTGAACGCGGGCTGGACCAACCGCCACCGATTACCCGTCGCCCGGGTGAAACCTATTTCATCATCCGCAATGGCGGTAATACCCGCTTGGCGATCCTCGGCGAACTGTGGCAGGAAACCCACGACGAGCGCTTCTTCCGCATTCATTGCCTGTTCCGGCCTTGGAGCAATGAAATCACCGCCCTACTCGGCCATCTGGCCGAAAGCGATCTGCACGGCCAACTCACCTTCATCGAACGGGCTCTGGCGGTGGCCAAACTCAAAACAATGCTCGAAGCAGATGGCGCTATGCTCTCGCAACGTGAACTGGCACGACGTCTTGCCGCTGGGGGTTACCCTATTTCACAGTCGCACATCAGCCGGATGCTCGACACCCTCGAACACTTATTGCCCGCCATTCCACAAACCCTGTATGCCGGTTTGGGCAAGCCCCAGATCGAACGCCTAATCGGTCTGCGAAGCCAGGCCGAACGAACCTGGAACCGTTATTCAACCGCTACCGTTGCGTTCGCCGATTTTTGGCTCGATACCCTGTGCTATTTCGATACCGACCCCGAGTCCTTCGACCTTGAGCAAATCCAGGATGAACTGCTGGAGCGCATGAGCCACTTGCTCGGACAGTCCTACCGTATGTTGGTCCTGGATCTGAGCGATACCCAGCGGGTCATCTCGACGCCGGCCGTTGTCCTCACCAAGCCCTCGGAGAACAGCCATCTGCCGAGCATTGATGTCGCCACGGCAGGAGCTCCCTCCTCCGAGCCCCATTCCCAATCAACGGATGCCAGACCCCAGACCGAACCAACGCGAGAGGAATTGCTTACACCGACTGGAACGAACGTCGTATCAGCGGTCAGTCCTCCATCACGCGTTCAACAGATTCGTGAACAGATCGATCGCGAGACAGCCACCGACACAGCATCTCCGGTCGACACCTATGCGATCGACGACATCTGGACCATCGCACCAGCACTGGATAGCCCCGAACAACTGCGATCCGCCATTGCCACACTGGCGCGGGAAATGGCCTCTTATGCCGGAGACCCCGAGAGCATCATCGGTCAGCCGCTTGGCTTGGGCTTCGCCCTCAACATCGAGCGAGTTGATCTTGGCACGCCTCGCGCAACCAGCGTTCACCTTCTGCTCCTGGCCCTGTCGCGCGCTCAAGACGACGTCAACTGGGAGGATCGCAAACAATTGCCCTCAGCCCTGTTCGGCCAGCTGTTGTTGGGGGTCTATCAACTCCCGCTGCCTGATCGTCCCGCTGTGGATGTGGGACTGGAACGACTGCCCGACGGTCTTCTCATCAAACTGTATCGGTTAATTCGTTTGGCCCGGCGCCTGATCGACTTAACGCTTACCCCTGAAGATGACTCGCCGAAGGAGCTGCCATGAACCTGTCCTTCAATGTGCTCAACCAGGCCATGCTGACCCAGGTGCTGCATGAGCTACGCCTGGGTAACCTGCAGCGCTGCAAGGCACTCGGCCTGGGTGAAGACGACATCTACTTGTTGCAATCCTTACCGCCCACCACCCTGTCGCGCCTGGCCCATGCCACCGTACCTTGGGTTGAGGTCAAGATTGACTCGCCGGTGCTGCACCGGTTGATTGAGCAAGCCGAACGTGACGAACAGAATGAGCGCTTGATCAACCGGGCGCTCAAGCTAGGCGCCAGCAGCACCATCATGTATCAGTGCTTCGGCTTGGCGCATTCGGAAACTGCCCTGCGCCGACGTCTGCTCAAGATAGAAACCCGTAAGGGCCGCCCTCAGCATTTGAGCGAAGCGCAGGAACATGCGCTCTGGCAGCGATGGTGCCAGCTACGCGCTCACTACGGTACCGAGGATCAGCTCGACGCCATGATGATGCTAGCGGAGGAGCAACAGATCAGCTTGACCATCGTGTGGCAGCAGATCGACCATTACAGCAACGAAACATGAACACTGTCCCTTCCGGCCGCTGGCAGCGTGTCCTGCAGCAATGCACCCAGCAGTTGAGTGAACGCTGGCCCGCACGCCCTACCGCCGAACCACCGTCTAACCAGGCTCTGCAGGCTGGCTTTATGTTCAGTGGCCAATCTCACGAAGTCGTGCCACGTCGCCTGCTGTTGGACAATCGGCTGACGCCGTTGGAACGGAATGCCTGGCAAGTGTTTCGCCTCATGCTGCAAGGCCAAGGCGTGGTCACGCCGCGCTATGAGGATTTGCAGCCCTACCTGTCGAGCGTGCCCTACAGTGCGTCATCCTCCCGTGAAACCATTGCTCGCGTGTTGACGATGCTCAGGTTGACACGCTGGCTCAGCTTGGTGAGTCGCGGACGCGATAAGCTCAGCGGACGCCTTCAAGGTTCTCTGTACGTTCTGCACGATGAGCCGTTAACCCCCGCCGAAGCCATGGAACTGGATCAGGATTACCTGGCGCTGGTCGGACATGCCCTCGGCCATGCAACCAAGGCTGTGCGCATTGTCGCCCAGCACATTATGGAAGAAATCCGCCAGGACACGGACATCGAGCAGGGTCGACTACCGACACGGCTCGACAGCTGGGGCGAACACTGGACGCAGCCAGAATTGGATCAGGCGACCGATGCCGCTCTGCACGATTCCGAACGGGGGGAAGATGCCCTCGTTCGGAATCGTGCAGGCCCTCGTTCGGATTCCGAACCGAGTCTGAACGCCAGTGTTTCCCGCACCGTTCGGAATCCGAACGCCGCCTGTACTGTATTAAAAGAAAGTATTTGTACTGTACCGCGCGCGACCCCAGCGGTGGATAACCTGCACTGGCCCGCTGCACTGCACCTGAACCCAAGCGAGCGTCAGGCCGTCGCCGTGGCGCTGAACAAGCTCAAACCCGCGGATCGTCAGGCGGTGCTCAACGAAGCGGGAGCACGCTGTTTGGCCGGCGGTATCCGCAAGCCAGCGGCGTATCTGATGGGCCTGATCCAGCGTGCGCTGAAAGGTGACTTTCGTCCTTGGGCAGGTCAGGCCGAACCGTCACCCATTGCAGAACCACCCCCACCCGCCCCCTCGCGGCCATCTCGACGACAGGGCGAACCCGCGTCAGCCCTGGCCCAAGCGTGCCTGAATGAACTGCGCCAACTGCGTGGCAAACACGGTGGACGTCAGTAGATTTGATGCCAGTGGCATCAAATCCATGGAGGTCCACTCTACGAACATGTCGGACCAAACTATGAAACTCTTCGGGAGAAGCTGAAACATCTCCTCCCACTGACGCCTCCATAGTTAGCCTTCTCAAACCAAACCGAACAGACCTCATTCAGCTTTTTGGCTGCCCTTAACCCTCATCTGTCGCAACGTTTCCGTCCAAGCCGATGCGAGGACACCACCGTGGCCGATCACTATCAACTCAATCTGGGTTCATTGCGCAGCAGCATCACCCTGACCCTGCACACTCACCACGCCGCGCGTATCTGGCAAGGTCGGGCCGCACGTGAAGGCGTCCACTCGATCATGGGCATGGCCGGCTACATCAGTGTCACCAACCTGATCAAACAAACCGCGGCCCAGGACGATCCCTATGCGGACTGGGCCATCGTGCAACTCGAAGAAAAACTGATGCAGGCCAAGGCTGGGATGCTGGAGCTGACCCAACAGCTGGACCGAATCAGACAGGACCTGCCGACACAGATCGACATGAGCGACAACCTCAACATCCACCCCGTCACCTTGCCGTTGTACATCGGCAGCCAGCTGGGTTTTCTGGCGGTCTACCTGCTGACCGACTACGACACCCTGGTGCGTCGTGCCCTGTTGTCTCATCACACCGCGTTGATCGGTCGCAGGGACATGGAAGCCTGGATCGATGATGGCGCCCATCTGCTGCGCAGCCTATTCGGCCAGGCCCAGCGCTATCGGCATGCCGGCGTCACACGCGATGACATGGCGGCGAACAACGCCCGAGCCATTGCGGCCATCGAGAAGATGGGTTTGCCCCCGATGGACATCCTGGAGGGTCATCGCCGCTCCCAGTTCGCGCCGCCAATCACTCGCCGTAGTGCGGTGGCAGTGGATGACGCCGACGCGTTGGCAGAGGACGTGGGAGCGTCGTCTGCGACAGTCAATGAGCCGGAGGACGACGCATGAATCCCATGATCCCGGCTCAACCAATGCCCTTCAAAGCGTTAACACCGGATGCCTATCGACAGCTCGAACACGCAGCCTCCCTAAAAGGCCTTTTAAAACCTTTTAAGGGTAAGGGGGAGTTGGAGCACCTGGCGCAGGTCGCGAGGGAAATCGAGGCGCAGTTACGTCACCTGATGGAGGCTGTGGTGCAGCAGGCCGGACAGCCCCCTTACTCGCTGCTGGACATTCGTTTAGTGCTGCAGAACACCAGCGCAGGCAGCACCTTTTTGCGTTGGCGCACCCGTGACTTTGCCCGTATGGGGGTGGCGGTCTGGGAACGCCAGGTGAGCAACAACGCCCTGCCGCTGGCCGTACACGAAGGATTGTACCGTTTCGAATGCAACCGCATTGCACTGAACCTGCAGATGAGCGTGGTGCATTCGCTCTACCGCCAGGCCTCGACCTGCGCGATCAATATGGCCAGTGCCGAACGGCTGCTGCGCCAGTTCACACCCGCAGTGGAGGTATCACAATGAGTACTTTTTTCGTTGGCGAAGGCAATATCGGCAGTGCGCCAGAGTTCCAGGAATTCGCCTCAGGCAATGACGAGCCACGGCGTTTGCTACGGCTGAATGTGTACTTCGACAACCCTATCCCACGCGAGGGCAGCTATGAAGATCGAGGCGGTTATTGGGCGCCGGTTGAGCTCTGGCACCGTGAGGCTGAACACTGGAGCACGCTGTACCAGAAAGGCATGCGCGTGCTGGTCGAAGGTCGTACCGTGCGCGATGAGTGGGAGGACAGCGAAGACAACGCGCGGGTAACCTTCAAGATCGAGGCCCGTCGAGTCGGTATTCTGCCTCACCGGGTACACGGCGTGGTCATGCGCGAGCGTTCCAGTGAACCGGCGGCCTCTCAAAATACAGAGCCGACCAGTTCACCGGCGTCGAAATCCAAGAAACGCAGGGGGCCGCCTACGTCTGACGGACAGACTCAGGCATAAAAATTGCACCTTTGCGCGAAGTTGCTGACCCGTCATTACACTCTGCTCGTGAAGCGCCATACTGCCGGTCAGTTGCAATGGGCTAGCAGCCTCGACCATTTAAGGCTGCCCTCTCCGACTAATATGAGGAACCTGCCATTCAGGTTTCTCATATCTCGCCACTGCTGTTTCCAATAACGCTGCTCCGAACTCAATCTGGAGCAGTTCTATGCTTCTCTTCCTCTGCGAGAAACCTTCCCAAGGTCGGGACATTGCCAAAGTACTCGGAGCCACCCGGCGCGGTGATGGTTGCCTGATCGGCGCCGACTCCACTGTCACCTGGTGTATTGGCCACTTGCTGGAGACAGCCCCACCTGAAGCTTATAGTGATCAGTACAAATCCTGGTCGCTGGATCATCTACCGATCATTCCCGTGCATTGGCAGGTCGAGGTCAAACCCAAGACAGCGGCACAGTTCAAGGTCATCAAACGCCTGCTCAGTGACGCTACCACCGTCATCATCGCGACCGACGCCGACCGCGAAGGTGAAATGATTGCCCGCGAATTGATGGAGCTTTGCAGGTATCGAGGACCCGTTCAGCGCCTCTGGTTGTCCGCCCTCAACGAGGCGTCGATTCGCAAAGCATTGTCCTCGCTGAAATCAGGTCAGGAGACCTTCCCGCTTTATCACTCCGCCCTCGCCCGCAGCCGCGCCGACTGGCTGATTGGCATGAACCTCAGTCGTTTATTTACCTTTCTCGGTCGGCGGGCAGGCTACGATGGCGTATTGTCAGTGGGACGCGTCCAGACACCCACTTTACGTCTGGTGGTCGATCGGGATCGTGCCATTGCCAGTTTCGTCCCGGTACCTTACTGGAATGTTGAAGTGCACCTATCGTCGAATGGCCAGCGATTCATCGCGTCGTGGTTACCGCCATGTTCAGGACGGGACGAGGCAGGTCGTTGCCTGCAGCAGGCGCTTGCCAGTCAGGCCGTCCAAGCGATCTCTAGCAGTAAGACCGCCACAGTGGTCTCGCTCCAGACTGAGCACTCCCGCGAACCGCCGCCCCTGCCCTTCGACTTGAGCACACTGCAAGAAGTCTGCTCACGCAAGCTGGGACTCGGCGCTCAGGAAACCCTGAACATCGCCCAAACCCTGTATGAAACCCACAAAGCCACCACCTACCCCCGCAGCGATTGCCGCTATTTGCCAGAGAATATGTTCAACGAGGCACCCACGGTACTTGATGCCCTGCTTAAAACGGATCCTGCACTCAGAACTGCATTTGGGTGCCTGGATCGATCATTACGCTCCCGCGTATGGAACGATACCAAGGTCACCGCGCACCACGGCATCATTCCCACCACCGAGCCGGCAAATCTGGTGCGGATGTCCGAACAAGAACGCCATGTCTACGAACTGATCCGTAGCCACTACCTCGCGCAGTTTCTTCCGCACCATGAGTTTGATCGTACCCAGGTCGAACTGGAGTGTGGCAAAGAGCGATTGGCTGCTGTCGGCAAACAAATCCTGGTCCAGGGCTGGAAAGGCTTGCTCACCGAAAACATCGAGGAGGATGAGCCCAGTCAAAAATCCCAAGTATTACCCATCTTGAAGCAGGGCACGCACTGCGCAGTGGACGATGTCGAACTCAAGTCCATGCGCACTGCCGCTCCCAAACCTCTTACCGAAGGCGATCTGATCAAGGCGATGAAAAACGTGGCCAAGCTGGTCAACGACCCACGCCTGAAACAAAAACTTCGGGACACCACCGGTATCGGTACCGAAGCCACGCGAGCCGGCATCATCAAGGGGTTGATTGAACGCGGCTATTTGCTGAAGAAAAAACGCGCTTTAATGGCCTCCGCAGCGGCCCATACTCTGATCGAGGCGGTACCCGCTGCAGTCGCGGATCCTGGTATGACCGCGATCTGGGAACAGGCGCTGGACGAAATCGAAGCGGGACGTCTGACCCTGGATGCGTTCGTCGCCAAGCAGGCGAACTGGATTGCGCAATTGGTCGCACACTACCGCTCGCTCACTTTGGCGGTACCGGTCGAAGCCGGCCCGGGCTGCCCCATGTGCAACGCCTCAATGCTTAGGCGAAAGGGAAAATCAGGGCCGTTCTGGTCATGCTCCCGCTATCCAGATTGCAAGGGCACTGTGTCGATCAGTAAAGATACGCGTCGCTCATGATGTGCCATGGGACGATCATCAGGAGAACGGTGAGTTCTCTGCCTTGACGTCGTCCCACCCTCTCTGCTGTAGTGCCCCAGGATCATCGCCAACGGCGACCCAAGACCGAATCGCTCCGGGCAGCTCGGTTGGACTCCTAGAGTTCGGAGCCTTCTTTTCTGCGGAATTTAATTCCCGTTTTGTGCTCGACCTGATCGTGGTGGCGGATGACCGCTGTTGCCTCTACCCGGCAATAGCGGTCATCCGCTTCGGCGATCGTATTCAGTCCCGGAGCCCACCGGGGAAACACGGGGCACCCTTTGTGCGCGGATGCGTGCCAGCATGTTCCGACCCAGGCCACGACAAGGGTCGGTTGGCGAATCATCGCGCAGTTAAACCAAGTTTTGCGAGGAGCTTGTGACTGCGTAAGACCGTCAAAGGTGGCTTTTCTGTTCCTCGCCTGGCGCCTCGCCAGGCCTACTCTTCATTTTTTCATTCCAGTGACTGCTACCGTATTCCAGGCGTAAAAAATCGGGTGGCAGCGCCTTGACGCTCCCCTGTGACAGGCTTATATAAAGGGCGTGGTTCGCTGTCGTTGACAGCCCAGCCCAGGTAGCTTGAACCTTCAAGGCTACGCCACGTTCGTGGTGGTTTACCCAAGTGCGATCAGCGTTCGGAAGCTCGCGCGATTACCGCTTCAGCGGTGATGAATGCCCACTACCCATGCCTGCGGATCACCACCGCAGACGCTCCTCTGCTGCACAGCTATTCCTCCAGACGCATCGTTCGGATCGTCATCGGCTTGCCGGTAGCGAGTCGTTCATTGCTCACCTTCACCTTACCCACCCTGACGGGGGCTCACTTCCCTGTTAGGGATTGTGCGTCGCCGTTTTCCCTTGAAACAGGAGAACCACCATGGCCCACGCCAACCACTCCCAAGAAGCGACCACTTACTTCAACCTTCACACCGTCGGTATCGGCTACCTCAATCGTGTTCGTGAAGTACAGGTCCGCCGCGGCCAACCCTTCATGGCCTGCGATATCGCCGCACTGCACGGAGCCACCGATGCGGTGGAGTACACCCGTTTCGACTGCAAAGTCGCTGGGGGTGAAGCTGAACGCTTGATTCGTCTCTATATGGACGCCGTCAAAGCCGAGAAAAAGGTCTTGCTGTCGTTCCGTATCGGCGATCTGTGGATCGATCCGTTTCTCTACGAGAAAGGCGATAAACAAGGCCAACCGGGCGCCAGCCTGAAAGGTCGTTTGCTGTTCATCGACTGGATCAAGGTCAGCGGCACGCTCGAGTACAAAGCACCCGCCAGGCAGGAAGCAACAGCACCTGCTGAGCAGGCGCCAAACAGTGAGCCATCCCCAACGTCGGCCGAAGCCGAAGCTGAGGAGATCGAAAGCACAACTGAGGCCCAGGTAGAACCTGACTCTCCACCCGCTCCCCGCACGGCCCGCCGTGATGCCTCCCGTACCGATCAGTCCGTCTGAACGGCCCACGATGTTCCTCATCAAGGCGCTCCCTCGAGCGCCTTTTCTTCAATCAGCACAGGAGAACCAACATGGAATCCTTCTGGCTTTGCGACGACTGCCTGTTCGCGGCTGCTTACGAGGACTACAGCACGTTATCGCTCTACTACACGACGGATGAAATCGAGAAACGCATCGCCGGTATCCATCGTGGACTGGTTCGGTTAATGCCCATCAGTGCCGACTTCGATCCCGAAACCGGCTGGGGAATAAAAGCCTTTTCCCCATTGCCCTGCGACGGTTGTGGTTCACACCTACACGGTCAACGCTACCGATTCACGCGGCTGTAACAGCGCGTCACCTGCTAACGCCCACAACTCTATACCTACCTCGGGGATACCACTCCCCTCGGGCGTGTACCCCCGATTGTTCCCTTCGGAGGTACCACCATGAGCACCCCACTCACTCTGATTGAGACCTCGGATTTCGAGGCTAATCGTATCGTCCAAGAAAACCAGGTGATCGACGAAGCACTGCATATTCTGGATCGTCGGCTGTTCGCCCGCGGCCCTAACCTGACGTCGCCTGACGCCGTGGCTTCATACCTAAAGCTGCATCTTGTGCAACAAGAGCATGAAGTCTTCGGTGTGATATTTCTCGATGCCAAGCACCGGGTGTTGGCGTTCGAAGCCCTCTTTCACGGCAGCATTGATGGCGCCAGCGTTTACCCCCGCCAAGTCGTTAAGCGTTCCCTAGCGCATAACGCTGCGGCGGCCATTTTTGTGCACAACCACCCTTCGGGGTGTACAGAACCCAGCCAGGCGGATCACGTCTTGACGGCACGGCTGAAAGAGGTCTTGGCCTTGATCGAAGTGCGCGTACTGGATCACTTCATCGTGGGTGAAGGTCGTCCACTTTCTCTTGCCGAACATGGCTGGCTTTAACCCTCACAGGCGTCTTCGGGCGCCTTGTCCATTATCATTCTGGAGAACCTTCATGAACCCCACACACCAAGCTGCAGCCCTGCTGACGGCCTCCAACCCATTTGCTCGCGGTTACGACAACCTTCATATCGAACGGCTGCTACTGATCACCTACGAAGACGACTGTCCTCCCTGCTGTCGACCCGTACACGACGCACAGGCCCATCTGCCCGACGACGAGCTGCAGCTGTTCCCCTGCCTGTTCAATGACGATTTCGCCGTGATCAGCGAAGGCCAATCCATTTCGGATGATTTGGATGAACGCTGCCAGTCCACCGGGCTAGTGCGCCAAGTAATCTACGCTGTGACGGGAGAAATGCTCAACGAGCGGCATCACCTCGGTGATCTGTACTCCCTGGAAGAGGCACAAGCCATGGTCCATCGCTTGAGCTTCGAAACGGGACACTACAGTCGAGCCTGGGAGATCAGTACCGCACACCTTCCTGAAGAAGCGATGCTTTATCTGGAGGGGTGGATCAGTCACTCCGCTCCGAGGCAAACCGGCCTCTTGTTCGAGTTTTTTACACTGCATGATTGCTCAGGCATAGGTTGCAAACTGATCGGCACGCCCTGGACCGACGATAACTTAGTAAAGATCGAGGGCCGTCCTTACTCATCACTGCGGCAAGACCAACTCGACGCCGGCACACCGGAAGCCTTGGTCAACGTACTGTATCTGGCGGCATTGGCGGATGTGCGCTTGTTGATCTTCGACCCCGACGCTGCCGTTTTGGATGGGCTCGCCATTTTTGATGAGTAGCAACGTGTTCAGCGTTAACACGACCCACGTTGAATCAACTTTCTCACTGAATCGCTCCTTCACCTCATGTCAGGTTCTGCACTGAATCTGACATGAGGTTTTTTCCATGGAGCGTTTTTTCACGCCTGTCTGCCTGCTGGGTTTGTTGAGCGCCTGCACCGCGCAAATCCCCAACCCTTTGCCGACCCATCCAGCGATCGACAGTGGCTCCAATCGGGCCCAGCACCCGAGGGGCATAGCCGAAGAAAGCCATCCGGCAGAGCTTCGTTATGGCCGCTACACGCTGGTCAGCACCGAGCCCACCACGGAACAACGCGATCTTCTTGCCCAAATCATCGAAGTGAACATCCCGTCCAGCCTGCACCCCTCGGTGCAGGATGCGTTGCAGTACGTGCTGCTGCGCTCTGGTTATGCGCTTTGCCCTGTTACTGCGTCGGTGAAGGTGCTGTTTACCCGGCCTCTGCCTGCAGCCCATTACCGGCTTGGTCCAATCCCTTTGCGCAGCGCGCTACAAGTGCTGGCTGGCCCCGCTTGGCAACTCACGACCGATGAAGTCAGCCGTTCGGTCTGCTTCGAACAGCAGAAAACGGAGGCCGGTGTCGCGCTGAACACACCCGTCGTGCCCCATCAATCGGAGACGCGGCCATGAAAGCCTCAACGTATCAAACCCTCATCATTGGGCTGCTTTGCCTGGCGGACGCCGGTCTGAGCGGTGGTTTGTATAACCAGTATCAGCGCGTGGCCGAACTACAGAGCACAAACACCCAACGCCTACAAACTCTGGACTCCCTGCAACGTGATTCAAGCGCCCTCAAGGACGCCCAGGAGAAGCTGCAGTACGCGCTGAAAGACCTGAAGCAGATGGTCGATACTGGTGAGCAACAGGCCAATACCCTCGATCCCATGCTGGATCAGTGGGCGCAAGAAATACAGGCGCTGCGCGATGGTCTGGCAGCCCGCGCCACCGTGGCAGACCTGACAGCGCTGCGCGCACGCCTTGAACAGGTCGAGCAGCAGTTCCAGGAGCACAAGACCCAGCCATCACCCCCACCGCCATCGCCTTCCGCGACCAAACCTAAACAGACCGCCCGCCCCAAGCCCGTCCCGCTCTCGCCACCGTTCTCGGTGTTGGGGGTCGAATCCCGTGGTGGTGAGCGTTTTTTGGCAGTCGCACCTCATGACAGTCGCTCTCTCATAGAAGTTCGGCTGCTGCATAGCGGCGAGCAGCTCGGAGCCTGGCACCTGAAAGTGCTGGAGCCGAACTCAGCCATCTTCGCGGTGGCCGCTCAGCCAGACCAGACCGTGCACCTCCCTTGAGAAACGATCATGAACAGAGCGCTACTGCCCACCGTCGTCTATCTCGCTTCGCTACTGGCCATGGGCGCTGCGATGGGCAACCCCATCACGACACAGTCACGGTTCCAGGACACGCAGTCCGCGCCCCTGGGACGCTCTGACTCTGAACAGGCTGCGAGCTGGGGGTTGACGGAACAGGAGTGGACGCGCTTCGAACAGATCCAAGCCGGCCCGCGTGGTTTCTGGAGCCCGAACCTCGATCCGTTGACTGCACTTGGAGTCGAGGCCCAGACCGACCAAGAGCGCCAGCGCTATGCCGAATTACAGGTAGCGCTGGAAGCCAAACGCGCCGAGCGTGAATTGGCCTACCAAAACGCTTACACCGCGGCCTGGACCAAGCTGTTTCCCGGGCTGCTGCCGATCCAAGGCATGGCATCTTCGTCCCCTACCAGCTCATCGGTCGCGCCGCGCCCAGCCCTTTTTGTGGAGGACCACTGCCCTGCATGCACCGCTGAAGCACAACGTTTGCAAAACAGTGATACGGCGTTCGATATCTACCTGGTGGGCAGCCAAGGCGAGGATGAACGCGTCCGTAGCTGGGCTCGGCAAGCGGACATCGATCCGGCCAAGATGCAACGACGGCAGATCACCCTGAACCATGACCGTGGTCGCTGGTTCAGCCTGGGTGCCCCGGGGCCATTGCCTGCCACATTTCAACAGGTGAACGGACAATGGCAACGCCTCGACTGAGTAGTCTTGCGCTGATGTTGGCGATGCTGGCGGCTCAGGCCGAGGAGCTCCCGCCTCCTGCCTATCAATTGGCGGCGCATGACGCCGACATCCCTTCGACGGTGCTGTTCGCGATTGCCCTGCAGGAGAGTGGTATCCGCGTCCGTGGTCGACTGCTGCCCTGGCCATGGACCCTGAACATCGCCGGTGGTCCTTACCGCTTCGCCACTCGACAGGCTGCCTGTCACGCCTTGCTTCAGGCGCTCGTTCGGCATGATGCCAAGCGGGTCGATGTCGGTCTCGGGCAAACCAACCTGGGTTACCACGGGCAACGTTTTTCCAGTCCTTGCGAAGCCCTCGACCCCTACCGAAATCTCGCCGTGACCGCCGCGCTGCTGCAGGAGCATCACGCCACCACCGGTGATTGGGTGTTGGCTGCAGGACGTTATCACCGTCCGGCAGGAGGCGCGCCGGCCGCACATTACCGCGCAGGTTTTTCCCGGCAACTTGAACGGCTGCTGACTTCCTTCGAACAGGGCACACCACCATGAAGCGAATCTCCGTTGTCTGTTATTGCACCCTGCTCTTGGTACCGTTCGCTCAGCCGGAACTGAGCGTAGCTGGGGATCGGCCTAGCGACTTCAACCGACCCCATTTTCAGGTTGCCAGGCCGCCAATCAACAACAAGATCCGGCCTGATCGGGCCATGCATGCGGACCTGTCCACGTTTACCGATGAAGCCTGGATACTGCCCATCCGCAGCTCCTACTTGAGCCCCGGCCAGATCACGTCTCGCGCCCTGAACATGCCGGGCTTGCGGCCATTTTTTCTGGTCGGTGACGATCCCCAGTCTCTGACTTGGCTGCGTCAACGCGCGGCTGAACTGCAGGAACTGGGTGCAGCCGGCCTCGCCGTCGAGGTGGCCGATACTGAAGCTTTGGCCCGGATTCGAGCAGCCGCTCCGGACATCACCATCCTGCCGGTCAACGGCAACGACATCGCCACCCGCCTGCAGATTGAGCACTACCCCGTCTTGATCACCGCCACCTTATTGGAACAGTGAGTCGGGTCATGGCCGAGCATGCGATGGAGTCCAAGCTGCGGCCAGCGGTGGAGCTGTACACGGTAGCGATCTGCGTCGCTGCCGCAGTGTTGTGCGTGTACTCGCCCTGGGCCGTGGCCCTGTCACCGGAGATCGGTCTGATTGCGGCGCTGGCCTATACCCTGTTCGGCCTGATCCGCCTGCGACAAGCCTGGGAGGTGCTGCGCTATCGGCGCAATATCCGACGGCTCCCCCGCTACGAACTGACCAGCCGGCAGGTTCCGGTTAGCCGTAAGCGCCTGTTCATGGGCCGCGGCTTTCGCTGGACCCGCCTGCACACCCAGCGCCTGGTCGAAGCCCAGGATCCGGCGGTCGCCCACTATGTCGACCAACCGACCTGTTACCGCTTGGCCCGTGGACTCGAACGTCGTCTGGAGCATGTACCGTTTCCTCTCTCTACATTGGCGCGTGTCACCGCTTGGGACAGTGCCTTCAATCCGTTACGTCCTTTACCCCCAGTCGGTGGCTCGCCGCTGTTGCATGGGGTCGAGCCCAATGAAACAGAAGTCAGTCTGCCGCTGGGCGAACGGGTCGGACACACCCTGGTGCTAGGCACTACTCGTGTCGGCAAGACGCGACTCGCCGAGGTGTACATCACCCAGGACATTCACCGCGTCGAACATGAAGTGGTCATCGTCTTCGATCCGAAGGGCGATGCCGACCTGCTCAAGCGCATGTACGTCGAAGCCAAACGCGCTGGTCGGGAGAAAGAGTTTTATGTCTTCCATCTGGGGTGGCCAGAAATCTCGGCCCGCTACAATGCGGTAGGACGCTTCGGGCGTATCTCGGAAGTGGCGTCACGCATCGCCGGGCAGCTCAGCGGCGAAGGTAACTCCGCGGCCTTTCGCGAGTTTGCCTGGCGTTTCGTCAACATCATCGCCCGTGCCCTGATCGAGTTAGGCCGGCGCCCGGACTACCTGCAAATCCAACGGCATGTTGTCAACATCGACGCGCTGTTCATCGAATACGCCCAGCAGTTTTTCGCCAAAACCGATCCGAAAGCCTGGGAAGTGATCGTCCAACTGGAAGGCAAGCTCACCGAGAAGAACATTCCCCGGCATATGGTGGGCCGCGAAAAACGCGTGGTGGCCATCGAGCAGTACCTGGCGGTGAAACGGGTATTTGATCCGGTAATGGACGGACTGCGTTCGGCGGTGCGGTATGACCGTACTTACTTCGACAAAATCGTTGCCTCGTTACTACCGCTGCTGGAGAAACTTACCACCGGCAAGACCGCCCAGTTACTGGCTCCTAACTACACCGACCTGGATGACCCGCGGCCAATCTTCGACTGGATGCAGATCATCCGAAAACGCGGCATCGTCTATGTCGGCCTGGATGCGCTGACCGATGCCGAGGTCGCTGCCGCCGTAGGTAACTCCATGTTCGCCGACTTGGTCTCGGTCGCCGGACACATCTACAAACACGGCGTCGACCATGGCCTGCCCCAATCAGGTAACTACAGTGACAAGTTGCCGATCAACCTGCACGCCGACGAGTTCAACGAGTTGATGGGCGATGAGTTCATTCCGCTGATCAACAAGGGTGGCGGTGCCGGTATCCAGGTAACCGCCTACACCCAGACCCTTAGCGATATCGAAGCGCGAATCGGTAACCGCGCCAAGGCCGGCCAGGTGATCGGCAATTTCAACACCCTGCAGATGCTCCGCGTGCGCGAAACCGCCACCGCTGAACTGCTCACCCAGCAGTTACCCAAGGTCAATGTGCTGACCAAAACCCTAGTGTCGGGCGCCACCGACACCTCCGATCCTGAGGCCAATACCGACTTCACTTCGTCCTCGCAGGATCGCGTCAGCAGCACCAGTGTGCCGTTGATCGAGCCCGCTCACATCGTCAGTTTGCCCAAGGGGCAAATGTTCTCCTTCCAGGCCGGTGGCCAGCTCTGGAAAGTCCGTATGCCTTTGCCAAAACCCTCCAATGACGACGCCATGCCCAAAGACCTGCAGGAACTCACTCAACGCATGCGGGCGATCTACAACACGCAGGCGGGGCAGTGGTGGAGCGCCAGTGGTGGCGGCCCAACTCCCAACTTCGATTTAGATCAGGTGGGGTAGCCCTACCCTGATGGTTTCGATTCAGCAAAACATATACAGAAGGCGCGTTAACGCCATCAGCCATGTGGCACTAATGGAGTGAATGATGGTGACTTCCGTACAGAACACGCCGCCACAACCGATCCAGCATCCGGGGATGATCGTCTCGGCCATCAGCCTGGTCCTGCGCATCATCGGCTTGCTGGTTGCCTCACTGCTGTTCTCGATTCTGATTGAGTTCGCCGGTTTGCTGCTGTTCTGGAGCGATCAGGGCTGGCGGCACAGCCAAGCCATGCTGAATAGCGAATTGAGCTGGCTCAGCGAACACTTCAAATATTCACTTATCATCCAACAACCCGGACAGGCGATTGTCCAGTGGCTGGATTTCCTAAATCAGTGGCTGTTGGTCAAGACTGGATTTGCGGATTTTGCCCGGCAGGCGCGGGTATCGAGCCAAGGCAACGGCTTCTGGAGCTGGGCCAATCAGGTCTACGTGAGCATCGAAAATTTCGTGCTGGCCGCGGTCTACGTCACCTTCACCTTTGTGGTGCGGCTGATAATTCTGGTCCTAGCCTTGCCGCTGTTCTTGCTGAGTATGTTCACTGGCTTTGTCGATGGCTTGATACGCCGCGACCTTCGCAAATTTGGCGCGGGGCGAGAAAGCAGCTTCGTCTACCACCGCGCTAAGCGAGCTGTATTACCACTGCTGCTCGTACCCTGGATTATTTACCTATCCCTACCGTTTTCGCTCAACCCCATGGCGGTTTTTTTGCCTTGTGCAGTGATACTTGGAATAGCAACCGCTATCACCGCTGCGACGTTCAAAAAATACATTTGATAGAGCGCACTGCTGGCGTGCTAAACCATTCCGGTAAATTTAGCCAACACTGCGACGATATAACCGCCAATGATAGACAAACCAACGATACCCCACGGCCGCTGCCACCAATCACCGTTGGACGATTGCGGCATTGATTGCTGGTAAAAATTGATGTGGCCGATCTGGTTTGCGTTGACTTGGGTTGCGGCTCCATTCTGCATCGAGTTGCGCCACTGGGCCTCCTCAAGACGTTCGAGCTGGGCCTGAACACGCCCTCTGAGATGTCTAGCTGAAAGCAGCAATTGCTTTCCAACAATCATCACACCCAGCAACCCGAGAAACAGCAAATTCCCATAGCTGAGTGGTTTTTCCTGATTGAGAGTAGGCGCGTTGTTCCATACAAAACCGATGAAGGGCGATGTGATTTGATAAATATCAGCTACCAAGTTTTGCATCAGCCCACCCAGATGCCCAAAAATCTCTGACTCAGCGAGTTTCTCCGCTTGACGGTGTAGAGAAATCAACAACGAGACAAAATAAAATAACGCACCGAAGACCATCAATGAGAAGCCCACGCCCTGCCGAATACGATACCGCCGAATTGCTTGTTGAATGTTCACTCTTTGCACTCACTCTTCGTTAACTGATTCCGTTGGAGCTTATCTGCGCCCCGCTAGCGACGTTGTTAGCGGAATCAAACGTTAACGGCCACCGATCGTTTTTCATGAGCAATCGAGACAGTGCTTGCAGTGTAATCGCGTCACTTTTCCGTTTTTATAGCCTTCGATACGGTGCCCCAAAGAGCTGTGTCGAAATAAATGACGCAGCGTGTTTCATATTTCTTACTGCTGAGCCCTGGAGGTTAGTTGAATGCTGGCTCCATCTCCAAATGGGCTACCCACATGTCAACCAAATTTTTCAGAATCTGCCCACTGGTCGTACTGATGACGTTCCATAGGGGCAGCTATGCCGCCTCTACTCATGAGCAAGATCAGTTCAGTTTAATTCTGCAGCAACTCGACACTATCGAACGCCTTGCGACACGGGCCGAGACAGCCAACACGGCTGAATCAGTCGAGCGCTATCGGTTCGACTATCCCCGTCTGTCGCAAGACATCCAACGCATCCGCCACGGAGTGCAGGGCTACCTGTCTCCCTCCCGCGCTCAGCCCCGAGATCCCAGTGAATTAGTCGGCGATTACCGCCTCGACACGCCGCCCACGGAGCCGTCGCCATGAGCATGACCGACGCGCAGAGCGCTGCCTTTCAAAACGCTTCCGGCTTCTCGCCGCATAGCAGTTCGACGCTGTGGCAGTCCCTGGTTCTCGTTCTGGCGTTGCTTTGGTGTGCCTGGGTGATGTGGACGGCTTACCGAGGTTGGGCCACTGGCAGTGTGCGCTTTGGAGCCTTCGGCGGCAGCGCCGCCCGCGTGCTGCTCGCCTTGCTGGTTCTGATGTTCTTCACCCTGTCCTAACACCGGAGATCACCATCATGCTCAAGTGCCTTGCCCCCCTGAAAAACAACCTGCGTAATCGTGCCAGCCAGCGCTTGATCGGGCTGCTCCTGGTGCTCGGTCCAAGCCTGGCTTTTGCCGAGCTCCCCACCATGGAAGCACCTTCTCGTGGTGAAGGTTCCGGGTTGATCGAAACGATCAAAAACTACGCCTACGACGGCGGCATCCTGCTCGGTCTGCTGATTGCCCTGCTCGCTTTTTTAGGAGTGGCCTGGCATTCGCTGACGGTGTATGCCGACGTGCAGAACCAACGCAAGACCTGGAAAGACTTGGGTGCGGTGGTCGGTATCGGTGCTCTGTTGGTGGTGATCATCATCTGGTTCCTGACCAAGGCTGCCGCGATTCTGTGAGGTTGGCATGAACAACGCTATCGAACGCCTTGCCGACGGCACCTTGGTCTTTCTGCCGGAGCGACTCAATCGTGATCCCGCCGTACTGCGCGGGTTGACCAATGATGAGATGTGGATGGCGCTCGGTGCCGGCGCAATCATTGGACTACTGCTGGGCGTTCCTCTGGTGATCGCCACCGCCTCCATTGCCGTAGCGCCGACCAGCATGATCGCAGGCATGACGGTGGTGCTATTTGCCGGTGGCACACTACTGCGTCGGGCCAAACGGGCCCGCCCCGAGACCTGGCTGTACCGCAAACTCGAATGGATACTCGCCAGCCGTTGGCGCCTGGGTCGCGGCAGTCTGATTCTCCACTCCGGCGCCTGGACGGTTCGCCGTTCGCGTCGACTGCGCCCTGCCCTGTCTCGGTGGAAGTCATGAGCCGATTTCGAAACAAGGTCGATGCCCAACAGGCCCACATCTTCAGCCTGCGCCTGGCGGTAATGATCCTTGCCCTGGTCTGTGCCGGGCTCTGGTACGGCTGGCGTTCGGCACCGACCGATCTGACCGTGCATGTACCACCGGATCTGCGTTCGGGCAGCACTCGCAAGTGGTGGGATATCCCCTCAGAGAATGTCTATGCCTTTGCCCTCTACATCTTTGGCCAACTCAACCGCTGGCCCTCGGATGGCGAGCAGGATTATCGCCGCGCCATCTATGGCTTGCAGTCCTACCTGACCCCCGCCTGCAAGGCCTTCCTCGACGGCGACTACGAGTACCGCAAGGCCGCCGGCGAACTACGCCAGCGGGTGCGTGGCGTCTACGAAATTCTGGGCCGAGGTTACAGCGAAGATCCGGAGCTCAGGGTCAAGCAACTCGACCGCGACAGCTGGCTGGTCAAGCTCGACCTCAACGCCGATGAGTATTACGCCGCCGAACCGGTGAAGCGGGTGGTGGTGCGTTATCCATTACGCGTGGTGCGTTTTGATCTTGATCCCGAACGCAACAAGTGGGGACTGGCACTCGATTGTTATCAGGGCACTCCGCAAAAAATCTCCCTGCCTGGAGGTGAGCCATGAAGCGGATGTCTACCCTGGGACTCACCGTCGTAATGATGCTATGGGGAGTTGCGGCGCAGGCCGTCGAGCTGATGCACTGGGAACGCCTACCCCTCGCGATCCCTCTGATGATCAATCAGGAACGAGTGGTCTTTATCGATGAGGATGTTCGAGTCGGCGTGCCCTCAACCCTGACAGGTAAGCTGCGCGTGCAATCAACTGGTGGCACGCTGTACCTGCGCGCGTCGGAAGCCATTGCACCGACCCGACTGCAACTGCAATCAGTCACGACGGGCGAGATCATCCTTCTAGATATCGCGGCCACACCCGGCGATCAACCGCTGGAGCCCGTGCGTATTCTCAAAAATGCTCCGGTGCAGACTACCGAGACGGAATCTAGCACCGTCCCTGCTCCAGATCGTACGCCAATCCCAGTCGTTTTGACGCGCTACGCCGCACAGAGCCTATACGCGCCGCTGCGCACTGTAGAATCCCTGCCCGGCGTACGCCGCGTATCGCTCAAGCTGCGCACCGAACTGCCAACCCTGCTGCCGACCGAAAACGTATCCAGCACACCTATCGCCGCCTGGCGGCTCGGTGATTACTGGGTGACGGCGGTGAAGTTGCGCAATCGTGGTTCAGAGACGGTACAACTCGATCCGCGTCGGCTTCAGGCCAAGCTGTTCGCTGCGGCTTTCCAGCATGTTTTTCTCGGACCGGTCGGCAGTGCTGAAGACACCACGATCGCCTACCTCGTCACTCGCGGTGCCGGCCTCGAGCACGTCGTGCTGCTCTCACCCGTTGATCGAGGTGCGGACGATGAAAGCTAACGCCTTGCTCAAATGGCTGGTACCGGCTGCGCTGCTGGCCGTGGTGTTGATCATCCTGAAAACCTGGGTCGCGGGTGGCAGCACGCCTTCTCCAGAAAACCCAGTTGATCAGGACAACCTTCAATTATCCACCGAGCAAGCCAAGTCGCTCGGCATTGCTGGCGATACTCCCCGGGATACGGTCGCCACCCTGGTCGGCCAGGTGAAAGCCATGCGCAGTGACATGCTCGGTTTGAAGAAACACAATGACTCATTGCAGACGGAAAACAACCGCCTTCGCGAGCGGGAAAACAGTGTCGATTCGCGTATCCAGACTGCGCTTGGCAGCGTAACCCAGCAGGTCGACGAAGGCCGCCGCCAAGTCAACGAGGCCCGACTCAAAGCGGAACAAGACAGTCGTCAGGCTCGCGGCCTGCTGACGCAATTGCAGGAACAGTTGTCGGGGCTGACCGGCAAAAGCAAGGACATGCCGATCGGATTGGGGCTTGAGCCCGACGACGGCGCTCAGTTTGAAGGGCGACACTCTACCAATGATGCGCTGCAGTGGATTGAACCCTCGGACGTTCCGTCCACAGATGCCCAAGGCAAAACCAAGACCTCCCGAGCATTGAGTCTGCCTACTACCTTCAACTCACTGGAAGGCATGAAAGATAACGCCATTGATCGCAGCCAGAAACAACTACGTGCAGCAATCCAGGGTGAACGTGACCTGACGAGATCCGTGGATCGTACCGAAGGCGCGAAGCCGGTCTACACGATCCCCGAAAACGCGACGCTGATGGGCTCGGTCGCCATGACCGCGCTGATCGGCCGAGTCCCGGTGGACGGCACCGTGAATGACCCCTATCCCTTCAAGGTGCTGGTCGGCCCGGAGAACCTGACTGCCAACGGCATCGACCTGCCGGACGTCGCGGGGGCCGTGATGAGCGGCACGGCGTCCGGGGACTGGACCCTGTCTTGCGTACGCGGACAGGTCGAGTCAATCACCTTTGTGTTTACCGATGGCACCATCCGTACTGTGCCTCAGCCGAAGGCGGTAGCCAGCCGCAATGCCTCCACCACCCAGAGCTCGAACACCGACAAGATCCGCGGTGGACTCGGTTATCTGTCCGATCCGTATGGCATCCCGTGCATCGCTGGCGAGCGCCGCTCGAACGCCCAGCAGTACCTCGGCAGCCAGAGCCTGATCACTGCGGCCGGCACCGGTGTCGCCGCCTTGCTCGGGGATGAGCAGAACAACAGCAGCGTGATCAGTTCGGGCGGCAGTACGCTCGGGGTCACCAGCAGCACGGGCAACAGCGCGCTGAACTCAATCCTCAGTGGTGGGGTCAGCGACATCCGCGAGTGGATCAACAAGCTGTATGGCGAGGCCTTTGCTGCCGTGTACGTGCCACCGGCCGCACAGGTCGCACTGCACCTCGACCATGAGATCACCATCGACTACGAGCCCAAGGGCCGGAGCGTTCGCCATGAAAAAGACCATGTTTCCCTGCCTGACCTGGATTAGCGTGTTCTGCTGGGTCCTGACGGGGTGTTCCACCGACAAGGAGACACTACTGCCCCATGGCGAGCAAACCATGCTGGACATCTGGAACAGCGCCGGTTCGCAAGGCACTCAGCAGCAACTACTGGATGCTCGGCAGCAGTTACGCCGTCCGCTCGCCCAGGCGAATTTATCCGCTTATCGCCAAGAACCGTACACGCGCACAGCGACGAACGAGATCCAAAATTTGTTCCCTCGCCTGCCCAATCCTGATCTGGTGCTGTACGTGTATCCGCATTTGAGTGGTACCGAGCAGGCACCGGTCCCAGGGTACTCGACTGTCTTTCCGTTCTACCAACGGGTGCAGTACGCATTGCCGGGTGAACGTCAGGAAGACTTGTAGTGCGTACTGGCGATTCGGGCAACCGCACTGCTGCGTGGAAAACTTGGCGCAATCCATTGCGCCCTCGCGCCACCCTGGCTGATGAAGCCGCACTGTACGCGCACAACCCCAGCTTCACCGATCACCTGCCGTGGGTCGAATACCTCGACACCGAACAGTGTTTTCTGCTCGATGACAATCGCTCGGTGGGTGCGGTGTTCGAGTTGCTGCCTATCGGCACTGAAGGGCGCGAACCCGATTGGTTGATGGCCGCCCGCGACGCACTCGAAGACGCCCTGCAGGATAGTTTTGATGAGTTGGATCAAGCGCCTTGGGTGGCGCAGTTTTTCTGCCAGGACGACAACGACTTCACCCCTTATCTGAACCGGCTCACTAGCTATATCCAGGACAGCGCGCGAGGGACGGTCTTCACGGAAGCGTGCCTAGAACTCACTCGCCGTCATCTGAAGGCCGTTGCCAAACCGGGTGGGCTGTTTGAGGACAAGGTCGTCACACGCCTCCCCTGGCGCGGCAATAACCGACGGGTGCGCCTGGTGGTCTATCGCTGGCTTGAGTCTGACGCTGAGGAGACGGGACTCACCCCGGTGCAAGCCCTGCAACAGGCTTGCGAACGTATCGCGGCTTCGTTGCAGGCGTGCGGGGTGCAATCGACGCGAGTCGATGGCCGAGGTCTGTATGCCTGGTTAGTGCCCTGGTTCAATCCAGCCCCCACGCTCACCGATGAATCGCCCGAGGAGTTCTACCGCCGCGTGGCCTATCCGGAGTCGGGCGGCGGTGAGTCGCTGGAACTGCCCTTCGACCATGACTTCGCCGAGCGGCTATTTTTCAATGAGCCGCGTTCGGATGTGCAGCGCGGACTCTGGTTTTTTGACGATCAGCCCCACCGGGTCATGGTAGTGGACAAGCTGCGCCGAGCGCCCTTGATTGGTCAACTCACCGGAGAAACCCGCAAGGGTGACGCGGTGAATGCCCTGTTCGACCAGTTGCCCGAAGGCACGGTGATGAGCCTGACCTTGGTGGTCAAACCACAGGATGTGCTCGAAGAGCAGTTGAACCGCCTAGCGCGCAAAGCCATCGGTGAAAACCTGGCCTCGACTCAGACCCGCCAGGATGTTGAAGAGGCTCGCGCGATCATCGGCCGCCAGCACAAGCTGTACCGGGGAACCCTGGCATTTTACGTGCGCGGTCACGATGAACAGCAATTGCACCAGCGCTCGGTCAGCCTGGCCAACGCACTACTGGGTGCGGGCCTGCAACCGGTACGTGAAGGCGATGAAGTCGCCGCCTGCAACAGTTACCTGCGTTGGTTACCAATGGCTTACAACCCGGCCCGCGACACGCGCAACTGGTACACCCGCCTGATGTTCGCCCAGCACCTGGCGAACCTGGTTCCGGTGTGGGGCCGCAGCACGGGCACCGGCCACCCGGGGATCACCCTGTTCAATCGTGGTGGCTCGCCGTTGAGCTTTGATCCGTTGTCACGCCTGGACCGTGCCATGAACGGCCATCTGTTGTTGTTCGGCCCCACCGGTGCCGGCAAGTCGGCCACCCTGGTCACCCTGCTGATGCAGGTCATGGCGGTGTACCGCCCTCGCTTATTTATCGTCGAGGCCGGCAACTCATTCGGCTTGCAGGGAGACTACTTCGCGACACAAGGCCTCTCCGTCAACAAGGTCCAATTGAAACCTGGCGCCTCGGTCAGTCTCGCCCCCTTTGCCGATGCCTGGCGCCTGGTCGAGCAACCGGATCAGGTGGCGAGTTTATCGATCGATGAGCTGGACGATGAGGCGGTAGCCAGTCGGGAAGACCAGCGCGATGTTCTCGGCGAATTGGAAATCACCGCTCGCCTGATGATCACCGGCGGCGAGGCCAAGGAAGAGGCGCGCCTGAGTCGAGCCGATCGCAGCTTGATCCGCGAGTGCATTCTTGATGCGGCGCAGACCTGTGTCGCGGCGGGTCGCCAGGTACTGACCCGCAACGTGCGCGACGCCTTACTGCGCGTCGCCGCTGACACACACTTGCCGGAGAAGCGTCGCGAGCGTGCCCAGGAAATGGGTGAGTCCATCGACCTGTTTTGCCAAGGTTTCGAGGGTGAACTGTTCGATCGCGAGGGCACGCCTTGGCCCGAGAGCGATGTGACCATTGTCGATCTCGCCACTTACGCTCGCGAAGGCTACGAGGCGCAGATGTCCATCAGCTACATCAGCCTGATGAACACCGTGAACCGCCTAGCCGAACGCGACCAGTACCTGGGAAGGCCAATCATCATGGTCACCGACGAAGGCCATATCATCACCAAAAACCCGCTGCTGGCGCCCTTCGTGGTCAAGGGCACGAAGATGTGGCGCAAGCTCGGCGCTTGGTTCTGGCTGGCGACGCAAAACCTTGCCGACTTTCCCACGGCCGCGCAGACCATGCTCAACATGATCGAATGGTGGATTTGTTTGAACATGCCGCCGGCGGAAATCGAAGAGATTGCTCGCTTCAAGAAGCTTTCACCGGCGCAAAAAGCCTTGTTGCTCTCTGCCAGCAAGGAGCCGGGTAAATTCACCGAAGGGGTCGTGCTGTCGAAGAAGCTCGAAACGCTGTTTCGGGCCGTGCCGCCCAGTCTTTATCTCGCCCTGGCCATGACGGAACCGGAGGAGAAGGCCGAACGCTGGACTTTAATGCAGGAATACCAGTGTTCAGAGCTAGAGGCGGCTTTTCGGGTAGCTGAGCGCATTGACCAGGCCCGTGGAATTTGGAGGTAAGTATCGATTTGAAGCCCCAATAGCGTTACATCTACACAGGGCTGGAGAGCGGTTTTGTGCTGGATATGCCCGAACTATCTGAGTAAATTACTCGTCACCATTCAGCCAGCAGAAGGAGTCATACATGAATAAAAACGATCTCGTCGAGGCCATAGCGAGCTCCGCCGACCTTCCGAAGTCCACTGCCGGACGCGCGCTGGAAGCCCTCACAACCATCATATCCACTGCGTTGCAAAGCGGTGAGAACGTCACCTTGGTTGGTTTTGGTACCTTTACGGTGAAAGCGCGTGCAGCGCGCGACGGCCGTAACCCTCAAACTGGGGCCACCATCAAGATCGCAGCCGCGAAGACGCCTAGTTTCAAAGCCGGTAAGTCGCTGAAAGACGCGGTTAACTAGACGTTGGTGGCGATTACCCAATACCAACTCTGCGAGGGCGCTGGTATTGGGGCTTCAGTAGCCGAAACGCTTGCTTGCTGAACTCCGGAAGCCGTTTAGCCATGAGTATGAACGCGTCTTAAACGTCGTTTTTCTCAGCTTTGATTGGGGCTGGGTGACACACCGCTTAGCCGCTGCTGAATCCTCAACAAGAATCCGGCTTCAAAGGCATCCTGGCAGTCACCGACAGGAAAGGTCTTACGTGTTTGCGCCAGCTCCCACCACAGCGGAATCTCGCCGGGCGTATCAAGCCAAACCTGAGCGCATTGCACGCCACGTTCGATCATCGGAGCAAATTCGTTGCCCCAAGGTGTCAGAAGACTTGGACAACCATCCGCCGCGGGAATTGAAATGTAGTTTTCGTCCATACACACCCTAGAGTTCTGATTTTATTGTTAGACGCTGGACCCAGCCTCGAAATCTTAACGACACCAAATGAACGCTCGATAACAGGCCTGAACACCAAATGGCTAGATCAATGTCAATGTAGACTATATCCCGTGGATTGAGAGTCCCTCAAGGCGCAATTTGCGCGCATGACTCAAGACTACGAACAACTTCGTCTGCAGCTGGCGGAAAACATCCGCTTGATGCGGCGCGTAAAGAACCTTACCCAAGAGCAGCTCGCGCTCATGGCGGAGGTGGATCGCACCTACGTCAGTCAAATCGAACGATGCACGGGCAATCCGTCGCTGTTAGTCCTGTGCAAGCTCGCCAATATTTTCGAAATTACCGCAGATCAGTTACTTGTGGAACCCGATATCCTGCGCAGCGCCCTTCACGTCAAATAATAGTCTCACTGCTCACAAACCCGATAGATCCGCCTTCATAATTTCCACTGACAGTCTTCAGTCTCTAACCGAACCTGCCCAGGCATACACCGAGAGCCTGGATCATGCCTGTTGTCTGCTCGTCAATCCCGCCCACAAAGTTACGGCCCTTAGCGCTAAGCATCCTGCTGACGTGCGGCCCAAGCGTGGCGCTGGACAGCGGCAGCATCACGTCCTCTGTGCTTTCTCCAAACTGTCTCGAATACAGGGTCGTCGGCATTTGTTTCTGGCTCCTCTGCACGCCCTTCGGTTGTACGGTCAAAACCTCGACCAAGGTGCGTCATTTCATTCCTGAACTCGTGGTCTCAAGCTACTCCACCACGGGCAATAACCCCTGGACCGAGATGGCCACCCTCTCCTCTCCCGTCAGCGGTGCGGAAGGTGGCGGCAACCTGATCACCCCAAACACCCACCGCGATAACCTGCCCCGCTTCAAGAACGTCGATGGCATCGGCCACCCCGGTGGCTGGCTCGCAACGCAACTGGCTTCGCAATCCGGCTACGCCTGCGCCAGCGGCGCAACTGCGGTCATGCCCTACTACCTGAGCACCCTGGACTCACTGGCCTGGCGTCATGGCATCCCGGAAAGCTTCTACCCCGAGTCGCTCATGCCGGGGACCCGTGAAGTCGGTCGTCCGGCTTCGGGAAACATGTGGGGCAATGTTTATCCCCGGCAGGGCTTTCTGGTACAGCCCGACGATTTCAAGGCGGCCGCCGTCATGGCGCAACGGGCCGGCGATGTGATTACCCGCAACGGGCAACCGCATGTGTACTTACCCCTCACGCCCGCCAAACGCGACGGCTACTGGCCGCCTAGCCCGATCGTTGAAAACGACGCTTCGACCCACAAATGGCAATTGCTCTACCCTCGGACTCAGCCTACGTGTGCCATCTTCCCCAGCGATCCGGTACAGAGTGCGGATGGAGGATACGCCTGGTCGCTGTGGCGTCCCTATAGCTGCTGCAAACGTGAAGGTCAGACCTTTCTGTTCAGCATCGACTTCGAAGGAGGTGCTTCATGAGTCGGCTTCTCGCACGACCATGGTTGGGCGTGATGAGTCTGTTGCTCTGCGGACTGCTCGTCATGGCCACACATGCCCACGCTGCCGAGGGCGATTACCGCCTGGGCACTCAAGGCGAAGTACTCGACGACCGAGTGATGTACACCATTGGTGGCGGCTCGGCAGTTGGCTCTCCGAGTTCGCTCTACCGACCCAGTGGTCTCGGAGTCGGCGGGTCATGGCGAGCGAACATGATGTGCGGAAACATGAGCCTCACCAACACCCTGCAAAACCAACTGAACGGTGCCACCGAAGGTTTCCAGCAGATCATGGGCAGCATCGTGCAGAACGCGACCCAAGCCGTGATGTCTCTGCCAGCATTGATCATCCAGCGCGCCAACCCTGGTCTCTATGAGTTGCTCAGTAACGGGGTGATGCAGGGGCGTATCGACTTCGACCGCTCCAAGCTGACCTGCCAGGCCATGGCCGAGAAGATGGCGGACAAGGTCGGTCAAGCCAGTTGGGGCGCGCTGGCCAAGAACCAGGAAATGCAGGGCAATCTGGAGCAAACCGGCGGTGATGCGGTGGCAGCAGTGAAAAACACCGAGGCCCATAACGGCAACAATGGGGTGGCCTGGGTCGGCGGCTCAAAGGCTGGTGGTGATGAGCAGACGCCCATTCGGGTGACCGCCGACGTGGTCCGTGCAGGCTATAACCTGCTGCATAACCGTATGGTGGATGACAGTGCCTCGATCAGTAGCAGTGATTGCCTGGGAGGGGCTATTTGTCAGACCTGGGCCTCACCGCAGGAAGAATCTGAGTGGGCTGTTCGCGTGTTGGGCGAGAGCGAAGTCGCGACCTGCGACAGCTGCGAAACCCTGCGTGCGACCGCTGGCAGCGGATTGACGCCGCTGATCCAGGAGGCCTACAGCGAACGCCTCAAGGCCCTGCAAGGTTTGCTGTCGGGCTCTCTGCCGCCTACCCCTGACAATCTGACTAAAGCCTCCAGCCCGATGCTGCCGGTGACCCGTGGTGTGGTTGAAGCCCTGCGCGACGATCCCGACCAGGATCTGCTGGCGCGACGCCTGGCCAGCGAGACAGCCTTGTCCAGCGTACTCGACAAGGCATTGCTACTGCTGCGCACGCTGCTGGCGGGCAGTCACGAACCGAACATCGCCTCCGCCGAGCCGGCTCAAACCGCCTTGACGAAAAACATCGACGCTCTGGAGCGCGAAATACGCCTGCTGCAGACCGAACTGCAGGTCAGGCAGATGCTGGCCACCAACACCGCCAGCCTGGTGCTCGATCGGCATGCCGGTGGTGCCGATGCTTCGCGTACCGTCGAGCAAGGAGATCCTGAGCCGGGCCGACTCAATGATGCTGACGCTAGGCGCAAGTGAGCCATGAAACGCTCACCGCGATTCACTCTGTTTTCAGGTCTGGGGATTGCCGCAGTGATGATGCTGACCGTCGCGCTGGTCGCCTGGACCGGCCGCACTGCGCTGGATAGTGTCGAGGTCTGGCAGCAGGCATTCGAATCCGCACGGCCTTATCTGCGGTGGTGGCGCGCCCTGCTCTACGCCGCTCTCTTTGCGCTCTGGTGGGATCTGCTTCGGCGCTACCGATATCGACCACAGGATCGACTGCGCGTGAAACGCATCGGGACATTAGGGCTCGTGCTCTTTACCTGCGTCGAACTCACCCGACTGTGAGGTCACCACCATGCTCATGAGCACCAACAGCTACCTGGAGTTTTACCTCTCCCTGCTGTCCTGGATCATCAACAACGGCCTCTGGAGCGTCCTGTCCGACACCGGGCTATTCGCTGCACCCTTTGGTGCGATCATCTTGCAGGAATGGCTATCGGCCCGTCAGCAAGGCGCGGATGAAGGTAACAAGGGACTGCTCTCAGTTCCGCGGATCGAGAACCGGTTGTGGCTGGCCTACATCGTGGTGTTGTTCGGCTGCGCGCCGGTCTTTCCGTTGAGCCTCTCGTCAATGACGTTCGATGATGCGGCGAGCCAGCGCTGCGGCGTGAGTGTGGCCCAACCGACGGAAACCGCCTGGGGGACGACCTTCAATACCATCGGCGAACGCTCCGCCAACGTTCCGATCTGGTGGTTTCTGGTGCATGCCTTGAGCAAAGGGGTAACCGCGGCGGCCACCGCTTCCATTCCCTGCACACCGGATATCCGACAAATGCGTATGGAGATCGACAGCTCGCGTATCGACAGTCAGGTACTGCTGCAGGAAGTCGCCGATTTCACTCGCGACTGCTACGGCTATTCCCGCTCTCGGCTATTCACCAACCGTCCGCTGTTGGACAAGGTACAAAGTCACGACGCCTCCTGGATCGGCTCAAGCTATTTTCTCGACACACCCGGCTACTACGATACGGATCGCTCACGCACACCGAGAGTCAGCTGGCCGTATGACGACAACCGCGATGTTTCCTTGCCGCGGCTGGAGAATGGCGCGGGCTACCCCACCTGCAAGCAGTGGTGGAGTGATAGCGGTGTTGGCTTGCGCGAGCGCTTGATCGAGCAGGTCGACCCCTCGCTGCTGACTCAGCTGAAAGGTTGGTTGACTGGGCGTTCGAGCAACGAGATCGAGGATGCCACCCTGCGCGAGCTGGTCAGCCCGCGCCAGCAATCGATGTCCATGTCGCCCGGACAGGTGTATCAGGACTACGGCTCCAGCGCTCGTGGCGGTTCGATCAATCAGGGGCTCAATAACCTAGCCACCAATACCGGGCTGGCCCTCGGTTCCTTCAGCAACTTCCCGGCAATGAATGCACTACGCGCCGCCTTGCCGATGGTGCAGGCGTTCCTGATCATGGGCGTCATCATCAGCTTGCCGCTGATCCTGCTGGTCAGTACCTACCAGTTGAAAACTGTCATGACCGTGACGTTCGCGCTGTTCACCTTACACATGCTGAGCTTCTGGTGGGAACTCGCTCGCTGGGTCGACTCCAGCATGCTCGATACGCTGTACAACCAGGTTTCGGCTTCCAATCAAGTGCTGTTATCGCTGCCCACATCCGGCTTCATGGATGGAACCGTCACGGCACAGGTGATCGAGTATGTGATGGGGGCGATGTTCATCGTGCTACCAATGCTGTTTCTAGGGGCCATGAGCTGGGCAGGATATTCAGTCGGCAACGGGATTCAGGGCATGTTGGCGAACGGTAGCAAAGCCGCAAGTGATTCAGCGAGCAAAGGTACGGATCAAATATTGGGTGCTGCTAAACGTTCAATTAGATGACTTGCTGTCGCCTATATAATGCCCATTGTCATCGAAGTCACCGATGTAGAGATCAGCACCTAGGTAGTCTGGTCCTGGACTTTCCTCTTGATGATCGGAACCAACAAAAGCCCTGAACCATAGCAAAGTGATGACAGCCAGCATCATCACAAAAAAAGTAACCAGCCAAACACTGACAAAGAGCAATCCTCCGATCAATGCCAGTTTGGCAATCAGAAAGCTCCCGCGAACAAGTAATTTACCTGCGGGCATACCTGCCGTCACCGCACGCTCAGCCAGGCGGGACTCAAACGCTTTCAATTTGCGATAACCACGCTTTACCGACGTGCCACATGCGTACGCCCAGCTGTGGCCACGTGAATTCTGAACAGGTTGCTGAGTCGGCATGCTCTCGCCCTCTTCTGAGCGTTTTCATGGTTGAGACAGGAGTAACAGCCTACTACTGAAAACTGTCCGTGCCTGACCGTTTATCAGTTTGCCCAGCCGAAAAAATCTTCACTGGAAGACAGAAGACAAGCCCCGTGAAAAAGCCTATCTACAGTGATTGACCCAGATAAATCGTCCAGCTAAATACAAGGTACGGATCGCTGTTATCGACAGCACTTTCCCAGGTAGCCAGAACCTTCAAGGCTCCGTCACTTCGATGATGGTTCTCCCCAAGTGCGATTAGCGTTCGGTGGCTCGCACGGTGACCGTTGCTACGGTGATGAACGCCTACTGCTCTCCTGAGCGCCTTTCGAGCGCTGCTCGTGAGATAAGCCCTCTTGATTTTCTTCAACCCACTGCGGGGAAATCTTTCCCCGCACAGGGCAGGTTTCTTCGCGTTTTCAACGGAGACATACCATGCCCGACTCACTTACACCGCAAACACTGAACACCCTTCGGTTGCCCATCGTGTTCACCCCTGGCGCGTGGCAACGCGCAGTACTGCTCGAGCAATCCGATCACGCTGAGAAGCTGCAGGTCGATCGGTTGAGCCACGTATTGCGCGCAGCCTTCGAAGCCCACCTGGCCTATCCACACAAGCCCTACGTGCTGTTCGAGGTAATCCACATTGAACCAACCGATCACTTACACCACGACCCGTTGCTGCAATTGAGTCTGAGCCTACTCCAAGAACCGGGTCAGCCTGCCGCCTTGCTGATAGCGCTTGCAGGAGAACACCAGCGCTAAGCGCAATGGGCGGCGCCCACCTCCACATTCGGGCGGCATGCAAGACCTGCATCAATCCAACCCATCACCCAACCGGGGAACCCTCCCCCGACGGGCAAGGCGTTCCTCCGTTTTCTCTCGAGGAAATTGCCATGCGCGATATCTACCAAGACGTAACTGACAAGATCGTTACCGCGTTAGACCAAGGCGTTGCTCCCTGGATCAAACCCTGGTCCTCAAGTGGCTCCGCTTACATCGGTCATCAACCCTACCCCGTCAACGCCATCACACGACGTCCGTATTCGGGCATCAATTTACCGCTGCTCTGGGCCGAGGCCAGGTTGCAGGGGTTCACTCAAGATCGTTGGCTGACCTTCAACCAAGCCAAAAAGACCGGTGGGCACATTCGTAAGGGTGAGCACAGCACTCTGGCGGTGCTCTACAAGCCGATGGAGCGCGAGGAACAGACCGAGTCAGGCCAACCCGTACTCGATGAAAACGGTCAGCCCAAGGTCGCTCACTTCGGCATTCTCAGGACACATTTTCTGTTCAACATCGAGCAAACGGAGGGGCTCGAAATGCTCAATGAAACCCTGCTCGAGACGGAACAGAGTGATCCCTTCCAGCCCAACAGCGCCGCGGAAAATCTGCTATTAAGTTCAGGTGCACGCATCGTTCATCGGCCTGCCGACGAAGCCTTTTACCACCCGATCAGGGATCTCATCCAACTGCCGACAAAAGCACAATTTCACGATGAAGGCGGGTACTACGCCACGGCACTTCATGAGCTGACGCACTGGACCGGGCATCACTCTCGGTTGCAGCGCGAAGGCATGACGTCAGCCTGTCCGTTCGGCTCGCCAGGCTACGCGTTTGAGGAGTTGATCGCCGAGATGGGCGCTGCTTTTTTATGTGCCTACGCCGGTATACAGGGGGAGCTGCGGCACGAGGGCTACATCGACTCCTGGCTCGGCCTGCTCAAAGCTGACAAACGCGCGATCTTTCGCGCCAGTGGTCTGGCCCGAAGCGCCTCGGAGCATGTACTCAACCTGGAGCAGCAGCTGAAGCAGATGGTAATGGATGACTCACGATGCATGAACGATGGAGTTTGATCGTTAACTCACCGTTGCAATCGCATCACAGGGCCCAACGCGAGTTGGGCCCTTTTTCTGCGCCCAGAAAAATCCCCATGCCGCGGGGCTCTGATGCAAAGAGTCAGGGATGGGCACACACTCGCAGCCTGTCATTCCGCATCCAGGTTCTGCGCCAGAAAATCCATCAGCTCGAGCGGACTTCGGCTATCGATTACCTTGTAGATCAGATCACGCTTACTGCGCGGCAACTTCTTGACCACGCTCTTCGCCGAGGCCCGGACGGCTTCGTCGGTCCCATGGATACGTGCCGCGAGCAGCAGCACGAGCGTGGCGTCAGTGAGGTTCATGGCAAGACCCAAAAAATAGGCACCGCAGTGTACCGACTCTTGTCTTTTCCGTACTAGCCCCAACAAAACGATGCCTAGCAGTATCCATATTCCGATTGCCGCGCAAAGGGACACGCGCCAAAAGGACGGTAAGGGTTGGAAAGGAATGGGGGGTCAAGGGTAAGAGCCCTATCCGAAAAGGCTAAAAGGCCACTGACCCAGCCACTTCCCGGAGGTCACGATGCTCAGCCTGTTTCGCCGCAAAAGGCAGAAGCCCTCTCCGCCACTGACCGTCAACGTCGCCGAAGGTTACCTGCCCATCGAGTCGGCTCACAGCTTGTTAGCTGCGGAGCACCGCCGCCAGTTGCTCGATCGCATCTGGCAGTACACCGCCCTCTCCCACGCGCAGTTCATCCAGCTCTATTTAAATCCGATCCATCGCTACGCCGAACAGGTCCAGCAACTCCCGGCCAGCGAGACCCACCACCATGCGTATCTCGGCGGTATGCTCGACCATGGACTGGAACTGGTCGCTTGCAGTTTGAAACTGCGTCAGTCGTATCTGCTTCCCACTGGCGCCGCGCCCGAAGACCAGGCGGCCCAGACCGACGCGTGGTCGGCGGGCATCGCCTATGGCGCGCTGCTGCATGACATCGGGAAGATCGCCGTGGACCTGGTGGTCGAACGCCAGGATGGCCGTCTTTGGCATCCTTGGCAGGGTTCCCTGGATCAACCCTACCGTTTTCGCTACCTCAAAGGCCGCGACTATCACCTGCACGGCGCCGCCGCAGGCTTGCTCTACACCCAGATTCTCGACCGCACGATCCTGGACTGGCTCAGTGGCTTTCCGCCGCTATGGGCCAGTCTGCTGTATGTCCTGGCCGGTCAGTACGAACGTGCTGGCGTGCTCGGTGAGTTGGTGATGCAGGCCGACCGTGTCTCCACCGCGCAAAACATCGGTGGCAACCCAAGCAAGGCGCTGCAGGCCCCGATTCATTCGCTGCAACATCACTTGATCAGCGGACTGCGTCATCTGGTTCAGCACGAGCTGAAACTCAACCAGCCAGGTGCCGCAGGATGGCTGACCCAGGACGCACTCTGGCTCGTCAGCAAGACGGTCACGGACAAGCTGCGAGCCTATCTGCTGTCGCAATCGATTGAGGGCATTCCCTTCTCCAACATCGCGGTGTTCGACGAACTCCAGTCGCATGGGTTGGTCGAGTCCACCCCGGCAGGCAAAGCCATCTGGACCGCTCTTGTCGCACAAGGGAACTGGCAGCAAACCTTTACTTTTCTGCGCATCCAACCGGCTTTAATTTGGGGGAGCGAAGACCGCCCCGAGGCTTTCAGCGGAACGGTGAGCATGGCAGTCGATAACCACTCGACTGACGCTCCGGTATCACCGCCAGCACCCAAAGCTGTCAATACAAGATCAACTCAAAGCCCATCGCAGCCAGATCCCATTGCGATGGAGGATGCCGACTACCTCGGAACGCTGCTCGACATGTTCGAGCGGGAAGAGCCTGAGCTCAGCGACGCATCGTCAGCAAGCACTCTCGAAATCTCAATTCCCTCGACGGATAACCCTGGTCAGGTTTTCCTGAATTGGGTCAGGGAAGGCATTCAAAGTCATAAGCTGATCATCAACGACAGCAAGGCCAAGGTTCACACTGTGGACGGCATTGTGTTTCTGGTAACACCTGGCCTCTTCCAACGCTACGCTCAGGAGTTTCCTGGTATCTCACAGGGTGCCGAGCACGAAGGTGAAGAATGGCGCTGGGTGCAGAAGCAGTTCGAGAAACTGAAGGTCCACAGGAAGCGAGGCAACGGTCTAAACATCTGGATTTGCCAAGTACAAGGCCCTAGGAAAAAAACCACATTGAAGGGGTATTTGATTGAGGATCCAAAGCTATTTTTTGAATTGATACCGCCCGATAATCCCTTTCTTAAAATCGAAAAAGATTAAATTTCCAGAGTGCCCCACTAATGGGGACCGAAGCGCAGAGCTGACTCTGGAGTGACTCGCTGTTACACCGCTTTATTACCCATCGTGGGTGGTGCATTGCGTCCATGATGGATTGGATCCACCGCAGCCCCGGCTCGCCTAGCCTGTCCTACTTTATCTCTTCACCTTGTAGCAATTTTTGAGCAGGCTTTCACACAGGCCTGTCACGAGCACCACCGGTTCTTTGTTTGTCGTCTTGGGGAATCGACCCTTGTATAGGAAGGGGCGGCAGTAAATCACCCTATCAACGTTCGACTGCTACGCCGAGTTCTTCACGGAGGATTCGCGATGCCAAATTCAGACCTGCTCCCTTCACTGCTCGTCAAAATTAACGAAAACCAGCTCGCCCTTGAAGCGGCGATTCTGGAGCTTTCCAATTGGGTGGAGCGGCTCGTCAGAGGTAGCCGACAACGTTCGCGGCGCCTTGGCCGCGATTGACCGCAACGAAGAGTTCATAAAGATGACGCTTGCGCTCCTACTTACGCCACCGTGACCCCGGATCAATCAGGGATGATTTCCAAGTGATATCAAAATGTAATCGCTGACCGCTGGCAAAAGCGCTAGGATCAGACATTACATTGGCGCACTTTGTTTTCAGAAGGAAAAATCATGAATGGAATCGCTTCGGTGCTCGAGGCCAAAATTCTCAGCACAAGCCTACATCACCTCGATATCGAGACTGAGACATGTAATTCCGTTGCCATTCCCGTAGATAAAGCAGATCTCGAAGCCTATTTGAGCGCCTTGCTATTAGAAATTCATGGGCGTCCGCAGAACCGCCTGTACACATTGGCCAGTCCAACAACCGAATTCGCAACTTCCCTGAATGCATTTTTCGGCAGCAAAGACCTGGTAACCGCGCCTGAGACCCAGACACTAGCCGAACGTTTGCTGCGCATCGAAGTAAATACTGAAGAGCGTTATGGGCACCTGGATAGGTCAGGTAAGGGGCTTCTCAATAAAGGGAGTTTTCTCCAATTCCTTTATGTAGATGGAGGCTCGCTATCCTACTTAGGGGTGAAGATCGAGCATCAGCGATTTATTGATGAAACCGATCTGAAACAAAAAATTGGCCTTGGTGAATCCAATAAAATTTACAAGGCTTGCAAAGTAAGCATGGATGCCCAAGGAAAATTGGAACAAGTCTTCGTATTTGACACGCACTCCCGACCGTCAACCTACTGGTGGAAGGAGGTGCTGGAGCTACAACAGCTACGCAGTGATGCGCTCAATACCGAAACCGCTGTCAAGTGGGTGGTGAAGACACTTGGCAAGGTCAAGAGTGTATCGCCGGTCGATTATACGATCCTCCGCAACGCCACCATCGCGGCATTTAAGCAGACCGAAACGTTGAACTTCGATGATTTCGTGACCAAAACGTTTGCCAGCTATGCTCCACTGAGCACCACACTTGCCGAGGAGCTGCCAAACCTCGTGACCACGTTACGCTCGCTTCCGGAAAAACGAAAATTTGATGGGCAGTTCACTCTAGTCCCGTCAGCAGTACCCTTTCGCCGTCAAACTATCAAAGTCTCCGATCAAATCAGTGTGGCGTACGACGAGGATATTCCTGATCTTCCCGACAAGATCTGGTATTCGAAAACTCCGGCGGGCCAATCAGTCTTGGTGCTGGACGCACCTAATGTTGCAGGAATCTTCACCGAAAAGCCCTGGGACCTGAAATAAATGCTCAGCAGCCTTTTCACCTCTCGCCTAACTATTTCATCAGCAGAGGAACGGCTCGACCAATACAGACTTAACGCTGGTGAGCTCTGCACTATCTCTAAAGCTCGAGACATAGTAGATGATGCGTTTAAGTACTGGCGACTGCAGATTTCGCCCCGTGACAGGTTCTCCCTGACAATCGGATACGACGAGGACTCAAGGTGTGTAACGGACTTCTCCGAAGCAAGCTGCGCGCGCGTAAACGAGCTCTTCGAACTGAATGACGAAGATGACACATGCCGCATGTCAGTGGAGCTCATCGTACATAAAACGGTGCAACATCAACGACTGTCCTTATACGCACCGGCCTTGCTCGGCGCTTACTTAGAAAGCACCCCTACTCTCCAGGTATTAAAAGTTTTGGCTGGACGCATGGAGGGTGCACTGATTTTTGAATGCTTTGCTCCAATCGCGGCGGCTACCAGTTCAAGCATCTCGTTTCAATGTTCTGCGGATACGGCAGCCAATACCGGTGACCAACAGCAGGAGATCAACCGGAAGTCTGTCTTCGAAATTTTCCAGGACAATTGTTTTAGCAGAACCTTGCCGGGCATTTTTGTGCCGCAGGACTTCAATCTTACGACAGCAACCGGTGTGAGAGGCATTGATAATTTCTTTAAAAAAGCGCGAACTCTAGTCTCAGCGATATTTATTGCCAGCTCCGCAGAGTTAGATGATAAGGACCACCTCGAATATCGTATTTGTGGATACAAGACAATAGCGGGAACGGGACCACTAGATGACTTGACCGAAGGATCCGACATACTCTATAAATTGGTAACTTGGGCTTACGGAGATGGTGGAAACGCTGACAAAATCGGACTCGCCCGCAATGTCTTGTCGCTGTATATAACCGAATTGAAAAACCTATCCAATCATCCAGAAATAATTCACGCGATCCACTCAAACTATCAAATTTATTTAAAAGAAAACGTAGAAAGCTACCTTGAAGTAAAGGGCAAGATCACCGATATCCTCGTCGATGCAGTAAAAAAAACCCATGACCTCGTTGATTCGTTTATCGACTCGCTTAAAAATGGTATATTTGTATTATTAACATTTGTGCTAACCGTCGTGGTAGTCAACGGTCTCAAAGACACCAGTACCAGCGCGATATTCTCCTCGACCTACATTTGGGTCGTGGTTATCTTGTGCCTATTAATGAGCATTTGGGTTTTTAGTGCGCGTTCCAGTTCGCTCAGCCAGTTTGACAGGGCGTTCGACTCAATCGAAGAGTTGCTAAAACGAAACTACCATGGAGTACTTCAACTGGCCGAGGTTGACAATGCTTTGAACCCTGTTCGGATCAGCAACCGGGATTACTTGAGGAGTCAGTCGACACATTATGTCAGGGTGTGGTTGCTCATCGTCTTACTTCTGATTACCGGTTTCGTCATAGGAAACGTGCTTTTCGTTCAAGCGTCAACAGCGTCTAATTCAGCGCTCCCGCTTACACCAACCCAAGTACCAGTGCCGAACCCTGTAAATAAACAGGCCGCACCGTCTCCCGGTACGTTTGAACATACTAATCAACTGGATCGACTCAAGCCTACCAATGCGCTCGATCGCCGCGTCAATTTACGACCTGGCAAATCCGATTAACAATGTATTTCTCCATCCCGGTTAATGTCGTGTACGCTCACTTTGAGCATTTTGAAAAAAACGTAACATTAGAGTTACCCAAGGAAATATTTAAAAATGTGGAATTTTTGCGGTGATATTGAGTACGAATGTCATAAGTGCAAAATCAAAAACACCATGCCTATTGATGACTTCAGCATTGAGTGCACAGGCGGCTCCGAAAGATCAATGGGAGCCGAAAGCATCTACGAGCTTATCTGCGAACTATCCTGTGCCAAATGTGGAAACAATATCTCATTAAACTTTGAAGCATCAGAATACCCGTCAGAAATCCTAAATTTCATCATTGACAACTCAACTGGCGCGAACACTTTAAACGAACCAAGAATTGAGTACTTACAAGAGTTCTACCAAGCCGATGACCTCGACTTGCTTTGGCAATCGATCCCCGAACTGATCACGACACTTAAAAGCAACCCAAAGCTAATAAGAGAAATATCACCTCGTGAATTCGAAGAGTTGATCGCGGAAATATTTCGAAAAAAAGGTTTTGAAGTTGAGCTTACCAAAAGAACTCGAGATGGCGGAAAAGACATTATTGCGATATCCACCGACCAACTTGGAATCAAAAACAAATACTTTATTGAATGCAAACGCTATGCGGAAGACAACAAAGTCGGTGTAGAAGTTGTGAGAGCGCTACATGGCGTGAAAAACATGAAAGAAGGACCAAATAAAACAGTCATAGCAACAACCTCTTTTTTACGAAAGACGCTAGAGATTTTGTTGACAATGAAATTTCCAGCAGTTGGGACATGACACTTGCAGATTTTGATGAAATTATGAAATGGATTAACGACCATTAAAAAATTTCGGCGGAGGAACCTCGCCCCCGCCTTTACTCTATGCCATCCATTGCGCTGGAAACGTAGGCGCGCCCGTAATTTTTACGATGAAGTCACTCACCGATAACAGTATGACCATCTGAGAATTCGGCCGGCTTCGTGCACACTCCATTTTCTAGTTATCACTCGAAAACAGATACCTTTCAACAGATATCAAACCCGAGCTCAACCATTCGCTGTTTCTCGTTGGGTTTCAGCACCTTCACGCCCCAAATCAATAGGTGACGAGGCCTGGAGCTAGCGACGTAGGCAAAACGCGCGGCTTCTGAAAGCGGATCTTTAAGCCAATCCTTCCAATGCGATTGGGAACCCGATTTGAGCGACGAGACAACAACAGTCACATCATGAGTCTCACCCTTCACCTGATGGATCGTGGCGTAGCGGCGTGTCGATGCCGGTTGCTGATGCGCCATGGATAGTCGAGCGGATAGCGCTTGGGACCCCAAACCCGCTGGTGCGACTAAGCTTACCTCCTTAAGGCCTGTAAGCTTTGCAGCGATAGCTTCCAACGCGAAAGGTTGGTCAGGGATCTGCCGAATCGCACGTTTCGCGAGTGCTGCCCATTGCTTCCAAGTCAGACCAATATCTGATGCCCCACAAACACTCAGGTATTTGAGGCAATTGAAAACAAATCGGCGCCACGCAAGCTTGGACTCTATCTCAATCGGACAATAGAGGCTCGCGGGAGTGACTTCGAGATTCAGCTTGAAAGCCAACCATCCTGCGAAAGACTTCAGTGCGCGCCTCACCTCCTCTAGGTTTTGGCTCTCGATCGATACACAGGACAAAGCCAAGTCTTCCAACACACTGAACTTTCCACCGCGTGAGAAACGTTGGAGTGTGCTGTGCCCCCGAGCAACGATCACCACATCTTGATAGCCTTGAGCAAGGGCGATGATCAGGGGAGTTAGCTCCGATGGGCACTGCTGATACTGAATCAGCTTCGGCTTCAATGGCTCGATGTTTGGGTTGCCAGCACTTTTTGCGACATTCAGCAGATCACTGCAAAGATCGACAATCGCCTGGCCGCTTCGCCAATTGGCAGTTAGTTCGTACTCAGTGAATTGCAGATCATCCAGCAGTTTCCGTACGCGCTCTGGATTTGATTTTCTGAACCCGTATATAGACTGATTCAAGTCACCCACAAAATGAAACTTCATTCCTCGCCTAGCTAATTGCCTGACAATGTCCAACTGCTCCGCGGACAGGTCCTGGCACTCGTCAACGACCGTAATAGGGAACCGGCGAACGACTTTGGCGAGATATTCTTCGAACTGAGTGCCTCTCAAAGCCATGAGGGCAATCATGTCGATGTCCCGGTAGGTTGCGAACCCGCCCTTCCAAAACCGCTTTTTGGTATCGACCAGATCCTGCTTGGTCTCAGCACTCAGCTCCGCAGCATTGAGCTGGACATCCGTCAGCTCTCCTGTAGCGAACACGAAGCGCTTACTGTCCAGGTCGTAGTCATATTTGCACGCTGAAATCGTCCTCCCACATATCTTGGTCTTCGTGCGAAAAATGTTGGCTGTCTTATCGATGAGCCGGATGCGATAGTCACCATCCCTCCCCGGATAACCTGTTATCTGACTCGCTATTTTTGCCACGATATGGGTGAGAAGGAAGCTGTCGAACGTAGAGACGCAATGGGGATGTGCCAGTGGCTCTCCCAAATGTTCGGTGAGCCGAAGTTTCAACTCATCAGTCGCGCTATTGGAAAAGGTCAACACAGCGATTCCGGATGGAAACCGCCGCCATTTCTGAATCGACTTGCACACCATGGCGGCAAGGACTTCAGTTTTGCCGCTTCCCGGACAAGCCTTTAGGTAGATATTCTCTTCCAGCGAAGCGCCTATATAAGCCCGCTGCTCATCGGTGGGGAACGTCATTCGGCGCCCTCTGGCTGTGCCTCACAAGCCCAGAGGATGGCTGCACGAATGTATTCGGGCACCACGAAATCCTCCAAGTTTTCCGCTAAGGCATCTGCCAGGACTTGAGCATAGAGGCCTTTACCCATGTCATCAGAGTCGATGCGATCCAGCAGTTGCCCAGCGTACTCTGCCTTTTGAGCGTTCGGCATGTCGCCAAAATTCAATTCCGATGCCTCGTCCAGTCCCTTTTTGACAGTGCCTTGAGTGGGCCAATGATTCGCGGCGACTGCAAACATCCTGCTCAGGTTGTTGCTCTCGAGGGCGATGTCATACTCGAAGGTCTTGTACTTACCGGCGTAAAGTCTTCCGTACTCGGATTTTGCAATGATCGGAATAAGCTTGAGGGCATGGTTACTGCCTGCCATAAAGCTCTCTTGATGAGGCAAGTAAGGAACAATTGTCTTTTTACCCTCATCGTCCTCAATGGTTTGAATCGCCCCGGGTTTCGTAGACACCTCTTTGCCTTAAACTGAGGCCAATTAG